>CAYZFR010000149.1:0-9740 GCA_964477875.1 uncultured Myxococcales bacterium
GAGCAGATCTGCTCCAGGACGGCGTCTTCGTTCGCTCCAGCCTGCGCTGGGATCCGGAGGGTGGGGTGCTGGAGGCCCACGCCGTGGGCCGGGGCGCCAGCAGCGGGTTCGACAACGACTTCGTCCGAGTGGGCGCCTTCGCGGGCATCGACTTCGGTCGAGGCTTCTGGCTGCGGATCTCGGTCGAGAACGCCCTCGACCAGGAGCTGCCCGAGACCTTCGTCGGTGAGCCGGCGGGGATCGATCTCTCGGTCGCCCTCGGCTGGGAGGGCTGAGGCCCGATCCTACTCGGACCTCGATCCCGAGCTCAGTCGAACTCGGCGGCGATGGCGACCCGCTGGCCCGGCGCGACCGCGATCGGGGCCCGAAAGGTTTGGCCAAGGTGCTGGACCAGGACCAGGTAGCGGCCTTCGTAGACCTCCAGCGGCTCGATCGGCGCCTCGCCCACGTGGACTTCGTTCAAGAAGACGGCCGAGCCCGCGGGCGCGTCGACCACGACCGAAGCCGGCTCGAGCTCGAAGCGGTAGGCGTTATCGCCCTCGGCCCGCACGTCGACCCGCCGGTACACGTTGATGAGCTGCTCGGCGTCGGTGAGGCGGAGCTCGTGGGCCCCCGCCCGCAACTCTGCTTGCAGCGGGGTCCGACCCAGCCGGTCATTGCCGCGAAAGACCTCCACCGCCGGCGCGGCGTCCAAGGCCACCGGCCGCAGCGGTCCGGTCGCCTCGGGCGGCGGTGGGGGGCGAGCGGCCCGGAGGGCCTCGGCGATCATCTCCGGCGGCAGGGGATGGCGCTGGCTGGGGGCACCGAGACCCTCCGGGGTCGAGCCTTTGCCGAACCAGGCCACGACGCCGATGAGCACGAAGGCGAGGACGGCCACCAGGGCGAGGGCGCTCTTGGAGCCGTCGCCGGCGTTGTGATCGAAGTGGGTGATGGGGCCGAAATCAGGGGCGCCCGGGGACGCGCCCTCCTCCGCCCCCGAAGGCGCAGCCAGGTCGGAGGACCGAGCGATGGGCCCCGAGAGCCCCGCCGCCGCGTCGGCGGAGTGCGGCTGGCCCGGCTCTGATGGCTCGGACCACGGCGTGCTCGGCTCCTGGCGCGGCGGGGTCTCCTCGGGAAAGCGGGGCTCGAGGATCGCCAGCACGTCGGGGTCGCTGGCCGAGGCGAGGAGCGACCGGCGATCCGACCGCATGAAGGCATCGGGGGGGAAGACGGCGTCGAGGCGCTGGACGAGGACCTGCCGGTCGCAGGGTCCCGCCGCCACCAGCGCCGCCGCGAAATCGGCCATGGAGTCGAAGCGCTGCGGGCTCCTTCGGTGAAGGCCGCGGCGCAAGGTGGCCATCAAGCCCTCGGCTCCTTCCACCTCCGGGGGCAAGCGGAGGTCTTGGGTGAGGATCGCGGGCTCCAGCTCCGCCTCGTCCCAAAAAGGTGGCGCTCCGGTGAGGAGCTCGAACAGCACCGCCGACAGACCGTATACGTCGGTCCGGACCGACGCGCTGTCGGCGCCGCCCAGGAGTTGCTCGGGGGCGAGGAAAGCGGTGGCGCGACGGCCCTCGAGCAAGGTGCGGAAGGGCCGAAAGGCCGAGGCCCCGAAGCCCGACACGCGGGTGCGGCCATCGAAGCCCATCATCAAAGTCTCGGGTCGGACGCCACCGTGCACGATGGGCTGGCCGTTGCTGGTCTCGCCGAACTCGTGGGCGTGCTGAAGCCCGGCCGCCGCGTCGAGACCGATCCGGACCACGACCTCGGGGCTGAGCATCCCACGCTCCCGAAGCCCATCCGCCACCACCGGTAGAGGCTCGCCGTCGATCATCTCGACGATCCGCGCCCAACCTTCGTCGAATTCCTCGATCCCGAAGACGCCGACGACGTGGGGGTGGCGCAGCTCTCGAACCCAGGCCGCCTGGCGGCGAAGCTGACTCAGCGCGTCGGGATCGAGAGCCAGCTCATCGGGCAACCACACGACAGCGATGGGCTCGTCGGGGCGAGGCACGCCGTCTCGAACCACGCAGCCGAGAAAGGCGCGGTTGGGCGCGGTGGACGCGAGCGGGCCGAGGACGGCATAGCGCAACGGGTCCATGCCTCATCGTCATCGCCGGGGGACGGACTGGATTTCAAGACCTCCACAGACGAGAAAGCCACTTCGTCGGGGTCCGATTCGCTTTTCGCTGACGCTCTTCGAGTCGGGCCAAGGTCTTTTCGTAACTCGCGTTGCCCGGCGCCGCCTCGACCGCCTGACGGAGCAAGCTCACACCGCGGTCGAGATCACGCTCGTGCTTGACCGCCATGACGCCGAGACGAAAGGCGCAGCGAGCCCGCTGACTGCCCGAAAGTCCCGACTCCAGCAGCTGCATCGCGAGGGCGATGTTGCCGCTCTCCTCCGCTTCTCTCGATCGCTGGAGTAGATTCTTTTCTTCGTCGTTCGGTCGCGGAAGGTCCCGGGTACGGCTTCGCGGGTCGGCCCGCATCTCGACCAGCTTTTGCCGGATCTCTTGGTTGGTCGGATCAAAGGCAGCGGCGAGCTCCAGATGCTTCACCGCCAGGTCGACGCGTCCCCGCTCCGCCTCCGTCTTGGCCTCGGCCAGGAACTTTCGTGCCCGGTCCGCGCCGTAGGTCGTGCTCGAACCCATGTCGGTCATTTGACGCTTTGGCGGCCAATACGCCAGATCGGTCCATCGAAATTCTTGCCCCCTGTGACGCGGCGAAACACGTTCCAGAGGGGCCCCTCATGGCCACGCCACTTGCTTCGCGGCCGGCGCCCCGCTTGGCTTTCGGCCGCATGTCCGGACCAACGATGCACGCCCAGCGAGCCTTCGACCTCGCTCAGTCCTTCGACCAGCGGCTCGGTGCCCTCCGCTTCGGCCGGGAGCGCCTCGCCCTGAGCCTCCGGAGACCCGATGGCCCGAGCACCGGCAACGGCGCCCAGGCCCGGCAGGCGATCCTTCTGGCCGGCAAAGACAGCGCGTGGGTGTGCGGGTGGGTGGACCTCAGCCGACGTAGGTGTGCCCTGAAAAGCTTCGAGCGACTTCGCCAGGACGGGCGGGGCCGGCTTATTGGAGCTTACGAGAGCTACGAGGAGGCGATCCGTTGCGCGGAGGCCTTCTTCGCGCGTCGCGGTCTCGAGACCCAAACCCTGCTCGCGGCGCCTTCCTTGGCCGGCGATCGGAGGTCGAGCAAGGGCTTCTTCCGGCGGAGCGGATGGACGCGCCCGGCGAGGGGGCGGGTGGGTCCCATTGAACATCTTTTGCGCGCGGCCCCGGCCCTCTTCGGCGCCATCGCCGGCGCTGGCGCGGCCCACTGGCTCTTCGGCTCGTGACCGCCCGAACCCGGCTCGCGGGCGCGGTCGCGGCCTTCTTCCTGATCCTGGTCGCTCTGGAGCTGGCGGGCTTCGCGCTTCCCGGTCCCGAGGGCCCGAGCGTCCTGTCTTTGGTCCCGGCCGGGCTCGCCATCGTGGTCGCGGTCGCCAGCCGCCAGGTCGTGCCGGCGCTCCTGCTAGGGGTGGTGGTCGGGGCGGGACTGGTCGAGTGGACGGTGCTGGGCGCCTTTTTTGGCGGACTCGACCGGATCGTGGCCGCCTTGGCCGATGCCGACAAGGCCAAGATCGTCGTCTTCACCCTGGCCATGGGCGGCATGGTGGGGGCGGTCGGCGCCTCGGGAGGCGCGGCCGGTCTCGCCCAGCTCTTGTCCCGCCGCGCCAAGAACCGACGGGGCCTGGGCCTGTCCACCGGCGGCCTGGGCCTGCTCTTCTTCTTCGACGACTACGCGAGCTCCCTGATGGTCGGCACCACCATGCGGCCGGTGGCGGACCGCCTTCGGATGTCTCGAGAGCGGCTCGCCTACCTCGTCGACTCCACCTCGGCGCCGGTGGCGAGCCTGGCGCTGGTCAGCACCTGGGTCGGCTACGAGGTGGGGGTCCTGCAGGAGGCCTTGACCTCCGCCGGCATCGACCGGAGCGGCTACGAGGTCTTCTTGGCCGGGCTCCCGGCCCGCTTCTATCCCTGGCTGGCCCTCTTCGTGGTGTTCTGGACCAGCTGGACGGGCCGCGACTTCGGGCCCATGGCCCGGGCCGAAGCTCGGGCCCACCAGGGCGCGGTGAGCGCCCCCGACGCCCAGCCTCTGATGGACGTGGAGGCAGAGGCGGTCATGGCCCGCGACGCCCGGCCCCGGCTCGGGGCCGGCCTCGCGCCGGTGGCGGCCCTGGTGTGCACGGTCGTGGGGGTCCTCGCCTGGACGGGCTGGCAGGGCGCCGAACCGGCCGCCCTCGCCGCCGCCAGCGAGCGGGGCACGTGGGCCGCCGTCGGCCACATCTTGGGCGAGGCTGCCTCCTACGACGCTCTGGTCTACGGCAGCGGGGTGGGGATCGCGGTGGCGGTCCTGTGGGGCGCGTCGACCGGGGGCTTCGGGCTCGGTGAAGGCACCGAAGCCGTCATGAGAGGCGCCAAGGCGACCGCGCCGGCGGTGATGGTGCTCTTGTTGGCCTGGGCCCTGGGCGGGGTCATGGAGGCGCTGGGCGCTGGGCCCTACCTGGCCGGCACCCTGGCCGGGAGCCTGCCGGCCTGGAGCCTGCCCACGGTGGTCTTCCTGGTCAGCGCCGGCCTCGCCCTGGCCACCGGCACGTCCTGGGGCACGATGGCGATCGTGTTTCCCATCGTGACCCCGATCGTCGCCACCCACGCCGGCACCCCGGCCTTCGAGGCGGCGTTGATCGGGAGCACCGCCTCGGTCCTGGCGGGGGCGGTATTCGGCGACCACTGCTCCCCCATTTCGGATACGACCGTGCTCTCCTCGGTCGCCTGCGCCTGCGACCACGCCGATCACGTCCGAACCCAGGCCCCCTACGCCGCCTTGGTGGCCGGGGCCGCGATCTTGTTCGGGACCCTGCCCTACGGCCTGGGATGGGGTCCCTGGCCGGGTCTGGTCCTGGGGGCGGGCGCCCTGGCCGTCTCTTTTGGGCTCCTTTCTGGCCGGGGGGGTCGAGTGTCGGCCTGAGCAGCCGATGGGGGGTGCATGTCGGAGCTCTCCCTAGGCCACACCCTCTTCGTCTGGAGCTCGGTGGGCCTCCTGGCCTTCTTCGGCTTCGGCGTGGGGCTGGTCAGCCTCTTCTGACTTCTCACGCATAATCATCGGAGCAGCGTCGTAACGACTCGACGCCGGGGCCCGTATATCGCAGGTCGAGGAATCAAATGCCGTCGGCCGCCGACCTCATCCATCAAGAGCTGGATCAGCTCCGTCGGGCCCGCAAGAGCGCCCTCGGGATCTACGTGGCCTTGCTCGCGCTGTTTCTGGTCGGGATGCAGGTCTTCGCGTATCCCGTCAGCGGCGTCATGGACGTGACGGCGCTGTGCATCTTCCTCCTCGGCGCGGCCCTGAGCGCCGGCCTGACCATGGGCATCCCGCTTTTGCACGGTATCGCCCTGCGGATCGGTCTCGCCCTCAGCCTGGGGTCGATGGCGATCGGGCTGCTGCTGGTGATGAACTTGAAACAGCCGGTCTATTGGGGCCACGGCGCCCACTGCTTCGCCGTCGGCACCGGCTTTTCGGCGGTGGCGATGGTGGTCCTGGGCGCGGTCTCGGGACGGCTGTGGCGCCGCTTTCCCGACCCCGGTCTGCTCCTCGCGCTGTCGACGACCTTCGTCGGGGTGCTGGCGCTGCACATGAACTGCGCGGCCCGCGACCCGCTCCACCTCGTGGTCTTCCACGTGGGCCCGATGGCCGTCCTCTACGGGGGCGCGCGCTTCCTGGTTCGCTCTCGCGAGCAGCTCGACTGACAGCCGCCCTCAGCGGACCGCCGTCCCGATGAGCTTGTAGAGGAGCCGGGCGCCCACGTTGGCGTTGAGCTCCCGGTCGCCGGGGGCCGGAGCGACCTCGCACAGATCGAAGCCGATCACCTTCTTGCCGGCTCGGCCCACCGCCTCCAGCAGCAGGCACAGCTCCTGAAAGTCGAGGCCACCGGGGACCGGCGTCCCGGTCCCGAAGCAGAGCTTGGGGTCCAGGCCGTCGACGTCGATGGACAGATAGACCTTCTCGGGCAAGGCGGCGGCGATCCGGTCGAAGCGCTGGAGCAGCTCGCCCCGTAGCCTGGCCCGCGCGAGGTCGAGGTCCCAGTGGACCTCACAGCGTGGGTCTTCTTCGATCCGCTTCGCTTCGCTCTCCGAGACGTCCCGCAGCCCTACCGAGACCAGCCGCTCGACCTCCGGGGTCGTCTCGAGGACGTTGTGCATGATGCTGGCGTGGGACTGTTCGAAGCCTTCGTAGGCCACCCGCAGATCGGCGTGGGCGTCGAGGTGCAGGATCCCGAAGGCGCCGTGGGCTTGGCCGTGGGCCTGGATGGATCCGAGGGGTACCGAGTGATCGCCCCCCACCACTCCGACGATCTTGTAGGCGGCCAGCAGGCGCTCGGCCTCGCCCCGCACGTAGCGGGTCATGATGCGCGAGGCTTCGTTCACCGCCGCGTGGGCGTTGGAGTCGGGCCCCAGCCGACTGCGATGGATGGCGTCGACTTCGGCCTGGGCGCGGCGAGAACGCTCCTCCATCCAGGTCGGCGATCGCCGCCAGTGAAGGCCGGCCCGCCACGGCTCGCCGAGGATCGGATCCCACAGGTCGAGTTGACCGCTGGCCTGCAGGATGGCTTGCGGTCCCCGGGCGGTGCCCCTGCCGTAGGAAACGGTGGCGTCGAAGGGAACTGGGAGGAGGACGACGCGGGCCTCCTCCTCCAGGACCTCGCAGCCGAACAGGCCATCTTCGGCGTAGGCGGTCGATTCGGGGTCGTGAAGCGGCACGCCCATCAGGCTCGAAGATGCGCCGAACCCTGTCGACCCTTGGAGTCGTTTCGGTCCGGTCCTGCTTGCGGACTTCGGGTGGGGGGGAAACAGTTCGGGGGGTGGACGCACTGATCGGCATCGTCACGGTTTCGGACCGGGCCAGTCGCGGCGAGTACGAAGACGAGGGCGGCCCGGCCATCCGGACCTACATGGAGAAGGCGCTGCGGACGCCCTTCCGGTCGCTGAGCCGGATGGTCCCCGACGAGCAGGACCAGATCGAGACCAGCCTACGAAACCTGGTCGACGACGAGGGCTGCTGTCTGGTCGTCACCACCGGCGGGACCGGCCCGGCCCCTCGGGACGTGACGCCGGAAGCGACGGAAGCGGTGGCCGAGAAGCTGATGCCCGGCTTCGGCGAGCTGATGCGGAGCGTGTCCCTACAATACGTTCCGACCGCGATCCTCTCCCGGCAGACGGCCTGCATCCGGGGTAAAGCGCTGATCGTGAACCTGCCCGGGAAGCCCAAGTCGATCCGCGAGTGTTTGGATGCCGTGATGCCCGCCATTCCCTACTGCATCGACCTCGCCGGTGGTCCGTACCTGGAGACCGACCCCGCACGCCTGGTGGCCTTCCGACCAAAGTCGGCCCCCCGCCCCGAGAGCGCCTGATGCTGCGGCTGCTGCTGCTACCCTTTCGCTGGCTGCTGTTCGGCCTCGGCACCGGCCTCCGCGCCCTGCGCCGGCGCAAGCTCGGGCGCTGGGTGGAGCTGGAGCTCGCGGGGCCGGTTCACCGCCACCCCTCGGCTCGACCCGATGCGCAGGCTCTCTTGCGCCGGCTCCAAGGCCGTCCCGAGCCGCCGAGCATCGAGCTTCCGGCGGTGCGGCGCTTCGTCGACGGTCTTCGAAACAGCCCGGCGCGAGGCGTTCTGGTGCGGCTCCGGGACGCCGAGCTGGACTGGACCACCGCTTCCGAGCTGCGAGGCCTTCTGAAGTCGATCCGAGACGGCGGGCGGACGGTGCTGGTCCACGCGCCCCGGCCCCTGGGCGCCCTCGACGCCCTCGTCGCCTCCGGCGGCAGCCAGGTCTTCACCGGGCCCGCCGGCGGCTTCGAGGCCTTGGGCAGCAAGTCCCGGGGGCTCTTCCTGCGGGGCCTGCTGGACCGGATCGGGATCCGCTTCGAGGCGATCTCGGCCGGCATGTACAAGTCGGCCCCCGATGCTCTGACCCGCCACGAGCGGAGCGAAGCGGACCGAACCCAGATCACGACCCTCCTCCGGGGGCGAGACCGGGCGCTGATCGAGGCTTTGGCCGAGAGCCGGGGACAGAGCGAAGACGAGATCCGGCGACACCTGGAGGAGGGTCCCTTCGATCCTGAGGCCGCCCAGGCCCGGGGCCTGCTCGACGGCACCTGTCGGGACGAAGAGCTGCCGGGCCACACCGGCGACGAGACGCCGGTCCCGGCCGGTCTGCTCCTGGCGAGCCTGCCCCGGCCGCCCCCGCGGCTGCGGCGCCGCCGTCGGATCGCGGTGGTTCGGGTCAACGGGGCCATCGTGGACAGATCGCCGCGGATCGGCCGGGGTATGGCGGCGGAGCTGGACGTGGTGCAAGCGCTCCGGGCCGCCCAGCAGGACCGGCGGGTGGCCGGGGTCATCTTGGCCATCGACTCCGGCGGAGGGAGCGTCACCGCCTCGGACGGGATCTTCGGCGCTGTCCGGCGCCTGAACCAGGACAAGCCGGCGGTGGCCCTGATGGAGGGTACGGCCGCGAGCGGCGGCTACTACGTCGCCTGCGGGGCGTCGGCCATCGTGGCCGAGCCCGAGACCTTGACCGGGAGCATCGGCGTCTTCGGCGTGCTGCCGACCTGGCCCGAGCTCCTGGCCCGGCTCGGCGTGGGCACCGACGCGGTCCACGAGCTGGCGATGGCCAATCTCATGGATCCGAACCAGGCCCTCGACGCTGAATCCCGGGCCCGGGTGCAGCGCCAGGTCGACAGCCTCTACCGGCGCTTCGTGCAGCTGGTGGCCGAGCGCCGGGGCCGCTCCTTCGAGCAGATCCACGAGGTGGCCCAGGGTCGAGTGTGGTCCGGACGAGACGCCCACACGGTGGGTCTGGTCGACGGCCTCGGCGGTTGGGCCGAGGCCTGGCGGCGGGTGGAGACCGCGACCGGACAGCGCATCGACGACGAGCCGCTCTCCCTGGCCGGCAAGACCGGCCCCAGGCCGGCGGCGGCGGCGGCGCAGGCGGCCGCGTCGATGCCGAAGGAGCTGCAAGAGCTGCTGGCGATGGTCGAGACCGGGACCCGCTGGGCCGCTTGGGCTCCCGGCGTCTGAGATCTTCGCGTCCTACTCCGCGAAGACGTGGGTTCGGTAGTGTTGGAGCTCGCGGATCGAGGCCCGTATGTCGGCGAGGGCGGTGTGGTCGCTGGCTTGCTTCTCGGGGAGCTTGTCCGCGTCGTACCACCGCTTGACCAGCTCCTTGATCGTGGAGACGTCGACCATCCGGTAGTGCAGGTAGCCGTTCACGGTCGGGAAGTGGCGGACGATGAAGCGTCGGTCCTGATGGATCGAGTTGCCGGCCAGGACACCTTCGTTGGGCTTGCACCAGCGCGCGATGAGCTGAAGCAGCTGACGCTCCACCTCGAGCAAGCTGCTCGGTGAGCTTCGGATCTTGTCGATGAGCCCGTTCTCGGTGTGCATCCTCCGGACGATGGGCTGCATCCCCTCCAAGGCCCGCTCCGGCTGCCAGATCACGGCCTCGTAGCTCTCCAGCTCCTGCAGGTCGGGGTCGGTGATCACGACGGCCACCTCCACCGGCACGTCGGTCTCGGGGTCGAGGCCGGTCATCTCCATGTCGAGCCACACCAAGGGCTCTCGCGAAGCGGTCACGCCTGGCCACTACCACCCAGGGACCGCAGAGACGAAACGCCTTCGCCGCAATTCACTCGCTTGCCCGAGGAAGCGACTGAAGCCGGGAAGCCCGAGTT
>CAYZFR010000150.1:0-7570 GCA_964477875.1 uncultured Myxococcales bacterium
CCCACCCGGCGATGTGCAGCAGGGTGAGACGCAGGTTGCCCCCACCCACGCGCCCTCGGGATGAAGGGCGAAGTCGAGGTCGACGTGGCCCGGCTGGAGCCGCGCCCGGACGACGTCTACCTACTCTGCAGCGATGGTCTGTCCGGCATGATCGACGACGAAGAGATCCTGAGCATCACCCAAGAGCACAATGACCTCGAAGCTGCCTGCAGCGCGATGGTGGACGCCGCCAACGAAGCCGGCGGCTCCGACAACGTCACCGTGGCGATGATTCGTCTGCTGGAGGACTGAGGGACAGCGCCCATAAGCGGAGCTCGAAGCCGACCTCGTCGGCGAGCCCGCCGATCAGCCGACGCTCGGCCAGGCGCTGGGCGCGACCGGGGTCCTTCCGCTCGCTGACGATCTCCAGGAAGCCGCTCCGCGGTGGCTTTCCGGCGCCGACTTCGGTCAGGACGAAGCTGCCCTCGGCCTGGGCGCGGGTGCGATGCCGGACCTCGGACTTTTCGCTCGCGTCCAGGTCGAGGCGAAGCCGGTGGGTCTCGTCCTCCTGCACGACGGCCAGGCCCTGCGCTTGGAGGGCGACAGCGACCCGCTCGAGGGCCTCCTCGGGATCGAACCCTGCCACGCGACCGAAGCGCAGGGCGAGCCGCGTCGTCTCCAGTCGTTCGCAGACCCCAGGGTGCCGCGCCTTCAGCGCTGACCAGTACAGCGCCCGCCAGGCGGCCGGGGCGTCCCGCAGGGTGGCCATCGCACGGGCCTCTGCGCCGTCTTCCAGGGCCGCCCGACGAGCCCGAAGCCCGCTCAGGAAACCCTCCAGGTGGGCCCTCGCCGGGGCCTCCGCCGGGTCCACCGAATCGGCGAGGAGTTCACGCAGGGCCCGGATGGCACCTTCGTGGTCGCCCGCGATCTCGGTCCGAAAGGCGCGATCCGTGGCTCGGCGAGCCTCCGGGAGCGTCAATCCGGCCGCGGCGCTCAAGAGCAGGGTCAAAAGCAGCTGCACGGATGGACCATAGCCAAGCCCTCGGCCTTGGGGCCAGAGGTGTGCTGAGGGGTGGAGATCCGCGGGGCTCCATACGATATTGGTACGACCCATGTCGGTGGACATTGCAGCGGAGCGCTCGGGCGAACTCGGCAAGAGGGTCTTCGTGTCCGACCTCCTCGGCGCCGCCCTTCAGGACAGCTTCACCGGCACCCTCACGCTGGATGGCCCGAACGGACAGCTCGCGATCGAGCTCCAAAAGGGACGCCCCGCCGCCGTCCTGGGCGGAGATCAGGACCGGATGGGCGAGCTGCTCGCACGCAGCGGAAGCCTGCGCCAGAGCGCGCTCGGTCGAGCGCTGGGGCGCCAGGACGGTGATGACCAGGCGCTCTTGGGCGCGCTCTTGGTTCAGGAAGCCGGCATCGACCCCGACGAAGTGAAGCGGGCCGTTCAGGCCCAGACCCGGTCGCGGCTCGCGAAGGCGCTGGGATGCACCGAAGGCGCCTGGTCGATTCAACGCGGCGCCAGCGTCGACCAGCGTGGCATTGGCGTCCCCCAGGAGCTGATGGCGCTGCTCATCGAGCACTTCCCGAGCGCGGCCTCGGATGCCGAGCTGAAGGTCTTCGTTCGCGGTCTCCTCGGCAAGTCCGTTCGACTCCGTCCCGGAGGCGGGGGCGCGGTGGGACAGTCGGCGAAAGGCGCCGCCGCGAAGCTGGTCCACTACCTCGAAAAGCCCCGCAAACCCGACCAGCTAGAGCGTGCCATCTCCGATCGACGGGGCGTGCGGGTCCTGCTCAAGCTCCTTCACCTGAACGGGCGACTGCAGCTGGAGCCTCTCGCCAAGGCGATCCCGATCCCCCAAGCCACCCTCCTGAAGGGACAGGCCACCGTGAGCTTCGTACTGCCGGCGGGCGGCGCCGCCGAAGCGAAGACCGGGCCCGAGCCCTCCGACTCGGATTCCGCGGGCGCCGCTCCCCGGCCGCCCCCAGCCGAAGAGCCCTCGCCGGCCACCAACAAGCTGATGGCCAAGATCGACGAGATGCACGCCCGGCTCGACAAGATGGACCACTTCGAAGTCCTGGGCCTGAAGCGCGAGGCGGAGGGCGACGAGATCCGAGATGCCTTCCGAGCCCTCGCCAAGACGTACCATCCGGACGCCCTTGGAGCTGGCGTGTCGGAGGAGCAGTCGGCCCGGGCCCGGGCGGTGGCGGCTCGGATCAACGAGGCGCACCAGACCCTCGCCAACGAGCGGTCTCGGGCCAAGTACGTCGCCATGCTGGCCGACGACCGGATCAAGGGCGACGCCCGCAAGGCAGATCAGGTGCGGGACGCGGAGCTCAAGTCGAAGATGGGCGTGGTCATGTTGCGAAAGCGAAATTTCGCCGAGGCCCGTCGTCTATTCAAGGAGGCGATGACGAAGGACGAGGTGACGGTGCTCTACAAGGCCCAGTTCGCCCACGCCATGCACGCCGATGCCCACTTCAATCGGCAGGAGGCCTTCGAGAAGGGCTACCCGCTCATCCTGGAGGCCCTCAAGAGCCTCGGCGACAGCCACGCGGACGTAAATCTTTGGGCCGGCCAGCTCCTGAAGGAGCAGGACCGCTTCAAGGAAGCCCTCCACTATTTCAAGCAGGCGGCCTTGCTCGACAAGAACAACACCGAGGCCAAGACCGAGGCGCGTCTGCTCGACAGTCGGCTCAAACGAGAGGCCCAAGCCAAGAAGGACAGTGGCGGCCTCTCCAAGTTCTTCAAGCGCTGAGCGTCGCCGGCGCCGTCAAACGCCCTCGAGTACGAAGCGGGAGTCGAGCGCACCCTCTCCTTCGAGCGGGATGACTTCGCAAGCGCCGGCGATGGGCACAGTGTCCTCCACGTTGGTGCTCGGAAAGGCGAGGACGATGAAGGTCAACTGTTCGTAGAGGGTGAGGTCGACCGGCAGCGCATAGACGTCGTCGGTGAGCGGGTAGGCGACCGTCACGTCGTTCCCTTCCAGCGAGGTGTTCCGGCCAGCCACGAAGTTGCTGCAGGCGGTGGCCGGATTGGTGGGGACGGTCTGGACGACCAGCTGGAGCGCCTCGACCTGGGCTTCGATCTCGGGCTCGACGAAGACGACGCCGAGTCGAACCGAGCTGACGTCACCGCAGCCGCCGGCGACGAGGGAAAGGGCGAGGCTCAGGGCGCAGAGGAGTGACCGCATCACGCGCGAAGGCTAGCGAAGCGGATGACGCTTGAACAGCTCCCTCTCCGCCGAAGGGTCCGACCACCCCTCAGGCCGCCTTGGCAGGAGCGACAGGGGCCGTGGCGAGGTCATCGGCCTCTGCGGCGGCAGGCGCCTCGTAGCCGATCCACGCTTCGCCCTTCGGACCCGACTTGCGGCGCCGGCCCTCCAGCACCCAGGCGGGGGGCGTCCGCAGATCCCAGACGATCCCGAGCTTTTCGAGCGCCCGCAGGATGACGTAGGTTGCGTCGACCTCCCACCAGAAGAAGCCGTTGTTGGCGGTGCCGTGGTAGTGGTGGTGGTTGTTGTGCCAGCCCTCGCCCATGGTCAGAAGAGCCAGAAAAGGGTTGTTCCGGCTGGTGTCGGTGGTCTTGTACCTACGCGAACCCCAGACGTGGGAGAGGCTGTTGATGGTGAAGGTGCCATTCCAGAGGACCGTGGTGCCAACGGCCCAGCCCCAGTAGAGCGCCCACGTGCCGCCGGTCAGGTAAAAGAGCACGGCGAGCGCGATGGGCGGGACGGCCCAGTGCTTGTTGAGCCAAACGAGCTCGGGGTAGGCCGCGAACTCCTTGATGCGGTCGAAAGGCGTGTCTTCGTACTTGCGGCACACGATCCAGCCCATGTGGGACCACCAGAAGCCGCGCTTGGGGCTGTGGATGTCTTCGGGCTGGTCGGAGTACTTGTGGTGATCCCGATGGTGGCCGGCCCACCACAACACGCCCTTCTGACTGGATGAAGTGCCCAGCAGCGCCAGGATGAACTGGAACCAGCGGCTGGTCTTGAAGGCCCGGTGGGCGAAGTAGCGATGGTAGCCGGCGGTGATGCCGAACATGCGAGCGGAGTAACTCGCCGCGACGAGGCCCAGCGCCGCCCAGCTGAACTCGAAGAAGAACAGGCCCACGATGGCGATGGCCTGGATGCCAAAGAAAGAAATCGAGCGGGGCCAGTCGACGGCCTCGGTCTTGTTCACTGCTGCTTCCACCCTTCCCTATTACGGCCGTCTGTCGCCAGGGTGGTTCACGGTTCGGTCAGGGCTCGGTCAGCCCATGTCGGGCCGCACGGACCTGCGGCAGGCGAAATCCGGCCGAAGCGCCCAACAACCCCAAACGGCCCCTTTCGAGGCCTTCGAGCCCACGGCCTTGACACGCCCGCTCTCGGGTCGCATAGGAGCGCCCCACGTCCCCATCGTCTAGTGGCCCAGGACTCCGGCTTTTCACGCCGGCAACAGGGGTTCAAATCCCCTTGGGGACGCTCGCATCATCCCTCCACCCCCGTGGTTCGCGAGCCCATTCGCCCTCGAGATCAACCTCGCTGCGCGCCGTTGGAAGCAAGATTCGCAAGGTCGTCCCGGAACCCTCCTCTGAATACTTATACTCGTTGCGACACACCCGAAGAGTGGCGTCGATGACGTGCTCGAGGTCGATCGGCGCAGGATCTTCACTTCCGGGATGGGAGAACTGCTTCATCGGGGCAACGGTCCGGAGTGTTCCACAGAAAGACCGCCTACCCAGACGGGTGAAGCCGTTCTTCAGCACCCCCCTAGGGTTGAGCATTTGCAAGCAACTGGCGCGGGGTCTCAACCCTACATCGGGGCCCTGACCGCCAACGCCAGGGCCGAGGATAGGGATCGTTGTCTGAGCGCAGGTATGAATGACTTTCTGGCGAAGCCGATTCGCCGCGCAGAGTTGGCCGAGGCTCTAGAGCGTGCGGCGAAGCATCGGCTCAGAAAGGCCTGACGACCACTGAGAAGGTCCCATGTCTTCACGCCATGGTCGAGGGAACGGAAGACGCCTGGCTTTCCGGAGGCGAGCCGTTCTAGCGTCTCGGGCGTGCGCTGGACCTTGCCTCTTCTGCTAGTCACCTTGCCCTCGACCGTCATCGCCGTCCCCGGCCCAGACTCCACCGTCGTCGTGGCCAGCTCGTCGGTGGCCGAGAGCCTCAGCCTGGCCCGCGACTACGCGCGAACCCGTGGCCTGCCGCAAGCCCACGTGTGCGCGGTGCCGGTCGACGACCGCAGCACCATCGGCTTCGCCGAATACGAGACCAGCTTCGAAGCCCCGCTGGTCGCCTGCCTCCAGGACC
Source organism: uncultured Myxococcales bacterium (assembly GCA_964477875.1). Classification (GTDB taxonomy): domain Bacteria; phylum Myxococcota; class Kuafuiibacteriia; order Kuafuiibacteriales; family Kuafuiibacteriaceae; genus Kuafuiihalomonas. The sequence goes on from CAYZFR010000150.1 coordinate 5,277, forward strand.
GGGGCCTCACCGAACGCATCGAGGCTTTCGTCATCGCCAGGGGCCTGCCCATCCGTGTCACCATTCCTACCGGGAGCGGCAACCGTCGGGTCGCCCTGGCCGCTCTCCTCGGCGTCTGGGACTCGCGAATCATCCGAGGTGAACGGCTCGCCGGAACCGACTTTGGCATCGAAGCGAACTGCGGCGGCACGCCCTGCTATGCCGCCCGCTATCGCAATCCTTATACCAACGGCGTCTTCTCGGCCGACTACGCCGTCACCTTGGGCGGCGTCGAATGGACGCCCAAGCTCGTCACCATGCTCCATGGCCGGAGCTACGACCAGGCACGAAGGCTCATCGCCAGCGCCACCACCGCCGAGGCCTTGGGGCCCATCGGTCGCTTCGTCTTCATGGAGGCCGCCAACCCCCCTCGGGCAGTGCTGGACCGTCAGTTCCCCGCCGTACAGCAGCAGCTCGAGGGTCTCGGCTTCGAGGTCGACATCGTACCCTTCGACGCCGACCGTAGCTTCGCCTTTCCCATCGCCGGCTTCGTCACCGGCAGCCAGAGCATGGGCGACACCATCGAAGCCAACACCTACGCCCCCGGCTCTCTGGTCGATAACCTGACCAGCCTCGGCGCCGTACCCGCCAACTTCACCGCCGAGGACGAGCGGCAGGTCTCGATCGCCCGCTGGATCGAGCGCGGCGCAGCCGGCGTCCACGGCTGCACCGACGAGCCCTTGAACAACGTCTTCCCGAGCCGCGGCCTGATGACCGACTACGCCCGTGGCTACACCCTGGCCGAGTCTTTCCTCCGCCGGATGCCCTTCGCGTACTGGCGCAACCTCGTCGTCGGGGACCCGATGGCGGCGCCCTACGCGGTGCGGCCCCAGGTGATGAGCTCGGTCTTTGACGGCGAGACGCTGAGCGGTGGGACCGAGCTCGACTTCGAGGTGCTGGACGATCGGGTCATCTCGTCCCTCCGTGTCTACTTGGACGGCGTCGAGATCGCGGCCGTCGAGGGGCCCACCAAACAGCTCTCCTACTGCTTGGAGGACGCGCCGAGCGGCGACTTCCAGCTCCTTGCCGTCGCCCAAGTCGACGGTGTCTCGGACGAGGCTCGACCCAAGGGGTGGGTCAGCCTCGGCGTGACCGGGGACGGGAGCAACGGACGCTGCGACGCCCCCCTACCGGACATGGGCGTGGTGGCGGACGTCGGGCCCGACATGGCCGACGCGGGCGTCTCGGATCCGGATCTCGGCTCGCCCGACATGGGCCTCCCGGATCCGGATCTCGGCGTAGCGCCGATGCCCATGCCCCGGTCCGAAGATCCGCCGGATGCTGGCGGCTGCCAGGGGGCGACGCAGTCGGGCTTCGAGCTGTGGCTCCTGAGCGGGCTCCTTTTCGCGCTTCGCCGCCGACGAGGAACAGCTTGCGTCTGAAGCAATGATGGCGATGGGTGGGGCATGCTCGCCCTCGCCCTCCTCGCTACCCTGGCCGCGGCCGGCGATCCCCCCATCGCTACTGACCGGCCGGGCAACGGCAATGCCGCCACCGTGGTGCCGGACCTGCGCTTCCAGGTCGAAGCCAGCGGCAACGTCCTGGTCGACGACGCCGGCGACCAGATCGGCTTTCCCACCATCCTTCGCTTTGGACTCGGCGACTTCGTAGAGCTGAGAGCCGGCACCGGCATCGTCACCCTCAATCTGGAGAGCGATGAGCTGAGGCAAGTCGACGACGTCGAAGCCACCGACACCCTCCTCGGAATGAAGCTGCAGCTGGCCGAGAACGCGGGCTTGGTGCCGGACGTGGCGGTGATGCTCGACCTCTTCCTGCCCACAAGTCCCGGGACCGAGGAGCTCGTCCCCGAGTTTCGGACCGCCGCCGCCTGGAGCCTGCCCGCCAACTTCGCGCTGCTCTTGAACTTGGGCTTCGACGTACCCCAAGGCGTTCGACCCACGTCGCTCCTCGATCCAGGCCCGAGAGCGGGTGAACGCTTCGTAAATCTCATCTGGGTCGCCAACCTCGGTTACTCCATCCCCGCCATGGGTGAGCGGCTCTCGATCTTTGCCGAGGGCTTCGGCCGAGTCTCCACCGACTCCGAGCTGGGCCAGACCATCAGCCAGTTCGACGCCGGCGCGGCCTTCCTCATCACCGACGATGTGCAGCTCGACAGCTTCGTCCAGATCGGTCTCGACCAGACCGCGCCCGACTTCCAGGCCGCCATCGGCGTCAGCTTCAGGATCTGACCATGCTCCGCGTACACGGCTCGACGCCAGGTGCCCGCAAGAAGGCCCTCGCGTGACTGAAGCACC
>CAYZFR010000150.1:7670-9680 GCA_964477875.1 uncultured Myxococcales bacterium
AGCACCCCCCTAATGGGGGAGGACCGCCGTGGCCTCGACCTCCACCTTGGCCTCGTCTTCCACCAGCGCCACCACCTGCACCAGGCTCATGGCCGGATAGTGCCGGCCCAGCACCTCGCGGTAGGCCCGTCCCAGGTCATGCAGGCCGTCGAGGTATTCGCGTTTGTTGGTCACGAACCAGGTTAAACGAACGAGGTGCTCTGGCCGGCCGCCGGCTTCGGCCAGAATGGTCACGATGTTTTCGAGCGCCTGTCGAGCCTGATCGACGAAGTCGGACGATTCGAACTTCTGGTCCGCGTTCCAGCCCACCTGTCCGCCGAGGAAAACCGTCCGCCCCTCGGCAACGAGGCCGTAGGCGTAGCCCGCCGGCCGGCGCCAGTTCGCGGGGTGCAAGGCCTCATGCATGATCCGACTCCTGGTGCCGCTTCAGGGCCTGGCGGGCGATGACCACCTTCTGCACCTCGGACGCCCCTTCGTAGATCCGGAGGGCCCGAATCTCTCGATAGAGCGCCTCCACCGGGTGGCCGGAGCGCACGCCGTCGCCGCCGTGCAGCTGCACGGCCCGGTCGATGACGGCCTGTGCATGGTCGGTGGCAAAGAGCTTCGCCATCGCCGCTTCTCGTGTAACTCGAGCCGCGCCCGCGTCCTTGGTCCAGGCCGCCCGGTACACCAGCAGCGCCGCCGCATCGACGTCGAGGGCCATCTCGGCGACCTGCCCCTGCACCATCTGAAGCTCGAACATGGGCGCCCCGAACAGCTCCCGCTCCCCGACCCGCTCCAGGCTCAGGTCGAGGGCCTTGCGGGCGAAACCGAGGGCCGCCGCTCCGACCGTAGAGCGAAAGACGTCCAGGGTGCTCATCGCGATCTTGAAGCCCTGACCCAGCTCGCCGACCAACGCCTCTTCCGGCAGCCTCACGCCGTTGAATCGAAGCCGCGCCAGGGGATGGGGCGCGATGACCTCCAGCCGCTCCACCACCTCCAGCCCTGGGGCATCGCCGGGGACGAGGAAGCAAGAGATGCCACCGGCTCCAGGCTGACCGGTGCGAGCGAAGACCACGTACAAGTCCGCGATGCCGCCATTGGAGATCCAGGTCTTCTCGCCTCGAAGCACGAAGCCGCCCGCGGCCTCTTCGGCGCTGCACTCCATCTGGGCGACGTCGGATCCGGAGCGCGGTTCGGACAGCGCGAAGGCCGAAATGCATCGACCAGCCCGGACCTCGGGGAGCCAGCGCCCTCTCTGGGCCGCGGTGCCGAACAGGGATACCGCCCCGCTTCCAAGCCCCTGCATGGCGAAAGCGAAGTCGGCCAAGCCGTCGTAGCGAGCCAAGATCTCTCGGGTGAGGCAGAGGGCGCGGACGTCCAAGCTTCCGTCGCCTTCGGGATCGATGGCGGCGTGGCGCAGCCATCCGCCGTCTCCGAGCCGGCGCACCAGCTCCCGGCAGGCTCCGTCGACGTCGCCGTGGTCCAGGTCGCCCAAAGCCTCGGCGCACCAGCGCTCGAGCGCCTGAGCGTGGTCTCGATGCCGGGCCTCGAAGAAGGGCCAGCTCAGAAAAGATTGATCGCTCATCAGTCTCCCTCGAACTTTGGCCGCTCACCGGCCACGAAGGCCCGATAGGCCCGCTCGAAGTCCTTGGTCTGCATGCAGATCGCCTGGGCCTGGGCCTCGGACTCCAGGGCCTGCTCGAGGCTCATGTCCCACTCCTGACGCAGCATGGTCTTGGTGATGCCATGGGCGAAGGTCGGTCCCGCGGCGAGCTTCTTCGCGAAGGCGAGCGCCTCGCCGACCAAGCTCTCGGACGCGCAAAGGCGGTTGAAGAAGCCCCAGCTCAGGCCTTCGCCGGCGCTCATGCTTCGGCCCGAATATAGAAGCTCCGCGGCCCGGCCCTGGCCGATGATTCGAGGCAGCATGGCGCAAGCCCCCATGTCGCATCCTGCGAGGCCCACCCGGGTGAACAAGAAGGCGGTCTTCGCGTCCTCGGTCCCAAAGCGCATGTCGCTGGCCATGGCCAG
>CAYZFR010000151.1:0-4665 GCA_964477875.1 uncultured Myxococcales bacterium
CGAACATGTTCGACGGCAGGGTCCAGGGCGTGGTCGTCCAGACCACCAGACTCGCCGCCTCGTCGCGAAGCGGGAACTTCACGTAGACCGAGGGGTCGTCGACGGTCTTGTAGGCATTGCCGACCTCGCCCGCCGACAGGGCCGTGCCGCCTTGTGCCCACCACCACACCGACTTGTGGCCCTTGTAGAGCAGGCCTCGCTCGAAGAGCTGGGACAGAGCCCACCAAACCGATTCGACGTAGCTCTTGTGGTAGGTGACGTAGGCGGTGTCGAGATCGACCCAAAAACCGATCCGCTTGGTCAGGTGCTCCCACTCCTCGGTGTACTTGAAGACCGAGTCCATGCAGCGGCGGGAGAAGCGGTCCACGCCGTAGTCCAGGATCGCTTCACGCCCTCGGATGCGGAGCTCCTTCTCCACTTCTACCTCGACCGGCAGGCCGTGGGTGTCCCAGCCCGCGCGGCGTTCGACGTGATGGCCCCGCATGGTCTGGTAGCGGGGGAAGAGGTCCTTGATCACCCGCGTCAGGACGTGCCCGTTGTGGGGGAGGCCGTTGGCGGTCGGCGGCCCTTCGTAGAAGACGAATTCCGGTTTTCCCCGGGTCATCTCGAGGGTTCGCTCGAAGACGCGCCGCTCCTCCCAGAGCTTCAGGATCCGATTCTCCAGCTCGGGAAAGTTCGGGATGGCCTGGTCGACCTTCTCGAAGGGCATGCAGACCCCGATAACGACTCTGTCTCTTTTGCGCCACGAGGAATCGGGAAGGTAGAAGTTTGGGATGAAGTACCTCGCTGCGGCCGTACAGCTCACGACCACCGATGATCCGGTGGCGTCCATGGCGACGGCGGGTCGGCTGGTGGCGGAGGCCGCCCAGCGCGGCGCCTCGCTGGTGGCGCTCCCCGAGGCGGTGCCGTTCATGGGCCCGGAGAAGGTCAAAAAGCAGCTCGCCCAGTCGCTTCAGGGCGACTGGTGCGGCGCCTTCGCAAGCTGGGCCGAGACCCACCGCATCCACCTGCTCGCAGGCTCCATCTTCGAGCCCAGCCCCGATGGCCGAGTCTTCAACACCTCGACCCTGTGGTCGCCCGAAGGCCGGCGCGTGGCCGTCTACCGCAAGGTCCACCTGTTCGACGCCGAGGTCGGCGACGGCCGCAGCTACCGAGAGTCGGAGGGAACGGCCCCCGGCGCCGAGGGCGTGGTCGCCTCGACCGGCCTCGGCAAGCTCGGCCTGTGTATCTGCTACGACCTCCGCTTCCCCAGCATGTTTCGCAAGATGGCGGTCCTGGGAGCCGACGTGGTCTTCGCGCCCTCCGCCTTCACCGTTCCGACCGGGCGGCTGCACTGGGAGCCGCTGCTTCGGGCCCGCGCGATCGAGAACCAGTGCTTCATGGTGGCCCCGGCTCAAGAGGGCCAGCACAGCCCGAAGCGCGCGACCTGGGGGCGGACCATGATCGTGGGCCCGAGCGGAGAGGTCCTCGCCTGCCGGCCTACCGGGCCCGGCCTGGCCTTGGCCGAGATCGATCTGGAGGAGCGGGCCCGCTGGGCCCAGCGGCTGCCCACCTCGGGCCACGAGCGGGACGTTCCGGTCGAGGTCGTCGATTGAGGATCATCGCCGGCGCCTGGGGCGGGCGCCGTCTGCCGAGCGCCCCCCCGGGCGTGCGGCCCAGCTCGGACCGGGTAAAGGAGGCGCTGTTCTCGATGCTGAGCCCGAGACTGGCCGAGGCCCGGGTGTTGGACCTGTACGCCGGGACGGGCGCGCTGGGCCTGGAGGCTCTGTCTCGGGGCGCAGCCCACGCCACCTTCGTGGAGCGGGCCCCGAAGAGCCTCGCCGCCATCGAACGGAATCTAGCCGAGCTTCGTGTGCTGCCGGCCCAGTACCGGGTGATCCGGGGCGACGCCCTCGCCTTCCTCGCCGAGGTCGAGGGCGAGACCTTCGACATCGTCCTCGTCGATCCGCCCTACGCCGAGGTCGAGCAGGTCGGCCCCCGGCTCGAGGGCCGAAGCCTCGCCGCCGACGGACGGCTGATCCTGGAGCACGACAAGCGGGCCCGGGTCCGGGTGGCGGCCTCCTTGGCTCCGGTCGAAGTGCGGAGCTACGGCGACACCTGCCTGTCCGTGTTCACCCGGGGCTGAGCCCCTGCTAGTCCCGCCCCATGCGTCTGTCGGAACGGGTCGGCCGAATCGCGCCGTCTGCCACCCTCGCTCTCAATGCCCAAGCCCAGGCCCTGAAGGCGGCCGGCGAAGACGTCATCAGCCTCACGGCAGGGGAGCCGGATTTCGACACGCCCGCCCACATCGGGGAGGCGATCCGAGAGGCCGTAACCCAGGGCCGGACCCGATACACCGCCGTCCCGGGCGTCCCGCCTCTGCGAGAGGCCATCGCCCAACGCTACGTCGACATGGGGGTCGAGGCCCGGCCGGCACAGACCGTGGTCACCACGGGAGGCAAGCAGGCGATCTTCAACGCCATGCTGTGCCTGCTGGAGCCCGGCGACGAGGTCCTCCTCGGCGCGCCTTACTGGCTGTCCTACGCCGACATCGTCCGCTTCTGCGGGGCCGAGCCGGTGGTGCTGCCCACCCGGGACGAGGACGGTTTTCGGATCCGCCCCGAGCAGGTGGCCGAGGCCCTCACCGACAAGACGCGGCTGCTGGTGCTCAACTCGCCTTCGAACCCTACCGGCGCCGTGTACGAAGCCGATGCGCTGAAGGCGCTCCTCGCCCCGCTGGCGGGGCGGCCGGACCTGGTCCTGATGTTCGACGAGATTTACGACCGCCTGACCTACGGCGCGGACTTCGCGTCTCCCCTCCTCGTCGCCCCCGAGCTGGCCGACCGGACCGTGGTCGTGAACGGCGGCTCGAAGGCCTATGCCATGACCGGCATTCGGATCGGCTGGGCCCTCGGCCCGGAGCCCCTGATCGAGGCCATGACCAAGCTGCAGGGCCAGAGCACCTCGAACGCCTCTGCGCCTTCCCAGTACGGCCTGCTGGCCGCGCTCACCGGTGACCAAGGGCCGGTCGAAACGATGCGCGCCGCCTTCGAGCGACGGCGGGACCAGGCCCTGGACCGACTGGCGGGCATCGAGGGGCTGAGTTGCGCCAGGCCCGAGGGCGCGTTCTATCTCTTCCCCCGGATCAGCGCCTTCATCGGAAAGAAGACCCCGGCCGGCCAGACCATCCGCGGCGCAAAAGACCTCTCCGAACATCTACTGGAGACCGAAAAGCTCGTCGCCGTACCCGGCGAGCCCTTCGGCTCCGCCGACCACATCCGCCTCAGCTTCGCCGTCGCCGACGAAGTCCTCCAAGAAGGCATCACCCGCCTCCACCGCGCCCTCGAAGCCCTCACCTGACCCCCACCCCAGATCCGCTGGTCGTGGTGGTGGTGCGGTGCCAGCCCCCGTTTTCGGCCCCGCTCAGCGTCCATCGAAGACCGCGATCGACTGTTCGGAATAGGCCGCCAAGCGGCCATCGCCTCTCCACATCATGCCGACGCTCGTCGAAAAGCCATCCTTTGCGTGCAGACTCCGGTAGCGGAAGCGGGCCCATCCCGGAGTCAACGGCTCCAGCAAGTGGGCCGACCAGGTCACGCTGGAAGAGGGCGCGAAGCCGTCGAGCAAGGTGATGGTCGGACAGGGCCAAGCGTCGAGCAGCGCGAGCTGGACCTCGGGACTCGTGTCTTGCTCCTCCCGCAGCCGGACATAGCCGCCGATCAGCGGCGTCGGCTGCCCGGAGTACGGAAAGCCGCCTTCGGTGATCCGGTACTCCAAGTGACGGGTGAAGTCGGGGACCAGGCCCTCGATGAAGGGCATGGCGGCATGGGCCTCCGGATCGCCCCAATCGGGGGCCGGCTCACCCTCGACGGCGCGAGACTCGGGCCGGGGCTGAATGAAGGTCAGGGTCGCCGTCGCGGCGAGCTGCGCGCCTTGACGAAGGCGCACCTCGGTCACGGTGGTCGAGCGGCCGTCCCGGAGGACGGCGAGCTCGCCCTGGAGCGGCCCCGGTCGAACCGGGGCCAAGAAGTTCAGCTGGAGGGTTCGCAGCGGTCGCTCGGTGGCGACCCGAGACAGCGCCAAGGTCGAAGACGCCACAAGGCCCCCAAAAAAAGCCCGTCCCTGACCCCAGCCGTCCGGAACCTCCCAGGTATGGTGGCCGTCGGGCCGGCGCTGCCATTCGGGATGAAATGGGCTGCCCACCAAACGACGGGTGACACCATGCGGTCGAAGTCGCCATTCAGAAAGCGACGCTCAGCCTCAGGCCGTGATGGGTCCCCCATCCGAAGAGCTCCGGGCTGATGGATAGCTCCGGCGTGGCAGGCTCGACCACCGAGTCGATCCCCCGAGCCACTTGGAAGCGGAGTCCGTAAGGGATTCTGAAGTGGCGGAGTCCGCCATCGCCTCCGGCGAAGTCGAGGCCGATGGGAAAGCCGAGCGGCCCAGCGAGCCGAAAGTTCCCACCGAGCCCGAACGTGACGAGCCACGGGCTGTACGCCTGCTCGGGAAATGGATGGACCGAGCGCCGCACGCCCACGTGGGCTTCGAACATGTTCAGGGTGCGCAGGCCGAGGGTCAGATCCCAGCTGAGGGAGTCCCGACCCGCGGTCGCGAGGCCGCTTCGTGCGCTCAGCAGCGGCGTCAGCGTGAAGCGTCGACGGGTCCGAGCCGCGCGCAGCGAACGAA
>CAYZFR010000151.1:4765-9646 GCA_964477875.1 uncultured Myxococcales bacterium
AGCAGCGGCGTCAGCGTGAAGCGTCGACGGGTCCGAGCCGCGCGCAGCGAACGAAGGAGGAAGACGCTGAAAGCGTCTGTCCGACGAAGTGAGCGAAGCTGGGTGGCTCAGGCTTTGCCTGAGCCGGGCCCCACAGTATGAATCTTGAGCATGTTCGTCTGCTCTTCCTCCCGGAAGGGCATCTTCGAGGTGAGCACCACAGTGTCGCCGGGCCGCAACAGTCCCTGCTCCACGCCGGCCCGCTCCACGCTCTCGACCAGGTTCTCGACCGAGGTCGGGGCGGGGATCTTCAGCGGCCGAACGCCCCAGAAGAGGGCCATGCGGCGAAGCTCCCCCAGCTCGGTGGCGCAGCCGATGATGTCCGATGGCGGCCGCCAGGTGCCCATGACCCGGGGGCCGAGCCCGTACTGGGTGTAGCTGACGATGGCGACCGCCTTCGTCTCCTGGGCCGTGACCACCGCTGCCCGGCTGATCGCCCAGGCGGTGGAGCTTCGGATCCCTTCCGAAAACTCGGGGGCCGCTCGAGCCTCCGGCGACTGTTCGGCCGCGTGGGCCAAAGCGGCCATCGTCTCCACCGCTCGAAGCGGATAGCGGCCCATCGCCGTCTCGTCCGAGAGCATCACCGCGTCCGCTCCGTCGAAGACCGCGTTGGCCACGTCCGACACCTCGGCGTGGGTCGGCCGGGCGTGCTCGGTCATCGACATGAGCATCTGGGTGGCCACTATCGAGATCTTGGCTCGGCCCCGGGCGACGCGGATGGCCCGGCGCTGGATGCGTGGAACGTTCTCGGGCGGGAGCTCCACGCCCAGGTCGCCCCGGGCCACCATGATCCCTTCGCCCTCCTCGATGATCGCTTCCAAGTACTCGACGGCCCGCGGCTTCTCGATCTTGGAGATGATCGGCACCACGCGACCCATACGATTCATGTAGTCTCGGAGGACGATGATGTCGTGCGGCGTCCGAACGAAGGACAGCGCGACGAAATCGACCCCGAGCTCCAGACCAAACTCGAGATCCTCGATGTCCTTCTTGGTGACCGAGGGCGCCGAGATCTCGGTCCCTGGTAGATTGATGCCCTTGTTGGACGACAGGCGCCCGCCCACCTTCATGGTGACGTGGACGTCGTCACCGTCGACTTTGTCCACCACCGCCCTGAGCCGACCGTCGGCGAAGAGGATGTCCTCACCAGCGCGAAGGTCCCGAGCCAGCCGCTCGTAGGTGGTCGGAAAGCGGTCCCCGCCCCCGATGAAGTCGTTGCGGGCCGACACCACCACCTTGTCCTCCGGCTTCAGGTCGACGGGCTGCTCGAGCTTCCCGAGCCGAATTTTGGGGCCCTGCAAGTCCTGAAGGATTCCGACCGGACGGCCGGCGGCCTCCTCCGCCGCCCGCAGCGCTTCGTAGGTATCCCGATGAGCGTCGTGGGTCCCGTGGCTGAAGTTCAGGCGGGCCACGTCGAGCCCGGCCTGGATGAGCTGGGTCTGCATTTCGACCCCTGAAGACGCGGGGCCGATGGTGCAGATCATCTTGGTTCGTCGCGGACCAGCCTCGGTGAAGCTGAAGCGCTTTCCCTCCGGCAGGTTCCTCATGTCTGAAGCTCAGTAGGCGCGACTTTCGTCTTCGTCTTCATCCCCGTCCTCGAAGTCATCGTCTTCATCAAACTCGTCTTCGTCGTCGTCATCGTCGTCGAAGTCTTCGAACTCGTCTTCCTCTTCGAAGTCGTCGTCATCGTCACTGCCCCGGCCCAGGGTCCCCAAACCATCGTCTTTGCTGGTGGCATCGGCGCCGTAGGGGGGTGGAAGCTCGTCGTTGTCCAGGTTCAGCTCGAAGTGGACCCGAGCCCGCAGCGCCGCCATCGCCGACAGGACGTCATCGAGCGCTTGCGCAAAGGCGTGGGCCCGATGGGGCGAGGGCTTGGCGCCGCAATGGGGGCATTTGAGCGCATTCGGGCGCTCGACCAGGTGGGCGATCTTGATGTCGAAGTCGCCGTCGCAGGAGCTGCACTGAAACGTGATGGTACTCATCGAACCCGAGGCAAGGCTGGCCACGAATGGCCCGTTTGTCGAGTGTCTCGGTGAAAAAGTGGGAGCGTCCGCCGGGGGCTCATTCCTCGGACTTGACCTCGTCCCACAGCTCGTCGAGCTCGCCCAACGAAGCGTCGGCAGGCGTCCGTCCGGTCGCGGACAGCCGCCGCTCCACCTCCCGAAAGCGACGCTCGAAGCGACGAGCGCTCCCGCGCAGGGCGTCCTCGGCTGATACGTCCAGGTGACGCGCCAAGTTCACGACGCTGAACAAGAGGTCCCCGAGCTCGGCCTCGATCGCCTCGGCATCGCCGCGGGCCCGAGCGTCGTGCAGCTCCTCGAGCTCTTCGTCGATCTTGGCCAACACGTCGTCGAGCTGGGTCCAATCGAAGCCGACCCGTGCCGCACGAAGCTGCAGCTTCTGGCTTCGGGCGAGGGACGGCAGCGCGGCCGGAACACCGTCCATGACCGAGCTCCGCTCCGACTTCTCGGCCTCCTTGATGGCCTCCCACGCCTGAACGACCTCGTCCGAGGTCTCTGCCTTCGCCTCGGCGAAGACGTGAGGATGACGCCGGACCATCTTCTCGGCGATGCCCCGAGCCACGTCGGCGAGGTCGAAGGCCCCCTCCTCCTCCCGGATGCGAGCCTGGAAGACGACCTGAAGGAGAACGTCTCCGAGCTCCTCGCGGTGGGCGTCCAGGTCGCCCCCGTCGATGGCCTCCAACAGCTCGTAGGTCTCCTCCAGGAGGTACGGGCGCAAGCTCTTCAAAGTCTGCTCCCGGTCCCAAGGACAGCCGCCTGGCACCCGCAGCCGGGCCATGACGGCCACCAGCCGTTGGAGCTCGGCAGCCGAGGCTTCGTCGGACATGAGGGCCTGGGTGGCACAAGCTGCGCCCCCAGCCAACTGGCCGCTTCAGCGCCGGAGGCGGCGCCGGACCGCGCCCACCAGCAACCCAACCTCCGCCACCCCCAGCAGGCGGGCGCTCAGCAGGTAGGCGGCCGCGAGAATCCCCAGTCCAATACCGAGGGCCGTCGCCCGCACGCCCGGATCCGCCCCGTACCAGTCGACCTTCCCCGAGGCCCAGGCCATCAGCCCGACCCAGGGCGCGATCGCGAGGCTGCAGCGGAGCAGATGCCCGTATGGCAAGCTGAAGCGGGCCCCCTCCGCATGTTCGCCCACCGACCCGAAGACCCGGTTTCTCAGCCACAGCCCTAGCAAGCTAGCTTGCACAAGGGCGGCGGCGGTGGTGGCGACGGTGAGACCTGCGACCTCATGCCTCCAGCCCAAGCTCAGACCGAGAACGAGCGTCGTCACCAGCGAACCGAGGGCCGCCCACACCGGACTGCGCGTGTCCCCCACCGCGTAGTAGGTCGGGACCAGAACCCGTACGAAGCCGATCGGCACCAGCGCCACCCCCAGGATCTGGAGCAGGCGAACCGTCAGCGCCGCCGCCTCGACCCCGAAGGCGCCGTGTCGAAACAGGGTGCCGACCACGGGCTCGCCCAAGGTGACGAGCACCGCCGTCGCGGGGACGGTCACGAAGAGAGTACCCCGCAGCGCCTGGTCGAAGGTCCTCAGAAAAGCGGCCCGGTCTCGGTCCACCGCGTGCTGCGACAGCATGGGCAGAGCGGCGATGCTGATGCTGACGGCGAAGACGCCGAGGGCGAACTCTTCCAGACGGCTCGCGTAGAAGTAGCAGCTGAGCTGGCCGGACGGCAGATGGGAGGCGATCTGACGGATGACGATCAGGTTGAGCTGGTAGACGCCGACCCCGAACAAGGCCGGCCCCATCCGGCGCAGCAGGCGTCGCAGGTCGGGATCGCTCGGTGACCAGCGAGGCAGGGTGGCGAGCCCCGACCTCAATAGCGGGCCGAGCTGGAGCGCCGCCTGCAAGACGCCGCCCAGCAGCACGCCCCAAGCTGCAGCCACGATCGGATCGGCAAAGCGGTCCCGAAAAAGAACGACGACGCCGATGATGGCGACGTTCAGGAGCATGGGCGCGGCGGCGGGCGCCGCGAAAACGCCGTAGGCGTTCAGGGCCCCACCCGCCACCGCAACGAGGGAGACGAAGAAGAGGTAGGGCATCATCACCCGGGTCATGTCCCGGGCGAGAACGGCGCGTTCGGCGTCGAAGCCGCCGGCGAAAGCTTCAACCAGCAGGCCCGGCGCGAAGACCCCGAACGCGGTCAGGCCTATCAGGACCGGAAGCAGGGCGCCGGTTACGACGCCCACGAAGCGTCGCGCCGCCTCGTGGCCGTCACGGCTCTTGACCTCGGTCAGAATCGGGACGAAGGCGATCATCAGCGTGCCTTCGGCTACGAGGCGCCTGAACACGTTCGGGATGGTCTGCGCCGCCACGAAGGCGTCGAGAGCGACCCCAGCCCCAAAGGCGTGGGCGAGGACCGCATCTCGGATATACCCTAAAACCCTGCTCCCGAGGGTGAAGAGGCCGACGACCCCGGCCCGCCGAGCCATGATGGCCCCGCCGCTGGGCTCCGCCTGCTCGCCTCGACTTGACAACCGCCGGTTCAATCCCTAACTCCGCCCTTCTCCGAGAGGAACACGTGCCGAACCATCGCTCAGCAGAGAAGCGTCAGCGCCAGAACGAAAAGCGCCGCCAACGGAACGCCGCCTTCAAGGCGCGGATGCGTCGCATCATGCGCAACGCCCGCAGCGCCGCCGACCAGGGGGCCGAAGACAAGGACACGCTCCTCGTCGAAGCGGTCCGCATCGTCCAGAAAGCGCGCTCGCGAAAGGTCATCCACCCCTCCACGGCCAGCCGCTACGTCTCTCGCCTGATGAAGCGGGCCTAGTGTCCTGAGTCAGTAGAAACTTGAAAAACGAAGGCCGAGTCGAGCTTCG
>CAYZFR010000152.1:0-9609 GCA_964477875.1 uncultured Myxococcales bacterium
GCTGAAGGGGTCTCAGCCTCGGATGCGGACGATGGCCGCTTTGACGTCGGGGGCTTCTACGGTCAGGCCGCGGCTCTTCAGCTGCTTCATGGCCACGCCCATGGCGGGCCCTTCGGCCTTGGCCTGCTGGATGGCGTCACGGACCGGGCCCAGGGCCTGCTCGATGTCGTCGACGGACAGGGCCTTTGGCAAGAAACCTTGCAAGACGTCGATCTCGCGCTTCAGCTTTTCAGCGGTGGCCGGGTCCGAGGTAGCGGTGAGGGTCTCCTCGTTCGACTTGACCAGCTTGCGAACGATTTTCTGGGCCTCCTCGTCCGAGCTGGCGGCGCCGCTCCGGGCCTCGGCGGTCTGGATCTCGCCCACCGCCACCCGAAGGACATCCTTGGCGACCCCGTCCTTCTTCCTCATGGCGTCCTTGACGCCGTCTTTGAGCGCATCGATCAGCATGATACGACCTCTCCTCTCAGGGAAGACCCGCAGTTACGGGTCTCCCATGCGGAGTCCTTCCGTATGGGAATAATCGGAGGACTTTCCATGTCTGCCCAGTGTTTAACATGGCTCCGTTGCGAATAGGGACGCACCCGATGCGAACGACGATCATTTCTTCCATCTCCGCTGCCACCGCCTTTTGCTTCGGCCTGGCGTGCCAGGCCATCGGCCAGGCCGAACCCGAGCCCGAAGTCGCGTCGCCCAAAGCCCCAGAGCCGGCTGCCGCAGCGCCCGCGAACTATGACCAGACCGCCGGCGCCTCGGTCTTCGACCGCTTGCCCGACGTCTCGGAGCGGGCGGTCCGAAGCGTGGTCAACATCCGCTCCACGAAATCGTCCAGCCGGGACGAGGGTCCGGAGGGCCTGGATCCCTTCTTCCGGCGCTTCTTCCGAGGCATGCCCGAAATGCCCGAGCGCAACCAGCGCAGCCTGGGCTCGGGCGTCATCGTAGATAGCAAAGGCGTCATCCTCACCAACAACCACGTGGTCGAGGACGCCGACGACATTGCCGTCACCCTCTCGGATGAGCGGGAGTACGCGGCCGAGATCGTGGGAACCGACCCGGCCAGTGACCTCGCGGTCATCAAGCTGGTGGAGCCGCCGGCCGACCTGGAGGCCCTGCCCTTCGGCGACTCGGCCAGCCTCCGCCTCGGAGAAGCGGTGCTCGCCATCGGCAATCCCTTCGGCGTGGGCCAGACGGTGACCCTCGGCATCGTCTCCGCCAAGGGCCGGACCAACGTCCGGATCGTCGACTACGCCGACTTCATCCAGACCGACGCCGCCATCAACCCCGGCAACAGCGGCGGCGCGCTCGTCAACATGCGGGGCGAGCTGGTTGGCATCAACACCGCCATCCTCAGCCGCAGCGGCGGCTATCAGGGCATCGGCTTCGCGATCCCCAGCAACATGGCCAGCACTCTCATGCAGGACCTCCTCGACGACGGGAAAGTTTCTCGAGGCTTCCTGGGCGTGTTCATTCAGGATTTGTCGCCCCAGCTCGCCGAAGCGATGGGCGTCGACCCCAACACCAAGGGCGTCGTGGTTTCCGACGTCATGGAGGGCGGCCCCGCCAACGAAGCAGGCATCGCCGCCGGTGATGTGATCCTGTCGGTGGACGGGACGCCGGTCGACAGCGCGGCGCGGCTTCGTCTCGTCATCGCGGGCAAGGGCGGCGACAATGGCGTGAAGATCAGTCTCCTCCGCGACGGCAAGAAGAAGACCGTCCGCGCCAAGCTGGAGGAAAAGGACGCCCCCGCCATCGCCAAGCCCGAGGAGGAAGAGCCCAGCAAGCTCGGCCTTCGACTCGAAGATCTAAACGCGCGAGTCCGGCAGCAGCTCCGTCTGGAGCCCGATGAGGTTCCGTCCGGCGCCGTGGTCGCGGGATTGGCCCCAGGCGGTCCGGCGGCCGAGGCTGGTCTGCGGGTCGGAGACGTCATCGTAGAGGTCAACCGCAGCCCAGTCGATTCGGCGGCGGAGGCGGTCGAGGCCCTCAAAGGCGAGGGCGACGCGCTCCTTCGCGTGTACCGCCGAGGTGGCTACATCTTCGTCGTCATCGATCGCTGATTCTTCCCGAAAGTGCTAATCCCGAGGCGTGTCGACCACGCCTCGGGATTTCATTCGTCAGATCATCGCCGACGACATCGAGAACGGCCGCAACGACGGTCGGGTCGTTACCCGCTTTCCACCCGAGCCGAACGGCTTTCTCCATGTTGGTCACGCCAAGCACGTCGTGTTGAACTTCGAGCTCGCCCGAGAGTTTGGCGGGCGCTGCCACCTGCGCTTCGACGACACCAACCCGCTCAAAGAGGAGCAGCGCTACGCCGACCAGATGATGGAAGACATACGCTGGCTCGGCTACGATTGGGGCGAGCACCTCTACCACGCCTCCGACTACTTCCCGAAGCTGTACGAGCTGGCTCAGCACGCCATCCGCGAAGGGCTCGCCTACGTGTGCAGCCTCGATGAAGCGTCCATCCGAGAGTGGCGCGGCACGGTGACCAGCCCCGGCCGCCCGAGCCCGGACCGAGATCGCGACCCGGAGGAGAGCCTCCGGCTGCTCGAACAGATGCGCACAGGCCAGCACCCCGAGGGCGCCTACACCCTGCGAGCCAAGATCGACATGGCGGCCCCCAACATGAAGCTGAGGGACCCGCTGATGTATCGGATCCGAAAGGTCCACCATCACAAGACCGGCGACGCGTGGAGCATCTACCCGATGTACGACTACGCCCATCCGGTGTCCGACGCGCTGGAGATGGTCACCCACTCTCTTTGTACGCTGGAGTTCGAGAACAACCGGGCCATCTACGATTGGTTCGTGGAGCAGCTCCCCCTGCCCTCCAGACCCCGCCAGATCGAGTATGCCCGGCTGAACCTCGCCCACACCCTGATGAGCAAGCGCCGGCTCAAATACCTCGTCGACGAAGGCTTCGTCAGCGGCTGGGACGACCCGCGTATGCCTACCGTGGCCGCCCTGCGGCGCCGCGGCTTCACGCCCAGCGCTCTCCGCGGCTTTGCCGCCCGAGCCGGCGTGTCTCGGTCCGACAACGTCATCGAGTACGGCGCCCTCGAGTACAGCATCCGCGAAGAGCTGAACCGTACCGCCCCCCGGGTCATGGGCGTCCTGGACCCCATCGAGCTGGTGATCACCGACTATCCAGAAGGGAAGACGGAGACCATCACCGCCGTGAACAACCCCGAGGATCCGAGCGCGGGCACGCGGGAGGTCCCCTTTTCGGGCCGCCTCTACATCGAGCGAGACGACTTCCTGGAGGAGGCACCCAAGAAGTGGTTTCGTCTCGCGCCAGGCCGGGAAGTGCGGCTCAAGCACGCCTACTTCGTGACCTGCGACGAGGTCGTGAAGAACGAGGCGGGCGAGGTGGTGCAGCTACGCTGCAGCCACGACCCTGCCTCCCGAGGCGGCGAGGCCCCCGACGGGCGGAAGGTGAAAGGCACCCTTCATTGGGTCGACGCCGAAGAGGGTCTACCGGCCGAAGTCAGGCTCTACGACCAGCTCTTCTCCGTGCTGGACCCCGGCTCGCTGGAGGACCTCCGCAGCGACCTCCAGACCGACTCGCTGCAGACGAAACAGGCCGTGGTCGAGCCCAGCCTGGCCGAGCTCGAGCCCGGGACGACCGTGCAGTTCATGAGACTCGGCTACTTCGCCCTCGACTCCGACGGCACCCCCGAGCGGCCGGTCTTCAACCGCACCGTCGGCCTCAAGGACTCCTGGTCGAAGGAGCAAAAGAAGACCTGAGCAGGACCTCTCAGCTCGGCTCGAGAAGGAGGCTAATCCGTCGAGGATGGGCTCGGCGTGCCGAGCCTCTCCAGGGACCAGCGGCCCGCTTCGTTTCGGCGCAGGAAGAGCTTGGCCTTTCTTCCCACCCACTTTTTCGAGTTGGCGTGGGTCTGGGCCAGCTCCGGCGTCATCGGATAGGCGACGAACAGCTTCCCTTCGAAGATGGTCCCATCCGACACCTGATCGGGGCGTGTCACCTCTCGCAGACCGCGGCGGCGCAGAAGCCGAAGTTTGGTCTCGGTCAACTCTCGCTCTACCAGGACCACGCCGTCCTCGAGCGAGACCACCTTCACCACGACCTCCAGGGCGGGCTCTTGATCCTCTTCCGTTGCGCCTGCCAGCGCCAGCGCCACCGCGGCGCCAATCGTCATTGCCATCATTCCAGCTCTCTCCAGAGGAACAGGCCCGGCCGCTTGCGGCGGATGTTGAGCTCGGCCTGCTGCTCACGGCTCAGGTCGCCGTGGCTCACGATCACGCCCGTCTCTTTGGGCGTGTACACGAACAGCCCGGCGCCGCCTTCGGTCTCGCCTTCCCATTTCTCTCGTTCTTCTTTGCTCTTCACGCCGTCGCCATTGACGTCCTGGGCCGCTCTCGCCGAGCAGTTGTCGACGGCGTAGACTCGATCGACGCCACTCGCCGTATCGCAGGCGGCCGAAGAGGGGATGGGCGTGAAGGTCTTGAAGAAGGCCACGCCCTCGGCCACCAAGGGGTCACGGATCATGCGCTCGTGGCGCTCCAGGCGGAGGACCCAGCCCTTCTTGCCCTGACCGTAGACCTCTCGAGGTTCGATGGCGTCGACGTTGGTGGCGTCGGCCAGACCATCGACACCGATCGAAGAGACCGCGCCGTCATCCCAGATCACGCCCACGATGTCTCGCCCATCGTTGAGAGAGGAGTCGTTCAAGATGTTCAGATTGGCGGGCTGCTGCACGTCCCCGGTTCCAAAGTAGACGCCGACGACCTCCTTGCCCGGGCAGCGGCTCTCCACCAAGTCGACACGGGTAAAGAACTTTCGAAAATCCCAGCCGTAGCCGAGCGCACCGTCGTTGAAGTTGGCGAGGCGCTTCGCCTTCCAGGTCACGCCGTCGTCGGGCGATGAAGCCTTCCAGATCTGACCGCACTCGTCGGCCCAATAGAGCGCGGTCCCGATCGCGCCATCCAGGAACACCGAGACCTCGCTGCTGATCGGACAGACCATGTTGGCCAGGTCGGGGGAGCTCGATGCGTCGAAGCAGCGCGCGTCGCCGGCTGTGCCACAGTCGGCGGTGAAGCGAAGCGCGATGGCCTCGTCGGCAGCCCCGGCCCGGAAGGGCTCGGGCTCCGACTTGCCGTTCCACCGGTCCAGACGCACTGCGACCACTTGGGGCCGATGGTCGACGCCGAGCACCATGCCCGGGCTGGGGCCGACACCGTCGGGCTCGCCGGGCAACTCCCGAGAGGCGTAGCGGCCGCGAAGGGACTGGACCTCCGCGATTCGAAAGCCCTCGCCTTCTCGATCCACTCCGTCGGTGACGAGTCGAAGGCTGACGCTGTCGTCGTAGACCCAAGGGGTCCATGACTCCGCGAGCTCCGTCTCCGTGTAGGCGCCGATGACCTGACCCTGGGAGTCCTCGACCTGCAGGACGTCCCCCGACTCCAGCGCGAAGACATCGAAGCGAAGCCGCATGGCCCGGGTGGCGTGGTGGCCGTCAGTGTAGACCAGCGGAACGGTCGACATGTCGAGGGGCACACCCGAGGCGTCATAGCAGTCGCCGGCAGAGGCCGAGCAGCCTGGCGTATGATAGGAGTCGCAAAAGCCGGTGATCCCCATCCGGCTCTGATCCGACAGGTTGCCAATCCCGTCGCAGGGCGCCTCCACCACCGTCCCCGGCTGCTCGGTGGGTCGGAGGGTGCGGGCACCAGAGGCCGCTTCCTTGAAGTCCAAGTCGGGCACGTGCCCGGTCCCGAAGATTGCGACCAGCTCTGGATCCTTTTCGATACGGAAGCGCCCCACCCAAGGAGGTGAGATGGTGTCTGCGAGCTGGTCCATCACCGTCCCCGTCTCGACGCCGAGGGGAAAGATCGGATTCTGCTCGGCGGTGAGGTCTCCGTCGAACTTCGAAACGTCCAGCAGGTAGTGCGCCGAGCCGCCTCGGCCGAGAGAGAAGAGCAAGTAAGCCTTCTCGTCCTCCTCGATCAAGAAGTTGGCGTTGCTGTCCACGTGGACCAGCTGGGCCCGGCCATCGACATAGAATCGGTGACTGTAGGTCTGACCCGGCTGATCGAAGCGATCGGCGATGAGGCTGTTGGGCACCGGATTGGGTCGCCAAAGCTCGCCCGGGACCAGAGCCAGCTCCTCTTCGCCGTCGGCCGCATCGACGATGTGGAGCATTCCGTCGTTGCCGGTGAAGGCGACGAAACATGCGTTGGGCACTGGGTTCCCGCTTGGGTCGTCACAGTCTTCGTAGCGAAGGAAGACGGGGTTGGCGTGAACAGGATCGCCGATCGGCCATTGAGCGACCTCTTTGGGCCGACCGGTCGCGCAGTCGGTCTCCCAGCTGTAACCGTGAAGGGTGTTGATGAGCCGATGGCGCGCGCAGCCGTTGGCGAAGGCGTCGTCTTCGCCCCAGTGATCCGGATGCAGGGCCACGTACTCTTCCTGTCCTGGGCGATAGGTCAGCACGTCGCGCACCGACCACGGGTCCGAGCCCGGCTCGCTGCCTGCTCCCCCGAGCTCATCCAGCACCAGCGCCCCCGCGCCGCCCGCGTCGGACGCGATCGCCTTGCTCCCGGTCCAAATGTCGACGGCACCCGGATTGGTGAGGAGCTTCTGGCCGTCTTCGGACTTGAGCAGACAGCTGTCGTCCGAAGTGTCGAAGACGCCGCCCTCCTTGACCGGAGGGAGGACGCAGTACTTCTTCAGGTTCCCGTACCAGGGCCCGGTCTGATTGGGACGAAAGCTGGTCACGTAGGCGTAGTTGTCGGGAAACAGCGAACCCGACTCGATGGCGATGGGCGCGAAGAACAGGGCGCTCCGGGCCCGAAGCGAAGAGATGATCGACTCGAAGGCCGCGTTGAGGCCGGAGACGTCGGAGGCGTAGAAGTACTCGCCACCACCGTCGGCGGCAATGCGCTGGAGGTTGTACGGACTGAAGCTCCCCGGGGCCCCGAAGCCGAGGGCGTAGGTCGAGATCCTTTGGTCGCCGGGGACGTCGCAGAGCAGGTCCGGATGGCTCCACATGTAGTCCGCCCCTCTCCATGGCTCCCACCGGCGGACGTAGCGGGACTCGGTGGGAGGCGTACACTCCCAGTCGAAGCGAGCGTCACCACCGTTCGGATTCCCGTCGCTGAGGAAGACCAAGTAATTGGGCTTACAGACTTCAGTGTTGCTCGTGTCGAAGTACTGGTTGAAGTAGCGACCATGGTCTCGCAAGGCGCGAGCCATGTGGGTTCCGCCGGTGATCGGCACCCGCATCACGCCATCCTCGAGAGACTTCAGATCCGAGTCGAATTCGACGTTGCGTCGCGTTCCGCTCCCAAACTCGTAGATCGAGAAGTTGATTCGTTCGTGCCAGCGATCGAGCACGCCGTCTTCAGAGGTCTCGCAGCCGACCAGGGCGGCCTTCATCTGCTCGCTCTTGTTGAGCCACACCGAACCCCAGTTGTGAGTGGAGGCGTACCAGCCACAGTTCGTCCGCAGGGTCCCCCAGCCCATGGAGCAAGAGCGGTCCAGAATGAGGCCGACCTGGGGAACCAGGTCCTTGGCCCGCAGGTGATCGGCGGCGTCTGGGTACTGCGAAACAGCAATCAATAGGAACGAACTCAGCATGACTCTCGATCAGCGCGCGTGGCGCCCCTCCTGGACCAAGCCGGGCGGCTTGGACGCGAACTTGTAGATTTCGGCCCGGACGCCAGCCTCCTGGCCGGAGCTCCTCTCGCCATCGACGACCAGCTCGTACATGATGGCCTGCAGCCGACCCTGCGAGCTCTCGAGGAGCGGCGAGAGACGCAGCAACCGGACCTCGGCCGCATACTTGCCCAGTTTGTCCTCCCCCGCGAACATCGACTGCTGGGGAGGCTCCATGTCGTTGGACAGGTCGTCGTCCTTGAGGTCAGGGAGGCGATTGAGGAGACGCTGGTCGTTGATGAGCTCCATGAGCCCTCCTTCGGCGAGCTGGCGGGCCTCTCGCCCCCGGCGCTCTTCCCCTTGAAGAACGAAGTCGAAGCTCACCACGTCGAGCAGCACGGCGGCCGAGACCGCCGCCACCCCCAGGCTCAGGATGACGATCGGAAGTGAAAAGCCTCGTCGTTCGTACTTCATCGGATCTGCATCCTTCCCGCGTTGCGAACGTCCACGCTGGTGCGGAACACCTCGCGCGGGATGGCGTCCGAAGCTCCGCAGGGCGCCGGATAGCAGGCGCTCGAGTCGAGCGCCGAGCGGATCGCCACCTGGTTCGTCTTGGCTTCATCCGAGCGGGCCACCAACTCCAGGTCGACGCGGACCGGACCGACCTCGTTGATGGCGGAGCGTCCGGTGACGTCGAGCCACCCGCCCGTCACCTCGTCGAACAGCCACACCCGGACCTGGAGCGCCTCGACCTGCTGGCCGACCACGACGCCGCAGGCGTCTTCTCGGCTAGCGCAGGGCTGCGCGGCCGAGATCTCGGCCCGCCGGAGGTGGGAGCGTTCGTTGGCGTCGTTGGCCACGAAGTAGACGACCTCGCGGTAGTCTCCAAAGAGCTCACCTTCCCGGTAGGTGGCGGTCAGAGCATCGGTGCCGGTCTCGTAGCCCTCTTCGAAAGCGAAGGTGAAGGTCTCACAGCCGCCGGCGCATTGCGTTCCCTGGCACACGTCGGGATTTATGGACCCGAGCCGGGCCGTGTGGGCGGTGCGACCGTTTCGACTCATGAGCAACACCAAGTCGTCGGCCGCGAAGTCTCCCCCCGCACAGACCTGGCCAGACACACCGCGGGTGTAGTTGCTGATCGTGCGTACGTCGCCGATGGTGAAGCGGAGGCCGAGATCGTCGGTGGCCCGTCCATCCACCTGACCACCGTTGCTTCGAAAGACGGCGCCGCCTTGGACACTGAAGTCTCCTCGACGCAGCCCTGCGAAACGGCCGTCCACGGTGTAGCCCACGCCGAGGCCCGCCGCGCGTAGCTCCGTGGCCACGAGATCGATCACCGCTCGACCCTCCTGCTGGGTTCCGAGCTGAGAGTCGGTCCGATCGAGGAGCCGGATCTGGTCCCCGGCGAAGGTCACCGCCGCTGCCGCGACGAAGGCGCCGATCGCCAGGCTGACGAGCATTTCGATGAGCGTGAAGCCGCGGGCAGCGTCCATCCTCATACCTCCGGCACCATCAAGCGCTCCAGCTGCACCTGCTCGAACTTCCGGCCGTCCTCGGTCCAGCACACGCTGACCCGCAGAAAGCGGGATCCCGCCATCTGGTTGAGATCTGGATGGTCGAGGAGGGCGACGTCGACCCGGAAGAGGCCCTCCGCCTCGCTCTGCTGGCCTTCCGTGAAGCCCGACTCGCGCACCATCATCGTACAGTCATAGCCGGCTACCGGGGGTTGCTCGGCGGCCAGCTCGGTGATGTCTCGGAGGCAGCCGGCAGAGGCCGGACAGTCGGGCGCCAGCTCGACCCCCAGGCCAGCCAGGCTTTCCAAGCGCTGAAGCGCCAGCTGCGTGGCCACGGCTTGGTGGCGGGACTCTCGGATCCCGTCCGCCGAGTGAGCGTACAATCGGACCAGCGCGGCGACGCCCAGCCCGAGGAGCAGGCCCGACACCATCACCTCGACTAGGGAAAATCCAGCCCGTCGATTCCGCATGATTGCAATCATG
>CAYZFR010000153.1:0-9577 GCA_964477875.1 uncultured Myxococcales bacterium
GGATGTCGAGGACGAGGGGATCTGGCGGGACGTCGACCGCCCGCAGGACGTCTAGGGGGGGGCCCTTGCTTGCCCGAGGGCGGCAGACGGTGAGACCGTCCATCGACGCGAAACGCGCTCGAAAGCACGGTCAAAGCTGGGAGCGATTCGCGGAACGAACCAGCATCTTTTCATTCGCCGCCATCGCCGGCGGGCGAAACGTGCTGCGCCTGAGCGAGATCGCCTGGTGGCAGTGGCTCGCCTTCCTGATCGTCTACGGTGGCCTGGTCTGGCTTCACCCGCGCCTGTTCGGGGTCTGGGCGATCCCAGGGGTCGGCTGACGGACTTCGTCGCCCCGGGCCCTCGCGACCTCTTGGGCTAGGGCCGGCGGCTCCAGCACCTCGCACTGCCGTCCCCAGCGTAGGACGAAGGGCACGACCTCGGTGAGATCGGTGACCGAGAAGCTGAGCTGGACCCGACCGCCGTCTTGAAACTCCACGTGCTGGTCCGGCTGGTAGATCCGAGCCATGACGTAGGGCGCCGCCTCACGCGAAAAGAGGAGCCTCACCCGTCGCTCCTCGGCGCCGGTGTGGAGACCGAAGGCACCGCGGAAGAAGCGCTCCACGGAGAAGCTCTCCGGTCGCTCGAAGTGCGCGCTTCCGGGCTCGATCTCGAGGAAGCGCTCGAGCGCGTAGACCCGCTCCGCGGCGTCGCTCCAGTCGCCGGCGTAGGTTCGGGCGCCGACCGCGTATAGGCCGTAACGATAGAGGACGAGGGCGTAGGGCCGCAGGACGCCGCTCTTGTCTCGCCCCTTGTTCCGGAGCGGCCGGTAGCGAAAGGCTAGCTCCCGGTTTTTCAGGGCGCAGTCCATGAGGGTGATGATGAGATCGGTCTTGCCCTCGTAGTTCTTGTGGCCATCGTCGGGGACGAAGGCGATCCGCTCCTGAACATCTTCCACGTCGGACTTCTGGCTCCGGGGGAGCGCGGCCACGACTTTATTGAAGATCCCGTGCACGTCCTCCCGGATCGGCGTCCCCTCGAAGACGTCGAATAGCCGACGCGTGGCCAGGAGCGCGTAGCACTCCGACACCGTGAGCTGCAGGCTGGCCGGCCCCGGCTCGTCGAGCTTGACCACCACGTGGTTCTCCTCGTCCCGATCCTTCACCACCGGAAGCCCCGCCGATTGGAGGGCATCCAGATCTCGGGTCACGGTCCGGACGTCCACGCCGAAGGCGTCCGCGAGCTCCTTGTACCGGGCGCCGTAGCGCTTGGAGCGGATCAACTCGAGCATCCGGAACATACGGACGGCCTGGGTCGCCTCGCCCTTTTTTCGCCCCGGCATGGCTAGACCCTGCCCCAGGCGGCGACAGCCTTCAAATTCCCGCATCAGAAGGCGCGGAGTAGAAGGCGCCCACCCAAGGCCAGTCCCAAGAGCAGCACCGTCAGGCCGGCGAGGTTGCCGAGGGGACCGTTGACGTGCCGGCCGAGGAGGCTTTTGCGATTCATGGCCACGAGCAGGAAGGCGATGGCGATCGGGAGCAGCAGTCCGTTGGTGGCTTGGGCGGTGACGATCAGCGCCAGCGGATCGAGTTGGGTCGCGCCGATAGCCACGCCGCAGGCGACGACGCCGAGGCTGGCGGCGCGAAAGCCGAGCCGCCCTGGAAAGATCTCCTGCACCACGAGGCCAGTGGCCAAAGGCGCGGTCAAGGCCGAGCTCAGCCCGGCGGCGAGCAGCCCCAGGCCGAGCGCGCCCCGCCCGGCCGGACCGAGCCCGGCCTCGAGTCCCTGGGCAAGCCCCGCCGGCCCCTCGATCTCGCCCATTGCGAGCTCGGCCGCCGTCCCGAGCACGAATATCGAGACCAGCCCCCCGAGCCCGATGGCGAGGGCGTTGTCGGTCCGCGCCCCCGCGAGCTCGGCTCGACTTTGGGCCCGGCTCGCCGAGGCGTGGAGGAAGAGGTTGTAGGGCACCACGGTGGTGCCGACGAGGGCCACCGCCAGAGCGGGGTCGCCGCCCCCCGAAAACGGATCGAGCCCCAGGAGCAGGGCGCCCAGACGCGGGCCGCTCCCGAAGAAGGCCAAACCGAAGGCCAGGCTCATCGACACCACGACCACGGTCAGCACCGGCTGGAGCAGGCGCAGACCCCCGAGCCAGAGCGCGGCGGTGGCGACGAGGCCCAGGACGACCAGGGCCGGCGCCAAAGGCAGGTCCGCGCCCAACAGGATCTCGAGGCCGACCACGGCCCCCGTCATGTTGCCAGCTTCGTAGGCCGCATTTCCGACCCCGAGGGCGCCGAGGATCAGGACGACGAGGGCGAGGCGCGCGACCCGCCTTCGTCCCTGAAGAAGCGCCGTCCCGAGCCCAACCCGCCCCCGGGCGCCGAGCCGCCCCGCCATGTCCTGCAGCACGATGGTGGCGAGGAGCGAGAAGACCAGGGCCCACAGGAGATCGTAGCCGGCCTGGGCCCCGGCGAGGGTGCAGGTCGTGACCGTCCCCGGGCCGACGAACGCGGCCGCGACCAGGGCCCCCGGCCCGAGCTTCGGCCGCCTCAGCGCAGGCCTCGCTCGGTCATCAGATAGGTGGCGAAGCTGGCCAGCCAGTGACCACCTTCGTAGTGCTCGCCGGTCACGGCCTTCAGCCCGACGGTTCGGTGGCGGCGGGCAGCGGCGAAGAGGGAGGGTCGCCGCCCGTCGTCTTCTGGAAGCGCGGACGCGATGCCCTCCATGGCCCAGGCTCGGCTGATGTTGAGCCCGTCGAGGTGAACGAGCTTTCCGTCGGTCGGGTCGAGGACGCGGCCCGGCTCGAGCCAGTCGGCGGAGCCGTCCTTCGGAATGTGGGGAAGGAAACCTTCCAACCAGGCGGGGTAGCTCGCCGGCCCGAGGACGCGCCGCATCAGATCGGCCTCCATCAGACAGGGCGAAAGGAAGTCTTCTCCCGAGGGTTCATAGTGAAGCGGGCAGTTCCGGTCGGCGACATGGAAGACGCGGCTCTTTTCGACCAGCTTCTCCCGCAGCTTGGTTCGACCGGCGGTCTCGGCGTAGTCGAGCATCAGCCCGAAGGCAAAGGCGCTCTGGTTGTGGGTGCCGATCCGAATCGGGTAGGCCAGCTTGTCCAGCCAGCGATGGAGGTTGTCGACGATGGCCTCCTCCATCGGGCGGAGCCGCTCGCGCCACTCGGTCTCGTTCGCCTCCTCGAGCTCCGCCACCAGCTGCAGGTACCAGGCGATGCCGTAGGGCCGCTCGAAGCCGGGTCGAGGTTGGTAGTAGGCAAGCTCCTTCGCCATGTTGGCGGCGCTGAAGCTCACGTCGAGGGCGGCTCGAATGAGCTCGGCGCGCTCGCCCTCGCTGCGCCGCAGCCAGCGCACGAGCATCCAGTGTCCGTGGACGGCGGAGTGCCAGTCGAAGCAGCCAAAGAAGGCCGGCGTCAGCGCAGGGGGAGCCGCGACGTCCTCTTCGCTTCGCAGGACGTGGCTGATCTTGTTCGGATAGGGGCGGTGGATGCACTCCAAGGCGAGGCGCACGAAGCGGGACTCCGGGCCGGTTCCCAGGGCTGCTTCGAGGGCCTCGTCCGTGAGAGCGGCACGGGCCGGCGAAGGGCTGGCGGCGGCGGGCTGAGGCGGCTCGGAGGGGGGACAGGCGGTGATGGGCGCGAAGACGAGGAGGCTGAATAGGATGGCGGCGGGCCTCAGGCGCAGGGGTCCAGCAAAGGGCGTCACGGGCGCGGACCATGGCCTCCGAAGATGCCCCGAGTAAACCCGAGGACTCGCCAAAGGGCGGCCGGTGCGAGCCGGGGGGCTTTGCGCTAGGTTCGGCCCGACCGCATGACGCTGCTGGCCCTCAGCCCCCGCCTTCAACGCTACGCCTGGGGAGATACCGAGACCATTCCCCGGCTCCTGGGCCGGGAGCCGAGCGGCGAGCCGGTGGCAGAGGCCTGGTACGGAGCCCACCCGAGCGCGCCGGCCTTGGCCGGGGACCGGGGTCTGGACGCGCTCATCGCCGAGGCACCCGTGCGATGGCTGGGCGCCGAGGTCGCGGCCGCCTACGGCGGCCTCCCCTATCTTCTCAAGCTCCTCGCCGCGGCTCGCCCCCTGTCGATCCAGGTCCATCCCAATCGGCGCCAGGCCGAGGCGGGCTACGCGTGGGAGCGCGAAGCCGGGACGCCGGCCTCGGCGCGCCGCTACAAAGATCCGCGGCACAAGCCCGAGCTCATGGTGGCGCTCACGCCCTTCGAGGGGCTGTGTGGCTTTCTGCCCCCCGAGGACCGGACGCGCAGCCTCCGGGAATCGGGTCTCGCCGAAGCTTGGCCCGAGCTTCCCGATCCGGGGCAGGACCTGCAGGCCTTCTTGCGGAGCTACTTCGCTCTGCCGCCGGAGCAACTGGAAGCGGGGCTCGGCGCGTGGCTGGAGCGGCTGGGCAGCGGTCCCCCCCTGGGACCCGGAAGCGCCGGGTACTGGGCGCTGCGAGCCCACCGAGAGCTCGGCGCCGCGACGCCCGACGCCGGTCTGATCTTCACGCTGCTCCTCCAGCTCATCCACCTCGAGCCGGGGCAGGGCCTCTTCCTCCCCGCCGGCGTCCCCCACGCCTATCTATCGGGCGCCGGCGTCGAGATCATGGCCAACTCCGACAACGTCCTTCGGGCCGGCCTGACCGCGAAGCCGATCGATCCGGAGGAGCTTCTCCGCGTGGTGCGCTTCGACGCCCTCGGCCCTCCGGTCGGGCAGCCCGTGCCCTGCGAAGGCGAGTCGCTCCACCTCACGCCGACCGCCGACTTCGAGCTCGGATCTCGTCGCGGCCTCGCGGGCGAGACGTGGTCGCGCCGGGCTCACGGCCCCGAGACCCTGCTCGTCCTCGGGGGTCGGGTCTGGGTCGAAGATGATTCTGGGGCGTCGCTCGAGCTGGCGACCGGCGGCGCCTGTCTGGTGGCCCACGACACGAGCTACCGAGTCACCCATGCCACGGAGGCCGACGTGTTCCGGGCCCGGGTCCCGGGGCCCGAAGGCGAAGTCCGCTTTCGGGGCCGCCGGCCCACGCCGCTCCGATTCGGCACCAGCGGTCTTCGGGGTCGGGTCGAGGACATCACGGACCTCGAGGCCTACGTGAACGCCCGCGGCTTCTTGGAGGCCTGCATCGCCCGGGGCGCCGCCGTCCCCGGCACCCGCGTCGAATTGGCGGGGGACCGGCGGCCGAGCACGCCCCGCATCGCGGCCGCGGTCGCCAAGGCGGCCCGAGACCTCGGCCTGCGCCCGTTCGACGCCGGCATCCTGCCCACCCCCGCCCTCACGCTACAGGGCATCGAGACGGGTCGCCCCAGCATCATGATCACGGGCAGCCACATTCCCTTCGATCGCAACGGCATCAAGTTCAACTTCCCGAATGGCGAGGTCGGCAAGGAGGACGAGGCCCCTATCGGGGCCGCGGTGGCGCGGGTGCGGCGACGCGCCTACGGCATCCAGCCCGACGCCTCTCCCTTCGATGACGCCGGAAGCCTGCGCTGCGCCAGTCCCGATGTCCGAAGGGACGAGGCGGCCCGCGAGCGCTATGTCCGCCGCTACGTGGACGCGTTCGAAGGGCTGGCGGGCGTCCGCATCGCTTTTTGGGCCCACTCCGCGGCCGGCCGCGAGCTGCTCCCCGAGATCTTGGAGCGTCTGGGCGCCACCGTTCACGTGGTGGGGGCCTCGGAAGACTTCGTCGCCATCGACACCGAGGCCATCGACGGCGAGCGACTGGGGGTGATGCAGGCGCTGCACGATCGCCTCGTCGCCGAGATCGGACCGGTGGACCTCTTCGTCTCCACCGATGGCGACAGCGACCGGCCCCTCGTCTGCGCGGTGAAGGAAGGTCGGCTCCAGTTCATCCCCGGCGACGTCCTGGGCTGCCTGGTCGCCCAACGTCTCGGCGCGGATCAGGTCGTGGTTCCGGTGAGCGCCAACGACGGCATCGATCGGATCTTCGCGGGCCGGGTCACGCGCACGCGCATCGGATCCCCATGGGTCATCGCCGGCATGGAAGCGGCGACGGGGGAGCGGGTGGTGGGCTGGGAGGCGAACGGCGGTTTTCTCACCCGCGACGCCCTCGGACTGTCGAAGGGGACGCTTCGGCCCTTGCCCACCCGGGATGCGCTCCTGCCCATCGTGTGCGCCGCCGCGCAGGCACGGGAGCGCCCGCTGTGGGAGAGCGTCGAAGCTCTCCCGCGGCGCTTCGGCGCCAGCGGCCTGCGAGACGAGGTGCCGCCCGAGCGAAGCCGCGCCCTCCTGGCGCTTCTGGAGCGCGCTCCGGAGAGCGCGACCGAGATCGGGCTCGGTCCGGCGACCGACTTCGATCTCACCGACGGCGTTCGCATGCGCTTTCCGAGGGGCGAGGTCGCCCATGTTCGGCCTTCCGGAAACGCGCCCCAGCTGCGCGTCTACGCGCAGGCCGACGCCCCCGAAGACGCCGCACGGATCGTGGACACGGCCTTCACCCCGGGCGGCTGGCTGGACCGCCTCTTGGAGCGGGCCGAGCAAGACCGATTCGTGACGGCCATCCGCCGAAACATCGACTTCGGCGAGCGTCTGTTCGAAGAGAACCGGGGCCCCCAGGTGATGGGGACCGTCGCCGGCACCGAAGCCGCGCGGCGATTCTGGGCCCGGGAGCTGGAGCACGCCAAGGAAGGGCTGGGCCTGCGGCGCGCCGTCTCTCAGCACGAGGATCTCCCGGTCAATCAGGCTTTTGGAATTCTCCTGATGTGGAAGCGGCTGCGTCCGCTGCTGGAGCCCGAGGAGAGGGCGCTGTTCGCCTTCGTCTTCGGGGAAGGCTCCCGCGCCGCCCCGCTCGGCGAGGCCGAATGCGGCCAGAAGCCCGCGCTGTCTTCCTTCGTGCGGCGGGGGGGTCGATGGCTGTCGACGGTCGAGCTCGCGCTCCGCACCTTCGCGCCGGTCGAGGACCACCTCTTTCGCTCGGGCTTCCGCGGCGTGGTGGTGAAGTGGGGCGACGAGGTCCAGATCCCTACCCGGGATCTTTCGGCAGAGGACCCCCTTCTCGAAGGAGCCGACGTGGTTCGCTTCGTGTCGATGCAGCGTATGAGCGAGGACGCGGCCCGCAACAAGGACTGGGTGGGCGTCGACGCCGGCGGCGAGATCACCGCCTTCATCCCGCGCCGACCGCTGGAGGAGATGGCGCCGCTCGCCGAGCGAGGCCTGCTCCAGATTCGAGACGGCGCGCTGTGGGGCGGCATCAACCTCGGGTCCATCGCGCTCTCGAAGGCGCTGCTGGATGCCTTGCTCGAGACCTTCTCGTCCGAGGTCGAAGACCCGAGCGCGGACCGAAAGCTCCGGCCCGACCTCGATCCCCAGCTCTTCACGGCCCTCACCCTCTCGGTTCGGGATCCGCGGCCCGAAGCCTGGCGGGCCGCGGTGGCCGACAGCCCCGCCCTCGCTCGACTGGACGCGAACATGCCGGAGGTCTTCGAGCGCTTGGTCGCGTGTGTGGAGCGCTTTCGGGCCCGGCACGGCCGGCCACCGAGGTTGGTCGCCATGGACTTTGGCGCACAGTACTGGGCCGACGTCGGTCAGCACGCCCAGATGCGGGACGTCTTCATGGCGCTCCGCGAGCGCTCCCCGGTGGGGGCGATCGCCCGAGCCTTGGCCGGACTCCCGGATGCGTTCGATGAACGCGGCAACTTGATCAGCGAAGACAGCCGGCTCGGGGCCGTGGACGCCCGAGACTCGGTCTTTCTCGGAGTCGAGCTCGAAGAAGGCCAGGTCCGAGACGGCGTCCTCGTCGGCAGCCGATGCCGGCGGGTGGACGTCCAAGGAGGTTTCGACGTGCGAAGCGTGACGGACGCCCTTCGTATCGACCCTCAGGGCGGCGCCTATCGGGTGGTGAGCCGAGCCTCGGTCCACGTTCCCCCCCGCGAGCGCGCCACGACCCTGTTCCTGCCCGAGGGCCCGACCCTGATGCGGGTGTCCGAAGACACCGAACTTCGAGACCGCCCGAATGCCTACGACGTGCCCATCGCCGGCAACCCCATGTCCTTCGCCGAGGCTCGCGCTCGGGTCCTCGAGGAGGACCCCGAGGCCTGGGTTCAACGCCGAGCCCAGGCCGAAGCAGAGGTGCAGGCCAAGCGAGGCGCCCCCAACACGGGAGCCTCTTGATCGTTTCCTGGTACGAACATCACGAAAGCAGCACGGTGCCCTGTGCGACCGCTGCTGCGCAGCGGCGGTACGAAACACGTCTGCCCGTGCGCTCAGTCGACAGGGCGCTCGCGAAGCTCCGGGCGAGTGGGGCAGGTCGGGATCGCGATGTGCTGCAGAGCTGCGTACAGAAGAGAGCCGGCCACGAAGCCTTGGAGAACGGGCATCGGCTCAGCGGTGAGGAACCACTGCCCGAGGAGCGCCCCGGCGGCGCTCGCCGCACTGAGAGCCACCAGGCCCAGCCAGCCGGTGGCGAGGTAGACGAACCAGCCGACCGGGATGCGGTGCAGAGCGAGGGCGGCGCCCAGCCATAGGACGTGCTGGGCGGAGGCGTTGGCGAAGGCGGCGCTCTCCGCCCCGACGTGAGCGGCCAGCGACAGCACGAAGGTGACGTGGCGCCAGCGACTTTCGCCGCGCTCGAGCAGCGCGCCTATCGCCCCCCCCACGACAATGGCCATCCCCCCGGGCCACCCACCGTGCCGAATGGCTTCGGGCACGAGGTGCACGGCCACCAGGGCCAAGACGGCCGCCGCCACCCCGCGCTCCACCCATCGACTCTGGGGGAGGCGCCACAACCGCGTCAGGGAAGGACCTATCCAAAAACTCCCCAGGAGCACGATCCAGCCGACAGGCGTCATTCCCTCAGTTCCTCTTCGATGACGCAGGCGCTATGCTACGTCTGTGCACCGAGGCTGGTGTATCGCAAGTTGGTTGCGTATGCCATCGGAACGCGAGGCTTGATGAGCACGGAGATCCAAACACTCGAAGATGCCCGGTCTTTGCTCCAGGCCCACGGGCTCCGGGTGACCGCGCCCCGATTGGCCGTGTTGGCGCTCCTCTCGTCGGAGCGGGCGCCCCTCAGTCACTCGGTGGTGGCCGAAAGACTCGCCCATGTCGCCGATCAGGCCACGATCTACCGCAATCTGGTGAAGCTGACCGAGAGCGGCTTGGCCCGCATCGCCTCCCGAGCCGAGGGCATGGCGCGCTACGAGCTCGTGCGGTCCGAGGCGCCCACCCATCAAGCCCACCCCCATTTCGTGTGCTCGGACTGCGGGACGGTCTCCTGTCTCCCCGAAGACCTCACCCCCGAGATCCAGGCCCGAGGCCGATGGCGAAACGCGATCAAGGCGGCCCACGTCCAGCTCGAAGGCACCTGTCCCGACTGCCGAGACGAAGCGAGCTGACGAGGCCTACCCGGCCGCGCTGCAACGAAGTCAAACCATCTGGATTGGCGGAGGCGGACACCAGAGGCAAGTGGGGCTTCGGCGCCTCGGTTCAGACCCCTCAATGCGGGATCGCCAGGGCGCCCCGAACCACCATCGACGGGATCTTTTGGGAGGGACGGGTCGGACTAATCGACCGCCTGGGCTCCGCCGCCGATTGGCCGGAGCGCCGTGGGTGGCGTGGGCGTCATCTACAACTTCTTCAAG
>CAYZFR010000154.1:0-9542 GCA_964477875.1 uncultured Myxococcales bacterium
CCCCGTTTTCTTCACCATGAGCGCCTCCGGCCCGACATGGGCCCTCGCTAGACCTCGGTCACACCCAAGTCAAACCGAGGGCGAAGTGCTAGGATCGGAACCGTGCGTGCTCTTCTTTTCGTCGCGCTGGTGAGCCTTTCGACTTCGGCCCACGCTGCGACGCTGCGCTTCGCTTCTCTCGCCCCTAGCCACAGCGCGTGGGGAGAGCTGCTCACCCAGATGGCGCGAGTCATCGAGACCCGGACCGAGGGCCGGGTCGTCCTCAAGATGTACTTGGACGGAAAGCTCGGCGACGAGGCCACGGTCCTCAAGAAGTTGGGCCGAGGTCTCGACGGCGCTTTTCTCACCGGCCAGGGCCTCGGTCTTGCCCATCCCCCGGTGCGCGTCCTGGAGCTGCCCTTTCTGATCGGCTCGTACGAGGAAGCGGACCGGGCCCGGGCGGCGATCTGGGAGCAGCTCCAGGCCGGCGTCGCCGAGCGGACGCCCTACGTCCTCCTCGGCCCCGGAGAGACGGGGATGGTGCGCCTGTTCAGCCAGCGCGAGATCGACGGGCTGGAGGCGCTGCGCGAAGCCCGGGTCTGGGTGTGGGAGGGCGACGTGGTGGCCGCCCGAACCCTCCAGATCTTCGAGGTCTCGCCCCGACCCATGGATATTCTCAGCGTCGTGCAGCAACTCAAGACCGGCGGCGTGGACACGGTCTACAACTCGGCGGCAGGGGCGGTGGCCCTGGGCTGGACCGGCGACCTCGCCACGGTCACCGAGCGCCCCTTCGCCTACGCGGCCGGAGGCTCGATCATGCTGGCCCGCAGCTTCGAGCGCCTTCGTCCCGAGGACCGAGCGGTGGTCGAAGAGGTGGCCGAAGTCTTTGGCCGCCAGATCATCGAGCAGATCCGCAAGGACGACGCCGAGACCATGGCCCGGCTCGTCGGCCCAGGCGGCGGCCTGCGCCCCGTATCGATCCCCGAGGCGCGCTTCGAGGAGCTGGCCGAGGTCGCCCGCAGCCACTGGCCCGAGCTCGCCGAACAGCTGGGTGCCAAGCCGCTGCTCGCCCGGGTCCAGGACGCCCTCGAATGACGGCCCCCCTTGGCAGGAGTTTGCTGAAGAGGCTCGTTCTCTTCGCGCTCCTGCCCGCCTGCGGGATCGTCCACGGCGCAACCCGGACCGGCATTCGGCCCATCCTCGACCAGGGCATGGAGGCCTTCGCTCAGGAGCCCGACCCAGAGCTGGCGCGGGTCGCGTTGGCGAGCCAACTCAAGCTCGTGGACGCCGTCCAGCAGCGCTTCCCCGGGGATCGACGCCTGATGGTACGAGCGGCCATGGCTCGGGCCACCTACGCTTTTGGCTTTCTGCAGGACGAATGGCAGGCCGTCGGCTGGGCCCAGCCAGAGCGCGCAGCCCGGCGCGCGGAGCTGGAGCGGGCGATGGCGGATCACTTCGCTCGGAGCCGCCGTCTCGCCCGGGGGGCGTTGGGGAAGGGGTGGCGGTCCCGCGTGGGCGACGAAGAGACGGCGGAGCTATCCGAAATCGAGGCCTCCCTCGCGGCGCTGGACGAGGACCAGGCGGAGGCCCTGTTCTGGTTCGGCTTTGCCTGGGCGGGGGCGGTGCAGCTCGCGGGCGACGCCGCTTCGGCCACCCAGCTCCCCAAGATCGAAGCCATCCTCGCTCGATGCCGGGACCTGGATGACACCGTCTTCTTCGACATGGGGGTGGACCTGCTGGAAGGGGGGCTGCGGGGCTACCGCGCCCCGGCCCTCGGCGGCGAACCCGAGCGGGCTCGGGTGGCGCTGGAGCGGGCGGCGGCCCGGGGAAGAAACCTTTTGCCTCGCTCCTACGTGCTGGAGTGGGTCCACGGCCAGACCGGCGACGAAGCGGCCTTCCGACGACAGGCCCGAGCGATCATCGAAGCGCCGATCGGGGAGCGGGCCTTGTTGGACCGACTCGCCAAGCGGCGTGCCTGCCGGCTCTGGGCCCAGATGGATCGCTTCTTCCTCGTCGACCCCCCCGAGGTGCCGGCGGTCTGCGCCGCCCACCGAGGCCCAGTACCGTACCGGCAGCCTCCGGTGTTCGGCCCCGCTTCATGAAGCTTCTCCGGCGACTCGACCGGGCCCTGGCCCAGGTCGAGGCCATCGCCGTCGGGCTGGTCCTGGCCGCCATGATCCTGGCCTCGGCCGGCCAGTGGATCACCCGTGTCCTCGGCTTCGCGAGCAGCGGTGACGCCGACGTCCTGGTTCGCTTCGGGGTGCTCTGGATGGCCGCCCTCGGCGGCGCCCTCGCGACCCAGCGCCGGCGCCACCTCGCCGCCGACGTCGTGCTCCGCTTTCTGCCGCCTTCGATGGCGGCATGGCTCCGGCGGCTGGGAGAGGTCCTGGCCGGCCTCGCCAGCGCCGCGGGGGCCGTTCTCGCCTGCAGCTTCGTCGCCGAAGAGTGGGCGATCGGCCGAACGCAAGCCGGATTGCCGGAAGCGGTGCTCCTCTCCGTCTTGCCCCTCGGCTTCGGACTGATGAGCTTTCATTTTCTGGTGGGATCGGCCGAGCCGTGACGGCGCTCGCGGTCACCTTGGCGCTGCTTGCCGCGCTGGCCGGCTTGCCGCTCTTCATCGTCCTGGGGAGCCTGACCGTGTTCGGCTTCGTGGCTCTCGACGCCGAGCCGAGTCTGCTCTTCATCGAGATGGCGCGCCTCGCGACCCAGGAGACTCTGGTCGCGGTCCCGATCTTCACCTTCGCTGGCTACGTGCTCGCCGAGTCCCGGGCGCCGGACCGGGTGGTCCGAGTGGCGCGGGCTACCCTCGGCTGGCTGCCCGGCGGCATCGCCCTGGTGAGCGTCGGAGCCTGCGCCCTGTTCACCGCCTTCACCGGTGCCTCCGGGGTCACCATCATCGCCCTTGGCGGACTCCTCTACCCGGTCCTTCAAAAGGAAGGGCTCCCCGAGCGCTTTAGCCTCGGCCTGCTGACGAGCGGGGGCTCCCTCGGCCTGCTCTTCCCCCCCTCGCTGCCGGTGATCCTGTACGCGGTCGTGGCCGGCGTGAACTACGAGGCGCTGTTTCGGGCCGCGCTGCTTCCCGGACTCCTGCTCATCGGGGTGCTCGGTGCCTACGCAGCCTGGGTGGCCCAGCGAAGCAGGGCCCGTCGCCAAGACTTCGACTTCGGCGAGCTCGCGGCGGCGAGCTGGGAGGCGCGCTGGGACCTCCCGATCCCGGTCGCGGTCATCGCCGGGATCTACGGCGGCGTCCTCCTGGTGGACGAAGCCGCCGTGTTCACCGCCCTCGCGGTCTTGGGGGTGAACGTCTTCGTCCATCGGGACCTCCGGCCCCGAGACGTCCTGCGAGTCGGCGCCGAGTCGGCCGTCCTGGTGGGCGCCATTTTGCTGATCTTCGGGGTCGCATTGGGTCTGACCAATGTCCTCGTCCTCGCCTTCGTCCCCGACCTCATCCTGGAGTGGATGCAGTCCATGGTCTCGTCCCGCTGGACCTTCCTCCTCGGCCTGAACCTCTTCCTGCTCGCGGTGGGCTGTTTGCTGGACGTGTTCAGCGCGATCATCGTGGTGGTCCCCCTGCTGCTGCCTCTCGTCGAGGCCTACGGCGTGGACCCGCTGCACCTCGGCGTGATCTTTTTGACCAACCTGGAGATCGGCTACATGACGCCGCCGGTCGGGATGAACCTCTTCTTGAGCGCGTTCCGCTTCGAGAAGCCGCTCCCCGAGGTCTATCGGGCGAGCCTGCCTTTCATCGCCCTGTTGCTGGGGGCGCTGGCGGTGATCACCTTCGTGCCCGCTCTGTCGGTGTGAGACCCGGGCCCGCCGACTTCACTCAGTCTCGGCTGCGGCGCCGGTTCTGCTGATACATCTTCCAGCGGTCGTCGCGAAGCGGGCTGTTTGCGTACTGCTGGACCGACTGGCGGCTGGGCCCGAAGAGAGCAGCGGCGGCCGCGTAGTTCCCCTCCGCTTCTTTGAGGCAACGAAGGAGCAGGACCTCGTGCAGCTCTTGAAGCAGCGTATGGGGCGCAACCCCGACGCCCCACAGCTCGTCGGCCGCCCTGCGCACGGCCGAATTGGCCTTCGGTGGGAGCGCCTTGTTGGACGGCACGGAGGATGGGCTGCGCTTGCTGGCGCTCTTCTTGGAGGCGCTCTTCTTGGCCTTCTTCTTCGTCGCCGTCTTCTTCTTGCTGCTGGTTTTCGTACGGGTTGCCACGGTGCCGCTCCGCGCCGCCTGTAGCGCCTAGCGAGGCCCGCCGCAAGGCTTCATTCCCCAAAAGCGAAAGATGGGTTTCACACGCCGGTCACACTTCCAGCTTGCATCCGAGGGGCCCCATCGTGCGAATGGGGCGGTGTCTTTTGCCCGGACGATGCCCGCCCTGCTGCTCAGCCTGCTGTTCGCCTGTGGCGACGGAGGGGGCGGAAACGACTTCGGAGATGCCGGCGCTGGCACGACCGACATGGGTTCGCCGGCCGACGGCGGCCCAACCGGTACGGACATGGGCGCTTCACCTCTCACCTGTGATCCAGTCGCCGACACCGGCTGTAGCTTGACCGAGATCTGCCGGGTCACGCCGGCCTTCGACGATGGGGTTTGCATCGTCCCTGCCGGCGAGCGTGGAGCGGGTGAGAGTTGTGACGCCACGGCACAGGACTGCGGGGGCGGGCTGATCTGCGGTGCCCTTCCGGGCGCCGAGGCCGACAGCTGCGTGAGATTGTGCGAGGTCGACGGCGACCGAGGCTGCGGGCAGGACGCATTCTGCCAGCCGCTGCAGGCGGGCGATCGCTTCGGCGTTTGCATCGATAGCTGCGACATCTTCGATCCGTCGAGCTGCCCCGCCGGCCAGGCCTGCTTCGACACCGGCGGCCCGGCCCGACAGTGCTTGCCGGCTGGCAACGGCGGCGACGGCGACCCTTGTGTCGCCGCCGACGAGTGCCAGGCCGGCTTCTCCTGCGTCGGCGGCAACGATGCCACCTGCGAGCCGATCTGCGATCCGAACGCCCCCGATCCCGACGCCGACTGCCCGGGCATGATGGAGATCTGCCTACCCCTCGTTGACCAGGACGGCGAGCCCTTGGACTTCGGCTTCTGCGATGTGGTTCCGGAGTGCAGCCTGTTCGATACCGGGACTTGCCCCGAGGGCGACGCCTGCGGGCTGACCGGCACCTTCGACTACCCGGTCTGCGTCGCCGCCGGCACCGGCGACGAAGGTCAGCTTTGTGGCGGGGGGGCCGGCTGCATGCCCGGGCTGATCTGCGTCGGTCCGGCCGGGGAGGCGACCTGCAGGCGGCCTTGCAACATGTTCAACATGTGCGAGGCGGGCTTCGCGTGCGCGACCCTCGGGGAGCCCTTCGACGAATTCGGCGCTTGCCTGCCCATGATGTAGGCGACCCGGTTGTTCGCCGTATTTGACGCGTCGCGCCGCGGGCCGCCGAGGTCGGTTGGAGCCGCCCGCTCCCGAGGGTCGAGCCGCGTGTGTTGCAACGCGCCGATCGTCCTCCTAATTCGTGGAGCATGAGCGACGTGATCCATTCCACCCTCTCCGAAGACCGAACGTTCGAGCCCAAGCCCGAGTTCGCCAAGAAGGCGAGCTTCAGCAACGCCGAAGCCTTTGAGAAGGAGTATCGGCGTTCGATCGACGAGCCCGAGAACTGGTGGGCCGAGCAGGCGAAGACGCTGATCCCCTGGATGAAGCCCTTCACCAAGACGCTGGAGTGGAAGCGGCCCTACGCCAAGTGGTTCGTCGACGGTGAGACCAACGCGTCCTGGGTCTGCGTGGACCAGCACTTGAAGACCGGCCGCAAGGACAAGGTCGCGATCTTGTTCGAGGGCGAGCCGGGGGACGTCCGCAAGCTGACCTACGGCGAGCTCCACCGCGAAGTCTGCAAGGCCGCCAACGCGCTGGAGGCGATGGGCCTGAAGAAGGGCGACCGGGTCGCGATCTACATGCCCATGGTCCCGGAGGCCGCCATCGCGATGCTGGCCTGCGCGCGCCTCGGTTGCCCTCACAACGTCGTCTTCGGCGGTTTTTCCGCCGAGTCGCTCCTAGATCGCATCAATGACGCCCAGTGCTCGGCCGTCATCACCGCCGACGGCGGTTTCCGTCGAGGCAAGCCCCTGGCCCTCAAATCCCAGGTCGACGAGGCCCTGGCCGACGGCCGCTGTCCGACGGTGCAGAAGGTGCTCGTCCTTCGGCGCACCGAGCAGGAGGTGACCATGCAGTCGGGTCGCGACCACTGGTGGCACGAGACCGTCGACACCGCGAGCCCCCGGCACGAGGCCCAGCCCATGGAGGCCGAGCACCCGCTCTTCCTTCTGTACACCTCGGGCTCGACCGGCAAGCCGAAGGGCATTCAGCACAGCACCGCCGGCTACCTGGTCGGCACCACCCTCACCAGCAAGCACGTCTTCGACCTGAAGGAGGACGACGTCTACTGGTGCACGGCCGACGTCGGCTGGATCACCGGTCACAGCTACATCGTGTACGGCCCGCTCTCGAACG
Source organism: uncultured Myxococcales bacterium (assembly GCA_964477875.1). Classification (GTDB taxonomy): domain Bacteria; phylum Myxococcota; class Kuafuiibacteriia; order Kuafuiibacteriales; family Kuafuiibacteriaceae; genus Kuafuiihalomonas. The sequence continues at coordinate 6,474 of CAYZFR010000154.1, forward strand.
GGGCGACCGTCTTCATGTACGAAGGCGCACCCAATACACCCGACTGGGGCCGCTTCTGGGACATCGTCGAGCGTCACAAGGTGACGATCTTCTACACCGCACCGACCGCCATCCGGGCCTTCATCAAGGCAGGGGACGCGTTCCCGAACCAGCGGGACCTGAGCTCGCTGCGGCTGCTCGGCACGGTGGGCGAGCCCATCAACCCCGAGGCCTGGATGTGGTACCATAAAGTGATCGGCAAGGAGCGCTGCCCCATCGTCGACACCTGGTGGCAGACCGAAACCGGCGCCATCATGATCACGCCCATGCCCGGGGTCACGACGACCAAGCCGGGCAGCGCGACCCGCCCCTTCTTCGGCATCGACGCCGAGGTCCTGCTCGAGGACGGCAGCCCGGCCCAGGCCAACGAGGGCGGCTACCTCGTCATCAAGAAGCCTTGGCCCTCGATGCTCCGCACCATTTGGGGCGACGACGCGCGCTACGAAAAGACGTACTGGAGCCGCTTCGACGGCAAGTTCTACTTCGCCGGCGACAGCTGCCGGCGAGACGAAGACGGCTACTTCTGGATCATGGGCCGGGTCGACGACGTTCTGAACGTGTCTGGCCACCGGCTGGGGACGGCGGAGATCGAGAGCGCCCTCGTTCAACACGAGGCGGTGGCCGAAGCGGCGGTGGTCGGTAGATCCGACGACCTCAAAGGTCAAGCCATCGTCGCGTTCGTGACCGTGAAGACCGGGATCGAGCCCAGCGCCGCCCTCGAGAAGGAGCTGCGTGACTTCGTGGGCCAGCAGATCGGCGCCCTCGCGAAGCCCGATGAGATCAAGATGGCCGAGGCCTTGCCGAAGACACGCTCCGGCAAGATCATGCGTCGACTCCTCAAGGACATCGCTGCCGGCCGAGAGCTGACGGGCGACATCACCACCCTCGAGGACAAGAGCATCCTCGACAAGTTGCGGGGGTGATTCGAGATCAGGCGGCCTTCGGCTGAGGACGCGGCGCCTCCTCGCGAGCCTCGGCGTAGGCTTCCCGAAGGCTGCTCCCCGCGATGGCGCCGAAGCCGACGGCGTACATGAGCAGGAATGGAAGCGCGCCCCACAATCCGTTTATTAGGCCGTAGGCCACCGCGACCAGATGGTAGGCGGTCAGCGCCAGCTCCCATCCGTGGCTGGCCACCGGCGCCCGGTAGCCTCCGCTGCGCTCGCCCCCGCGCTTGGGCGTCCGTACGAAGCATTGGCCCTCGTTGGCCAGACCGCGCAGGACCTGTCGACCGTTGGACCAGGACAAGCCGGCCCCCAGGCAGAGCGCCCAGGGGACGTCGACCCAGCGCCGTCCGCCGCCGGGGACTTGGCACCGCCGAAGGCCGATCGCGTAGAAGATCAGCATGGCCAAGGTCCCGGCGCCGAGGGAGACGAGGTCGAAGCTCGACAGCAGGGCCTGACCCCCGACGACTCGCCAGCCCATCTGGTCTCGGACCACCACCGCCATCGGCAGCAGGATCGCGAGGGCTGCCATCAAGACGTAGGTGAAGTTGGTCGCCAGGTGCAGGGTCGCCGCCCAGCGAAAGCGTAGCCCCAGCCCGGGCTGGGTCCAGATCCGAGGGAGGAGCTTGCGCGCCGTCTGAGCCGAGCCACGGACCCAGCGGGCCTGCTGGGTTCGAAAGGCGCTCATGGTGTTTGGGAGCTCGGCCGGCGTTTCGACCTCGTGGGCGTAGACGAAGCGGGCCCCGGCCATTTGGGCCCGAAAGGATAGATCGAGGTCCTCGGTGATGGTGTCGCTACTCCAACCTCCGGCCGCTTCGATGGCCTGGCGTCGCCATACGCCGGCCGTCCCATTGAAGTTGAAGGGCGCGCCCCGGGCCTGGCGCCCGGCGTGCTCGACGCCGAAATGTCCGTCCAGAAAGACGGCTTGCGCCCGGGTCAGCCAGCTCTCTTCCCGGTTGAGGTGGGTCCATCGGGCCTGGACCAAGCCGACCTCGGGCGCTTCGAAGGCACCCATCGTCCGCTCCAGGAAGTCGCCCGGGGGTAGGAAGTCGGCGTCGAATATGGCCACAAAGGGCTCATCCGTCGAAGCGAGGAGCCCCTCGGCGAGGGCGCCGGCCTTGAAGCCGGTGCGCCTCCCTCGCCGAAGCACGTCGATCCGGAGCCCATCCGCCCGCAGCGCCGCCACCTCCCGGTCCACGAGCAAGCGCGTGTCGTCGGTGGAGTCGTCGAGCACCTGGACGTGGAGGCGATCCCGCGGCCATCGGAGGGCCGCCGTCGCTCTCAGCAGCCGCTCTACCACCGTTCGCTCGTTGAACAGCGGCAGCTGCACCAGCACCGCCGGATGCTCTCGACACGGCGGGATCGGTGACGTCCGCCGGAGCGCGTGGAGGGCGAGCAGCGCTCGCTCCAGCCCCCACAGCGCCAGCAGAGCGAGGACGGCGAAGTAGGCCAACACGACCACTCCAGCGGGCTACCAGGTGGCTTCCGAGGCATCAACGACCGAGCTCCGTTGACCCCTACTCGGAGAGCGTGTTCTTTTGTGGGGTGAGCAGCAGCGGCACGACGGGCGACCTCGACGGAGGCTTCGTCGACATCGCGCGCACGGCCAGCCCCCACCCTGCCCAAATTGGTCCTTACCGCGTGATCGGCCTCCTCGGGGGCGGATCGATGGCGACCATCTACGTCGCGAATCGCCGCTGCCGTTTCGGCTTCGTCCAGCGCAACGTGATCAAGCGGGTGAACCGTAATCGACCCGACGCGCCCATGCTGCAAGAGATGCTCCTCGACGAAGCCCAGGCCATGGCCTTCTTCGACCATCCAAACCTCGTCGCGCTGCAGGACGTGGGCGACGACGAGGACGGCGTCTTCCTGGCCATGGAGTACGTCGACGGTACCGACCTCAAGCGCGTCAACGCCAAGCTCCGGACCCGCCGTGAGGCCCTCCCCTTCGAGCTGGCTTGTTTCATCACCGCCGAAGTCCTGCGGGGTCTGCATCACGCCCACACCTGCACCGACAGCGACGGCAAGCCGCTCGAGATCGTCCACCGCGACGTCAATCCCTCCAACGTCCTGATCAGCCACACCGGCC
>CAYZFR010000155.1:0-9488 GCA_964477875.1 uncultured Myxococcales bacterium
GACGAAGCTCGACTCGGCCTTCCTTTTTCAAGTTTCTACTGACTCAGGACACTAGACTAGGGGGGTGCTGAACCGGCGAGAGTAGGCATCGGCCGCAGTCACGCTTGACCCCGGTGGCTCACGAGCATAGGTCACGGCCGGCAGGCCGACCGTGAATGAGATCGCCGAGATTCACTCTTTGATCAGCTACCGAAACGTCGTCGCAATCGTCGGCGACGTTCTCGAGATATCGGTGGGTGAGCACGGTGAGGAGGCGCCGCCGGTGACGCGCCTCGGCGACCTGGCCTGGGTCTCCGACGACGACGAGAGCTCTCTGGCTCAGGTCATCAGGATCGATCGTGGGAAGGTGTCCCTGCAGGTCTTCGGTGGAACGCGGGGGCTGTCGACCCGGGCAAAGACGCGTTTCTTGGGCCATCCGCTGCGCGCAATATATTCGGCCAACATCCTCGGCCGCGTCTTCGGTGGGACTGGTCGGCCTATCGACGGTGGCCCGAGCCTGGAAGGGGAGCCGTCGGTCGACATCTCTGGGCCCACCGTCAATCCGATGCGACGGGTCTTGGCTTCGAAGATGATCCGGACCGACATTCCGATGATCGACGTCTTCAACAGTCTCGTCGAGAGCCAGAAGGTCCCCATCTTCTCGGTGGCCGGGGAGGCCTACAACGCGCTCCTCGCTCGCATCGGCGTCCAGGCCGATGCCGATATCCTCATCTTCGGTGGCATGGGCCTGGTCTTCGACGACTTCCATTTCTTTCGGACCGCCTTTGAGGAAGCAGGCGTGTTCGGGCGGACCGCCATGTTCGTCAATCAGGCTTCGGATCCGATCGTGGAGCGTCTTCAGATCCCCGACCTGGCACTGGCAGTTGCGGAACGCTTCGCGGTCGAGGAATCGAAACGCGTGCTCGTCCTGCTGAGCGACATGACCTCCTATGCCGACGCGATGAAGGAGCTGGGCATATCGATGGAGCAAGTGCCCTCGAATCGGGGCTACATGGGCGACCTCTACTCCAAGCTGGCCAAGCGCTACGAAAAGGCCTGCGACTTTCGAGGCGCGGGCTCGGTCACCATTCTCAGCGTCACGACGATGCCGGGCAACGACGTCACCCATCCTGTCCCCGACAATACCGGCTACATCACCGAAGGCCAATTTTATCTCCACGACGGCGTCTTGGATCCCTTCGGCTCGCTGTCTCGGCTCAAGCAACACGTCATCGGCAAGTCTACGCGGGAGGACCACGCCCAACTGATGGGCGCCATGATTCGCCTATACGCAGGCAGTCGAGACGCCGAGCAGAAGAAGGCGATGGCCTTCGAGCTGAGTGCGTTCGACGAGCGACTCCTGAAATTTGGCGAACTGTTTCGCCGTCGTTTCATGGATGTCGATGTCTCGGTTCCGCTTGAAGAAGCGCTGGACACCTGTTGGCGGACGCTGGCCGAATGCTTCGACGCCGACGATCTCTTGATGAAGCGGGAACTCGTCGACAAGTACTTCCCAAAGCCCAAGCGCACCGATGGCGACCTCAGGACTCACTAAGAGCTCTCTCCAGCGGGAGAAAACGAGGTTGGCGGCCTTCGAGAAGGCCCTGCCGGCACTGGACCTGAAACGACAGAAGCTCCTTGCTGCGAAAGCTGCCGCAGAGCGAGCCCTCGATCGCACGGAGAACGAGCTTCACGAGTTCGAGAACGAGGTTCCGAAGGAGCTTGCGATGCTGGCAAATCGCTCCATCGATCTGACAGGACTGGTCGTCGTGCGCTCGGTCTCGGTCGGCCGCCAGAACGTGGCCGGGCTATCGATCCCAAGCTGGATCTCGGCCGAGCTCGAGCGCAAGAGCTACTCCTTTTTGGTTCGACCTCATTGGGTCGACAGGGTCGCCGAGTTGCTCGAACAATGCGCCGAGACCAAGCTCCGACTCCGGGTGGAGAAACGCCGCCTGGAGCTGCTCGAAGAGGCACGGCGTCGGGTCACCCAACGTGTGAATCTCTTCGAGAAAGTCCTGATCCCCAGGTCGAAAGCTCACATCCGGCGCATTCAGGTCCATTTAGGCGATGCGGAGCGGGCCGCCGTCGTGCGAGCCAAAGTTGCTCAGCGCAAGCGCCGAAAGGTTTCGGCGTGAGCATCGTACCGATGAAGCGCGTCACCGTGGCCGGTCTCACCGAGGATGCGCCACCGCTGCTCGATCGTCTGCAGAACATGGGCTGTATGCACCTCGTCCCCCTTCGAGAGATGGCCGGAGAGGCTTCGACCAAAGACGAGGCCCAGCGAGCGCGGGAAGCGCTTCGCTATCTGCTCGGCTCGCCGCTCCGTCGCCGAGAGCTGATGGACGAGAGAGACTTCGACCTTCGGAAGGTGGTCGAGCAGGCTCTGGAGAACCGTCGCCTTCGCATCGAAACGCAGCATCGGATCGACGCTCTGCAGCAGCGCATCGACGAAGTGGCGCCCTGGGGAGACTTCGACTTCCCTGCTTTGGACGACATTGGCGGCATCCGGCTGTGGTTCTACGTGGTTCCTCGTTTCAAGAGAGACCAGATCCGACCCGGAAGGCTTCCCTGGCAGGTCGTCCACAGCGACGGTCGCTTCGACTACGTCGTGATCCTTTCGCAAGACGAGCCTCCCGTCGAAGCGATACCGGTTCTTCGTTCCCGAGTCGGAACACGGTCTCTTTCTGCCCTTCGCGCCGCTTTGGAGCGAGCTCGAGACGAGATGGACGACCTTCAAGCCAGACGGGGCGCCCTCACGCGGTGGACGGGCCAGCTGCTTCGGCACTTGAGCGAGGTCGACGACGGCGTGTCTCGCCGAAAGGCCATGGGTCAGGGCCTCGAAGAAGAGCGGGTGTTTGCTTTGCAGGGATGGGTGCCCGCCCGTGAGCTGGACAGGGTCGAGCGGTACTGCCGGGACGAAGGTCTCGTGCTCGTGGCCCAGGACCCGGGCCCAGAGGACGAACCGCCCGTACTCCTCAGCAACCAGCCCCGCTTCGCCCCGGGGGAGGATCTAGTCGGTTTCTATCAGCTTCCGGGCTACCGAGACTGGGACCCTTCCGGCCTCGTGTTCCTGTCTTTCATTTTCTTCTTTGCCGTCATCCTCGCGGACGCGGGCTACGCGGCCATCGTGGGCGCGATGACCTTGTTGCTTTGGCGCCGTTTCGGCCAGTCCGTCTCGGGCCGTCGCCTGCGACGCATGGGACTGGGCATCGGAGCTCTGGGCGTCGTCTACGGGATCGCGGCGGGGAGCTATTTCGGCGTCGAGCTCGCCAGCGATTCGCTGATGGGCCAGGCACGGGTTCTGGACGTCAACGATTTCGAAAGCATGATGCCCCTATCGATCGGCGTCGGCATCGCTCACTTGGTGGTCGCGAACCTCATGGCCGCCTGGGTAAAGCGAGGACGTTGGAGCGCGCTCGCATCCCTGGGTTGGATCTCGGTGATGGTCGGGGGCTTCGTCCTCTACCTGGGCGGGCCTTTCGGCAAGGCGCTGATCATCTCAGGCCTGACCGCGGTCTTCGTCTTCTCGAGTGAGCGCCCCGTTTCGAGGCTTAGCGACCTGGGCTGGCGGACGCTGGACGGGCTCATCGCATTGACCGGCGTGTCTCGTGCCTTCGGTGACGCCTTGAGCTACCTGCGGCTCTTCGCCCTCGGTCTGTCGAGCGCCTCTCTGGCTGCAACCTTCAACCAGCTGGGCGGCGAACTCATGGGCACCGGGCCGGGCATCGGCTTCGTGTTGGCTCTCCTCGTATTGCTGATCGGGCACAGTCTGAACTTCGTGCTGGGGATGGTGGGCGGCGTCGTGCATGGACTGCGTCTCAACGTCATCGAGCTCTACAACTGGAGCATCTTCGGCGAGGGGCGTCCTTTCACTCCGCTACAAAGGCGCTCCCTCGAAGAAGTGCGTGGCGAGAATCGGCCACAGGAGATCTGAATGGACCCATTGATTCTGACGCTTGGATGGATTGGCATCATCGCGCCGCTGGCGCTGGGGGCGGTGGGAAGCGCACAAGCGGCCTCCGTGGCCGGCCAGGCGGCGTGCGGGGCTTTGCTCGAAGTAGAGAGCGGGTACGGTCGCTACATCGGCCTCGCGGCTCTTCCGTCGTCCCAGACCGTCTACGGAATCGTCGTGATGTTTGCTTTGAACAGGCCTCCCACCGTGGAGACGGCGCCGGGACTGTTCGGCATCGGCGTCCTGACCGGGGTGGCGCTGTACGCTTCGGCTGTCTGGCAGGGGAAGGCACTCGCATCCGCCATTCTGGCCTCGAAAACCAAGCCCGAGGTGTTCGGAATTTCGCTCGGACCGGCCGCAATCGTCGAAGGATTCGCGGTCTTCGCGTTCGTCTTTGCGCTCGTCGTGGCCGGTGGCGTTCCCATGGGTTCTTGAGGGGGACGGGATGACGGATCCAAAGTCCTCCGGTGACCGTGCGGAGCAAGCCATCGGTGTGCAGGCTCTCCTCGATCGTCTCCGACAAGAAGGAGTCGAGGCTGGTCGACGCGAGGGCGAAACGCTTCGGCACCAGGCGAAGGACGAAGCGGCCGAGGTGATCGAACGCGCGCACGCGGATGCCAAGCGCATCGTAGAGGCAGCAGAAGAGAAGGCAGCCAAGTTGAAGTCGGCGGGGGAGGAAGCGCTTCGCACGGCTACTCGAGACACGGTCCTGCGATTCTCGGAAGAGATCATGGAGCATCTACGGAATCGAGTGGAGCGCTTGGTCTCGGAGGACATGGTCGACCGCGATCTCCTCAAACAGCTCGTCGCCCAGGTCGTTCATCGCTCTCTGGACGTACCAACGGTGCGAGACGCCACGACGCTTCGCGTCCAGCTTCCGGCAGAACCGCTGGGAGTGGACGAACTCAAGAATGATCCCGAGGCGCTGCAGGATGAACTCAGCCAGCTGGCAAAGCAGATCGCGGGCTCGACCTGGCGAGAGGGAGTGACCTTTCAAGCCGCCGAGACCGGCGAGGGCGTGAAGGTGGTCGTGGAGGAGGAGGGCCTCGAGGTCGACCTCACGGCTCGAGCCGTGACCGAGCTGCTGATGCGGCACCTTCAGCCGCGCTTTCGAGCGTTGATGCGAGGGATCATCCAGTGAGCGTTGCGTGGTTAGTCGGCTCGACCAGGGACTACTACACTCTCGTCGCGAGCTTGCCGGTCTTGGCTCCGCCTTACATCGAGGAGCGCCCGCCTTTGAGTCGCTACGCGCTCGATCGTCGGCTGCGGATGCTGTCCCAAGAGGATCTTCGAGAGCTGGAAGCGCTGGAGGACGCGATGTTCTTCGACCGCTTGCCGTGGGACCTCCCTAATGAGGTCATCGTCCAGGAATTCGAGGCCTCGCTGGTTCGGGTCCGCAGTCCAGTGCTCCGGGAAGTGGCGCGCTGGCGTTTGGGGGTGCGCACGATGGTGAGCGCCTTGCGTCATCGAAATTCCGGCCGTGCCGCTCCCACGGATCGCTGGGGCGTCGAGCCTTGGATGTCGTTGATGCGTCGCAATTGGGCACGTCCTGACTTGGGTCTGGCCCATGTCTTCCCCTGGGTATTGGAGCTCCAAGGCCTCTTGCGAGCCAGGCGAACTCGGGACTTCGAGAGGCTCGTGCTGGAGAAAGTCTGGGAGCATCTTTCTCGGCTGGCGTTCTTGCGCCCTTTCGACTTCGAGGGAGTGGCGCTCTACGTCCTTCGCTGGGACCTCGTTCACCGAGCAGCCTTGGAGGACGAGGCCGAGGCCACGCAGCGGTTCGACGAGCTGTTGGAGGCGAGCATGGAGGGTCTGAGCTTGGAGCTGTGAGCCGACTCCGAGACCCACGTCATGACGAAATCCAAGAAACAGGCCCGGGTGACGATGGTGCAGGACGACTTGGTCAGCATCGAGTCCACTATGCCCCTCATGAAGAACGAGATCGTCTACGTCTGCCCTCGAGGCAGCACCGAACGTCTGCAGGGGGAGGTGCTTCGCGTACGTGGGAAGGTCGCAGACGCCCAGATGTTCGAGGAAACTCGGGGCGTGGCGGTCGGCGACCGAGTGGAGCAGACGGGAGAGCTGCTGTCGGTGGAGCTTGGACCAGGCCTGCTGGGGACGGTCTTCGACGGCCTGCAGAATCCGCTGGAGAGGATGGCCAGCCACCACGGCTTCTTCCTGGCGCGCGGTGTCTCGTATCCGCCCCTGGACGAGGAGAAGAAGTGGGCCTTCACGCCGTGTGTGGCCGAAGGCGCGAGGCTCAGGGCGGGCGAAGTCTTGGGTTCAGTGTACGAGGGGCAGCTGGTCCACAAGATCATGGTGCCTTTCGACGAGCCGGGTTCGGTCGAGGTGCGCTGGATCCAGGGCGGCAACTTCGACATCCGGACGCCGGTGGCGGGGATCGCCGACCGCCAAGGCCTCCAGCGCAACCTCACCATGGTCCAGCGCTGGCCGGTCCGGCGCGCCGTCTCCGAAGGCTTGCTGAAGCAGCGGTCGGCAGAGCGTCTGTACCCCTACGAGCCGCTCGTGACGACCCAGCGGATCATCGACGTCTTTTTCCCGATCGCTCGGGGCGGCACCGCCTGCATTCCGGGCCCCTTCGGAGCCGGCAAGACGGTTTTGCAGCAGATGATCGCTCGGCATAGCACCGTGGATGTGGTCATCGTCATCGCGTGCGGCGAACGAGCCGGCGAGGTGGTCGAGACGATCACCGAATTTCCGAAGATCTCCGATCCACGGACCGGTGGCTCGTTGATGGACCGCACGGCCATCGTCTGCAACACGTCTTCCATGCCGGTCGCCTCCCGCGAGGCGTCGATATATACCGGAATCACGTTGGGCGAATACTATCGGCAGATGGGTCACGACGTGCTGTGCATCGCCGACTCCACGTCGCGCTGGGCCCAAGCCATGCGCGAGGTTTCTGGTCGTCTGGAGGAGATTCCGGGAGAGGAGGCCTTTCCGGCCTATCTGGACTCGACCATCAAGACCGTCTACGAGCGCGCTGGTGTCGTTCGCAACCCCGATGGCGATGTGGGATCACTGACTTTGATCGGGACCGTGTCTCCGGCCGGTGGAAACTTCGACGAGCCGGTGACTCAGGCAACGCTCGGGACTGTGAAGGCCTTTTTGGGACTGTCGAGCGACCGAGCCTACAAGCGCTTCTATCCAGCGATCGCGCCTTTGCTGTCTTGGTCGCGGTATCTGGAGCAACTGAAGGCCTGGTACGCCGAGCACCTCGGGCCCGACTGGGTCGACGATGTGAAATCCGTGGCCGACCTTCTGGCTCGGGGAGATGGCATCGAGCAGATGATGCAGGTGACGGGTGAAGAGGGCGTGTCGCTTCAGGACTTCGTCGTTCATCAGAAGGCGCTGTTCGTAGACATGGTTTTCCTGCAGCAGGATGCCTTCGACGCGGTGGATGCTTCGATGCCGCCTCAGCGCCAAGTGGAGAGCTTCCGCTTCATGAAGAGCATCGTGGACGCCGACTACGCGTTCGGGAGCGCAGCCGAGGCTCGCGACGTATTCACCCGACTCACGGCTCGGTACAAGGATCTCAACTACACCGCCATCGAGTCGCCCCAGTACGAAGCGCTCCTGTCCGAGATCCGCACCATCGCGGGTGGGCATCGCGGGCCCCCATCCAAGGCAGGGACGAAGCCATGACGGGGGCGGTTGGTGACATGCGCGGCCGGATGGCCTCCCGAGGGCGTTGGGTGGTCCCCGACCAGTCAGCTACAGATTTCAAGCGCTGTGATGGGCTTCGCTTGCCTGACTTGGCCGGGAGGCGTAGTCCGCGCGTTCCGTGTCCGAGCCCGCCCCCGACGTCTTTGCCTCCGTCCCGCCGCCTCTCGCCGAGGCGCTCCGACGTCGGGGCTTCGAAGCCTTGACCGCCGTGCAGGAGGCGGTGGTGGCGGTCGACACCTCCGGCCACGATCTTCGCATCTCGTCCCAGACCGGGTCCGGGAAGACTGTGGCGCTGGGCTTGGCCATCGCACCGAGCCTGCTGAGCGACGGGGCCAAGGACGGCCCGAAAGCCCTCGTCCTCGCGCCGACCCGGGAGCTGGCGAGCCAGGTGGCGAGCGAGCTGGCCGACCTCTACGAGGCTCTGCCGATCGATGTTCAGGTTGTGACCGGCGGCACCGATCCTCACCAGGAGCGGCGTCGCTTGAAGCGAGCACCCACGATCTTGGTGGCGACGCCAGGCCGGCTCCTCGACCACGCCAGGGGGCGAGCGGTCGACCTTTCCCACGTTCGGCACGCGGTCCTCGACGAGGCCGACCAGATGCTGGACCTCGGATTTCGGGACGAGCTCGACGCGATCTTGGAGCAGCTTCCCGAGGAGCGTCGTCTTCATATGGTCTCGGCGACCTTCGCCCGTCAGGTTCTGCGTTTCGCCGATGGCTGCCAGAAGAACGTCCTCCATCTCCAGGGCAGTCGCCTCGGTGCAGCCAACACTGACATCGAGCACATCGCCCACCTGGTGGCGGCCGGAGAGCGCCACCCGGCATTGGTCAACCTGCTGCTGGGTGACGAGGCGAGCGGCGGAGGATCTTGGTTGGTGTTCGTGCGGACCCGCAACGACGCGACGCGACTGGCCGAACTCCTCGTGGAGGATGGCTTTTCGGCCATGCCTTTTTCGGGCGAGCTGTCCCAGCCACAGCGAGAGCGCACCCTCAACGGCTTCAAAGCCGGTCTGGTGAAGGTGCTCGTTGCCACCGACGTGGCGGCCCGAGGCATAGACGTTCAGAACGTCTCCCAGGTCGTTCACTTCGAGCTGCCGCGAGACGTCGACACTTTCACGCACCGCTCGGGTCGTACGGGACGAGCGGGGCAGAAGGGACGCTCGCTGTTGTTGGTACCCCCTTCGGGAGAGCGTCGAGTGCGCGGCCTCGCCGACCAGGCGGGCGTGGAGCTGGCCTGGCATGCAGTCCCCGACGCGAAGCGGATCGAGAAGGCTGCCATCAAGAAGACTCGCCGCATGCTTCAGGCGCGCCTGAGCCGCGAAGATCAGCCCGCCTCGACCAAACTGGACTATGCCGCGAAGCTTCTGTCCGAGAACGCCCCCGAGACTCTGGTCGCGATCCTTCTCGACATGGTCAAGCCGGCCTTGCCTTGCGAGCCTTGGCCCATCCGGCCGATCGAGCCCCGAGGCACCCAGGTCCGGGATGGGAAGGGTCCCCGGGCAGGCCGGCCCCGGGCCCGTTCAAAGCCCCGTTCCAAGGGTCGCTTCAAGACGAAGCGGCGCGCCGCCCCCCGCCGGAGCTAGCTCGATGGGAACGCGAAGGAGTCGGAAAGTGGTGTGGATGATCGCGCTGGGGTTGGTGCTCTCGGGCGCCGTCGGCGCGTGGTGGTGGGCGACCCACGCCAGCGTCGAGAAGCCGCCTCATTCCGTCGTGATGCGGGACGGGGACATCGAGGTGCGTGACTATCCAGCCCTGCGCGTGGCCGAAGTCGAACGAATCGGCGGTCGCTGGGAAGCCGTTCAGCGGGCCTTCTCACCGCTGGCGGGCTACATCTTCGCGAAGGAGCGTGCTGGTCCCTCGATCGCGATGAC
>CAYZFR010000156.1:0-9353 GCA_964477875.1 uncultured Myxococcales bacterium
CCTCGCGAATGTCGCAACCTGAATTGCAAAAGTCCGCTGAGAGCCTCGCAAACCGCAGCCTTCGAAGCCCATGCACCATCTGCTGGCCGGAGCGGGGGCCGATGGCGAGCGCCTTAGTGCGCGAACCCATTGTATCGGGAGCCCGCGGAGGCTTGAATCAGGGGCGTGAAGCGCGTCGTCATGACCGGCGGGACCCAGGGCATCGGCGCGGTGGCGCTGGGTCGCCTGCTGGAGGTGGGCTGTGAAGTGGTCCTGGCGGCCCGAGCGCCGAGCCGGCTAGCCCCACACGGGCGCCTGCGGGCGGAAGAGGTCGACCTGGCCTCCCTCGACCAGGTCCGGGCCTTCGCCCAGAGCGTGGAGTCGGCCGACGTCCTGATCGCCAACGCCGGACTGCAGCTGGTGAGCGGCGACCATCACACCAACGATGGCCACGAGATGACCTTCGGCGTGAATCACCTCGCCCACTTTCTTCTCATCATGGAGCTACTCCCAAAGCTGAATCCGGGGGGTCGAATCGTGCTCACCGGGAGCGGGACCCACAACCCGCACGAGCGGGCAGCGATGGTGTTCGGGTTTCGAGGCGGCCGCTACACCTCGGCCCGCCGTCTCGCCCGAGGAGACGTCGGCGATGACCGCGGTACCCGGCTTCGGGGCCTGGACCGCTACGCCACGAGCAAGCTGTGCAACCTGATGACGGTGAACGAGCTCGCCCGGCGAGTCCCCCCCGAACGTCTCGGGATCTTCAGCTTCGACCCGGGTTTGGTTCCCGCCACCGGGCTGGCTCGGAACCACGGTCGCCTCGCCCATCGCGTCTTCCGCAGCCTTGCTCCTCTGATCTCCCGGCTGCCAGGCGCGTCCACGCCCAAAAAGTCGGGCCGGGCGCTGGCGTGGGTCGCCCTCACCGAGGAGCTCGACGGTCGAAGCGGCGAGCACTTCGGCTACGACAAGCGCCACGTCCACGTGTGGTCGGGTGCCGACGACCCCGAGCATCGACGGGAGCTCTTCGAAGGCTCCCTTCAGCTGACGGCGACCACCTTCCCGCTCTGACGGCGACGAGGCAGGTCCCCGAGGACGGCGCACAGCAGGAGCCCGACGCCTCCGTAGAATTCCGGTCCGAGGGCGTGGTGCTCGCCGAAGAGCAAGGCGCCCAGCAGCACCGCGTACACCGGCTCCAGATTGACCGAGAGCTGGACGGTGAAGGTGCTCAGCCTCCTCAGCGCTCGCAAAGAGAGCTGCATCGGGACCAAGGTGCAGCCCAAAGATAGAGCGAGGAGCATCCCGAGGTCTTCGGAGGGAGGCATCGGCCAGGCAGGGGCGAAGGGAATGAAGAGGCTGAGAAAGAGGGTCCCGGCCGTGATCTCGACGAACAGGACCGTCACCGCGCTCGCCGCATCGATGAGCTGCTTGTTGAAGATTCCGAAGAAGGTAACGATCAGGGCCGACAGGATCCCGATCGCGATCCCGGCCCCCATCCCGCTCGGGGCGCCGTCCACTACCAACCCGACCCCTGCGATCCCGAGCAGGCCGATCCACAGCTCCCTCCGCGCAAAGCCTCGACCTCTGAGCCAGGGCTCGACGAAAGCCAGGAACACCGGGCCGGTGGCGATGCAGGTGGCGCCGACGGAGGCGTTCGACCACTTGATGGCCGAATAGAAGGTCAGCCAGTGCAGGCCCAGGATGACGCCGATGCCCGCGTAGCTCAGCAGCAGCCGTCGCGGCATGGCGCGCAGCTCTCGCCAAATCGGCGGCCACAAGGCCAGGCTCAGGCTCACCAGGAGCATCCGCCACCAGACGAGGGGGAGGGCGGATAGACTGATCGCCTTGCCCAGGATCGCCGTGAAGCCCCAGAGGACCACGGCGGCGTGGATTTGAAGGTAGGGCGCCAAGGCGCAGAGACGATGGGACGAGCGGTCCGGCTGAAGCCAGCCGAAAGCGGCGCCGTCTGTTTGACGGAGAGGGTGCAAGTGAGGATAGAGCCCCTCGTGATCAAACGGATCCTCCTCGTCCTCGGGGCTTTGGTCCTGATCATCGGCGCCGGGCTGTACGCCTGGGCGGACCGCCCTCGGCCCCAGGGACGCGCCGGGCCCGAGGCCGACGCCTTCGCACGCCGCATGCAGGCGGCGGTCGGCATCGACGCTTGGGAAGAGACGGGCTACGTCCGCTGGGACTTCGGCGGGCGCCAGCAGCACCAGTGGGACCGGCAGCGGGGCCTGGCCCGGGTGCGCTGGGACGCATTCGATGTTCGCTTCGCGCTGTCCGGCGGTGAAGGGGTCGCGCTGAAGGAGGGCGACAGGCTCGAGGGCGAACAAGCCCAGGCCGCCATCGCCCAGGCGCGTCGCTACTGGAACAACGACAGCTACTGGCTCAACCCGGTGGCGAAGCTCTTCGACGAAGGCGTCGAGCGCAGCCTGGTCGAATGGGAAGGACAAAAGGCGCTGCTGGTGGAGCACCAGCGCGGCGGCGACACCCCTGGCGACGCCTATCTGTGGCTTCTCGGCCAGGATGGACGGCCGCGGCGCTGGAGGATGTGGGTGCAGATCATCCCGATCGGCGGCCTGCCCGCGAGCTGGGAGGGCTGGCGGCAGCTCTCGACGGGGGCTTGGATCAGCACCCGCCACGTCGTGGGACCCATGACCCTGGAGCTGAAGCCCGAGGGGGCCCCGCACTGGTCGGCCCTCGAAGAAAAAGATCCCTTCGCGGTCCTCGAGCCCCTCAGCAGATGAGACGACATGCTAAGAAAGAGGCCTTTACTTTCGAGCGGGACTGGTAAAGATTCCTTTCTTAAGCCGGGACAATTATTACCGCCTTCTCAATGCTGTTCGTGCGGAAGGTGACTGGGAGGCGTGGACACGGTTCTTCCTGGAAGGCGTGGCCACGATCGCCGGTGAGGCCACAGCTACAGCGCGGGATCTGTTCGCCCTCGTCCGTCTCAGATCTCTGAGGTTGGTCAGCTCCCAGAGCCCCTGCTAGATACACCCCATGAGAACGCTCGTCCTCGCCCTGACCGCGGCCACCGTCGCGAGCATCGGCTTCGTCAACGGCGCCCGCGCCTGCGGCTGCTTCGCGCAGCCGAACCCGGTCCAACGAACCGTCCAGGCCGGCGAGCAGGTCGTGTTCGCCCAGCGCGGCGCCGAGATCGAGATGCACGTTCAGGTCAACTACGCCGGCGACGCCGAGAGCTTCGGCTGGTTGCTTCCGGTGCCGAGCGTGCCCGAGCTCG
This sequence comes from uncultured Myxococcales bacterium, assembly GCA_964477875.1. Classification (GTDB taxonomy): domain Bacteria; phylum Myxococcota; class Kuafuiibacteriia; order Kuafuiibacteriales; family Kuafuiibacteriaceae; genus Kuafuiihalomonas. Next base: position 3,221 of record CAYZFR010000156.1, read on the forward strand.
GTCTCGGCTCCGACCAGCTCTTTCAGACTCTGCTCGCCCAGACCCGGCCCCGCTTCAACCTGCAGGTCATCCCGGCCGACTGTCGGGAAGAAGGTCGCGATGAGAACGGCTTCGTCGGCATCGGAGACGGCGCACCCGAGGCTGGCGGCGGTCAGAGCGTCGACATGGGCGCGGGCGCGCCCCGAAGCCCGGTCGTGAGCCGCAGCGACGTTGGCGCCTTTGATTCGGTGGTGCTGCGGGCCGACGACGAGCAGCTGATGTTCGATTGGCTCGAAGACAACGATTTCATCGTGCCGGTGAACGCGGGGGACCCGGTGGTGCAGCGCTACATCGGAGAGGGGCGCTTCTTCGTGGCGCTGAAGCTACAGGCCAATCGGACCGCCGGCGACATCCAGCCCATCGTGCTGCGCTTCGACGCCAACGGCTACTCGATCCCGATCACCCTCACCCAGGTCGGCGCCACGCCCGATATGCCGGTCACCACCTTTGTTCTCGGCGAGAGCCGCGCCATCCCGCGCAACTACCTCCACACTCAGCTCAACCCCGAGCACATCAACTGGTTCGCCGGCGGCTTCAACTACCAGAGCGTGGTGACCGAGGCGGTGGACGAGGCCGAAGGGGCCCACAGCTTCGTCACCGAGTACGCCGGCGAGACCCGGGGCATCGTCTCCGTGCCGGGCAGCGCCGAGCTGCGGAGCGACCTCGAGGCCGCCACCAGCGCTGCCGACGTCGTCCTCGCGCTGTCGGCCTCCAACGTCCCCCAGGACGCCAAGCTCTCCAACATCCTCCGTCGCCACGTCGACTATCCCGAAGCGGCGGCCATGCAGGGCGTGGACGAAGACACCTTCTACGGGGCCTTCTTTCAGTACGTGACCGTGGACGGGAGCCAGAGCTCTCCCTTCCCGCAGTTCGACGGGCGCGAGCTCGCAGCCGACGGCGAGAAGATCGCCGCCGACGTGTGGGAAGAGATCGTGGAACCCGCCGAAAATGCGGAAGCGCTGCTCTCCGACTTTTCATACCTCACCCGGCTTTTCACTAGCCTGTCTCCGGACGAAATGACGGTGGACCCGGTCTTCGACGCCAGCTCCGAGCTGCCCGACGTCGACAACGTCCAGAGCGCGACCTTCGAGGAGCTGTGCGGCCCCGACGGCTTCCGCAGTCAGTTCGGCTTCTTGGAGCTGCCTGATGGGCGCCGCTTTTTCACTTCGCCCCAGCAGTGGCTCGACGAGCAGCCCAGCGCCCCTTTCTCCACTCGCATCGAGGCCCTGCGCATGGAGGGTGACCCGGTGGTCCGGGTCGACAACTCGGCTGCCCTCACGCCGAGTGACCCCGAGCAAATGGCTCGGGATCGAGGATTTACCAGAGTGGCCCCTGGGCAGGGTGGAGGGTGCCGCGGCACGCCGGCGTCGCTGCTCCTCCTGCCGCTCCTGGTTGGACTGATCCGCTGGCGGCGGCGAGCCTTGAGCGGGCGACCCGCCCCCAGTCGTTGAGCCTGCCCGACGCTGCTGTCATCCTGCCTGGGTGCGGGTCCTCATGCTCCTCTTTCTGGCGCTGGCTGGCTGCAGCGGCGAGATCGGCGCTCCGGGGCCGGCAAGCTCCGGCCCGGACTCCGTCCCGCGGCCTTCGCTAGCGGAGCCGGACCTGGGCTTCTTCGACCCGCCGGGATCCGATGCGTCCTCGGCCGAGGATGCCGGCTCCGCCTCCGGAGACTTGGGCACCGACATCGACCTGGGCTCGCCCGATGTCGGGGAGGCTTCGGACCTCGGGCTTCCCGACACTGGCGTGGAGCCAGAGCGGGTTCCGGCGTGGGTGGTTCAGGGCCACGTGGGCCGTACCATCATGTCCTGCGACGACGGGCGGACGTGGATTCACGACCGCGCCTTCGACGCCGAGGGCGACGAGGACATGTGTGGCGTCGTTCAGGACGTTCGCTGTAATGAAGGCGCGAGCTGTCAGTTCTTGGATGGCAATACCTGTCGATCCGTCTCCAGCTGCGACTGCGACCATTCGCCGGGCGCCGGGCGCGGCATCGCCTACGGCGACGGATGGTTCGTCGCTACCTGGGGCTGGGGACCCAAGGGCGGCATCCGCGTCTCCCGGGACGGCGTGAGCTGGACCAAAGTTTTGGACGACACGACCTTCTCGGGTCTGCAGTTCATCGACGGGCGTTTCGTGACCGGCAGCCGCGCCCCGATGGTCGCTGGCGACCCCATGACCTGGCGCGAAGGCGGCCCCGCCGACCTCGTCTCCCGTGACGGCTCCAGGGTCTGGAACGCGCGCAAGCTGTTTCGCCTCGACCTCGCCGATCCTCTGTTGATGCTGACCGGTGAGTCGGGGAGCGCACATGGCATCATGCTCTCGGACGACGCCGGCGAATCCTGGTGGACGCCCGATACGATGCCCGAGGGCTGCGGCTCCGGCGCTCGAGGTGCCGCCGCTGGCGATGGCGTGATCGTCCTCGTCGGAGGGACGGACAGGGTCTGCCGCAGCACCGACGGGGGGCGCAACTTCGCGACCAGCACCATCGGATGGTCGAACCGGGCGATGGCCGGTCCCGTTTGGACGGGCAGCGAGTTTCGCGTGTGGGCCAGGGGCTGGATGGCATCGAGCTCCGATGGGGTCGACTGGACGATGACCCGCCTCGACGGTGACGGGGATCCAGGCGAGTTCGCCTTCGTCGGCCTGAGCCCCGTCACCGGCACCTACGTCGCCGTCAACGGTGGCTGGCGCCAGTGGTACGAGCGGCAGAAATTCTACCGGAGCGAAGATGGCGTGAACTGGCAGCTGTTGGACGACGGTGACTATGTCGGCTCCCACTGGGTCACCCACCTCACCTTCGGATGGGTGGACGAGAGCGCCGACTGCCCCGCACCCTGAAGGATCAAGCCAAGGCCTTGGCCAGAGCCTCCCACGCCAGCGTCACGCAACGCCGTCGGCCCGAGACGTGTCGCAGCTCGAAGAGGGCGCGCAGCCCCTCGCTGTTCGACTCGGTCGGCGCTCCGCCGAGGCCTTTCTCCACCGAGCGAGCCAGCTCCAGCGCTGTCTCTCGGGGTCGTCCTTCGAGCAGCTCGGTCATGATCGAAGCCGAGGCCCGAGCCAGGGCGCAGCCCTTGACCGTCTGGCGGACGGCCTGGATCCGGTCGCTCTCGATGCGCAGGTCGAGCTGGACCCGGTCACCGCACAGCGGATTGGAGCAGCGAGCGGTGTGGCTCGCGTCGGGGAGTGTGCCTTGGTGGCGTGGAGCGCGGGCGTGCTCCATCACCAAGGCGGGGTAGGGCGCCCCGCTCACGCGAAGCTCCGGTGGGCCTGCTCGACGCCTTCGACGAGTCGGTCGACCTCTTCGCTCGTGTTGTAGAGCGCGAAGCTGGCTCGCACGGTGCCTCCCTCGAGACCGAGCCTGGCCATCAAGGGCTCGGCGCAGTGGTGGCCGGTGCGCACGGCCACTCCGGCCTGGTCCAAGACCGTCCCCACGTCGTGCGGATGCACGCCTTCCACCACGAAGGAAAGCACCGGCCCACGCTCGGCGGCGGAACCGATCGGGTGTACGCCCGGGAGTCGACGCAGGCCTTCGAGTCCTCGGGCCAACAGGGCAGCCTCGTGGGCGGCGACCTGCGACCGGTCGAGCTGGGCCAGGAAGTCGACCGCCGCCCCGAGGCCCAGGATGCCGGCGATGTTGGGGGTACCGGCCTCGAACTTCGCGGGCGCGGCAGCGACGACGGTCTCTCGAAAAGATACCGACCCGACCATGTCGCCGCCCCGCCGGTAGGGCGGCATGCGCTCCAGAAGCTCCGGTCGGGCCCACAGCACGCCCACCCCGTCAGGGCCGAACATCTTGTGGGCCGAAAAGACGTAGGCGTCGCAGCCGAGCTCGGTCACGTCGACGGGCAGGTGGGCCACCGCCTGGGCTCCGTCCACCACCACCGTCGCGCCGGCTCGCCGGGCCTGCTCCGCCATCCACGCCACGGGGAGGACGGTGCCGAGGGCGTTCGACATGTGGCTCAGGGCCAGGATCCGAGGCGGCCGCCGATCTAGTTCGGCTTCGAAGGCGGCCGCGTCGAGCTGACCCGAAGCGTCGAGGGGCAGCACGCCGAGCTCGGCGCCCTGCCGCTCGCACAGCCACTGCCAGGGGACGAGGTTCGCGTGGTGCTCGAGGGCGGTGATCAAGATCCGGTCGCCGGGCGCGAGGTCCGGGCCCAGACCATGGGCGAGGAGGTTGAGGCCGTCGGTGGTGCCGGAGGTGAACACGATGTTCTCGTGCGTCGCCCCGATCCACGCGGCGACGCGGTGGCGCACGGCCTCGTGGGCGGTGGTGGCGGCGGCGCTCCAGGCGTGGACGCCTCGGTGGACGTTGGCCGAACGGGCGTAACCGGCGGTCAGCGCGTCGATGACCCCTCGAGGTTTTTGGGTCGTGGACGCGTTGTCCAGGTAGGCGATGGCTCGCCCGTTGACGAACTCACGAAGAGCCGGGAACATCCGGCGAGCTTCGTCGATGTCGAACCACCCCGGTGATTTCACCGCCCCTTATTATCACGAGGGGCCCCTTCCGTCCCCCGATTCCCCGTCCTCCAGCGACCTGTTGGGCTGGGCCGAGGCGCTGCGCCGGTCCGGTCACCGCGTGGCTCTGGCGACGGTGGTGCGCACCTGGGGATCCTCTCCGCGTCCCCTCGGAAGCCAGCTCGTCGTCGTCGACGACGGGCGTTTTCAGGGCTCGGTGTCGGGAGGTTGCGTCGAGGCTCGCGTCATCGAGCGGGCCCTCGAGATCATGCACGAAGGCCAGCCCGAGTTGATCGAGTTTGGCGTCAGCCATCCCGAGGCCTGGGAGGTGGGCCTGCCCTGCGGTGGCCGGATCGCGATCTGGATCGAGGCCGTGAACTGAAGGCCCCCAGGTGAAGCTTTCGGATCTAGAGGCCCTCAACGCGGCTCGTGCCGGCGGGCAGGAGCGGGTCCTCCTCACCGAGCTCGCGTCGGGGCGTCAGGCGATGTGGCCCCATGACGCGCCGCTGGACCATGAGCTCGAGGCGGCGTGTCGGGCCGCCCTGCGGGACGAGACCCCGCGCCGGGTCGAGATCTCGGGGCAGGATTGGTTCGTACACCCGTTCGTACCCCCGCGGCGACTGGTGGTGGTGGGGGCGGTCCACATCGCCCAGGCCCTGGTCCGCCTGGCTGCCCAGGCCGGGGATGCGCCGGTCGTCGTCGATCCGCGCTCGGCCTTCGCTCGACCTGATCGCTTCCCCGGGCTGCGCGTCTCGACCGACTGGCCCGACGAATTTCTGGAGGCCCAGCCCCTCGGCCCGCGGGACGCTCTGGTCACCTTGACCCACGATCCGAAGCTCGACGACCCAGCCCTCGATCTCGCGCTCCGCTCCCCCGCCCACTACATCGGGGCCCTCGGCTCGAAGAAGAGCCACCGCGCGCGCCTGCAGAGGCTCCGAGACCGGGGCTTCGACGAAGAGAGCCTCGCTCGCATCCACGGCCCGGTGGGCCTTCCGATCGGGAGCCGCTCTCCCTTCGAGATCGCGGTGTCGGTGGTGGCCCAGATGATCCAGGTGCGGCGCGCGTGAGTCGGGTGCACGGCCTGCTCCTGGCGGCGGGGCGCTCGACCCGGATGGGCGCGACGAACAAGCTCCTCCTCTCCGTGGACGGTGTACCGATGGTGCGCCGGGTCGCCGGTGCCCTCGCGGGGGCGGGCTTGGACGCCACGCTCGCCGTGCTCGGTCATGAATCCGACCAGGTGGCGGCTGCGCTGCCGCCGAGCTTCGCGAGCGTCGTCAACTGGGATTTCGAGGAGGGCATGGGTCGCTCGCTCGCCGTCGGCGTGCGCGCCCTCGACGCCGGGGTCGACGGCGTCCTGGTGGCCTTGGCCGACACTCCGTGGCTTCGCACCGAGACGGTGAGGTCGGTGGTCGCGGCTTTCCGCGCCCGGCCCGAGCAGGCGAGCATCATCGCGCCCCGCTGCGCGGGCCGCCGGGGCCATCCGATGATCTTCGCTGCCACCCACCGGCCCCGCCTGGAGGCCTGCCGCGGGGACGAAGGCGCGAAAGCTCTCCTGCAGGCGCATGGGCGCGCCATCCACTGGGTGGATGTCGAGGACGAGGGGATCTGGCGGGACGTCGACCGCCCGCAGGACGTCTAG
>CAYZFR010000157.1:0-9215 GCA_964477875.1 uncultured Myxococcales bacterium
CGATGAGAGGCGGAGCCGTCCGGAGCGTTCCACGGAAAGACCGCCAGTCAGACGGATGAAGCCGTTTTTCAGCACCCCCCTAGAGCACGGCACAGACGGTTTGGCCCCTCCCGAGCAGCCCGCCGGAGGACTGTGACTTCTCCAAGTTGTCCGCGATTGTACGGCGCGCCGCGTGGCTCGGGCTCGAGGGCCCTCAGATTTTCGTGGTCAGCCGACGACGGCGCCCCCTCTGGTCCGTCGAGGGATCAAAAAGCTCTCCGCCTGATCAACGGCACGAAGTTTGAACATCCCTAGTACATGAATCGAGCCTCCCTTCACCGAGCATGTAGCTTCATCGGATTGTTGTTGGCGGCGGTCGCCGTCGGCTGCGGGGACGACTCCGCCATCGGGGACGAGTCCGCGATCGGGGACCGCGACGGCTTCGGCAACAATGGCGGCGGGACCGGCGCCCAGCAGCCGGACCCCGGGCAGCCCGGCGGGGGCAACACCAACGTGAACTTCGGCGGGGCCCAAGACTTCGGCTTCGTGCGGGGCCTTCTGGAGGCGGGCATGGTGCCGCGGTCGTCGGACTTCGTGGATGCGGGCTTCTTCGCCGAGCACCAGACCACGCTGCCCGAGCCCGTCTGCGGGGAGCGGGTGTGTGTGCAGGGCATGCTCGGCGTGATGGGGAACCTGACCGACGGCTCGCCGTGCACCATGCTGCAGGTCGGCCTCAACTCGCCCATCGTGTTGACCGACGAGGACGTTCTGCCCTTGGACCTGGCGGTGGTCATCGACACCTCGGGCTCGATGCGCTCCGGCGACAAGCTCGGCTTCGTCCAGGACGGGCTTCGTCGAATGGTGAACGAGCTCCGAGACGATGACCGGGTCGCCCTCATCACCTACGCGACCGAGTCGAGTTTTCGGATGCAGCCGGGCCCAGTCGCCGGACGGCGCAACGAGCTGCTCGACGCCATCGACGGGCTGGTCGCCGATGGCGGCACCAACTTGATGGCGGGCCTCGAAGACGGCTTTCAGTCCGTGCTCCAGGGTCCGGACGGCTACGCGCGACGGGTGATTTTGCTGAGCGACGGCCGACCCACGGCGGGGGAGATCTCGACGCCGGCCATCCTCGCCGCCAGCCTCGGCTACGTATCGGAAGGGGTGGGGCTGACGACGATCGGCCTCGGGACGGACTTCAACCAGGATTTGATGACCCGACTCGCCGAGGGCGCCGACGGCAACCACTACTTCGTCGAAGACGCGAGCGCCGTGGACGAGGTCTTTGAGGAGGAGCTGCGCTACTTCACGGTCGCGGTGGCGAAGGACCTGGAGCTGAGCGTGGAGGTGGATGGGAACTTCCGCGTCGACCAGGTCTATGGCTCGGCGAGCTTTCGCCCGGACGACGCGGGTGGCGCCTTGGAGGTGGGCTCGGTCTTTTTGGCCCACCGCCGCTCACCCGACGACGTGACCGACGGAGACGGTCGACGTGGAGGGGGCTCGGCCTTGCTGTTCGAGCTGATGCCAAGGGCGAGCGACGGCCCGGAGCCCGAAACAACCGAAGTGGCCCGAATCAGCGCGAGCTTCGTGGACCCGGAGCGAAACGAGCGGGTCACCGACGAGCTGGTCGTCGAGTATCCTTACCCGCCGTCCGAGGTGCTGACCACCGGCTACTTCGAGAACGCCTTCGTCACGAAGTCCTTCGTGATGTTGAACATCTTCGTCGGCATGCAGCAGGCGGCGGCCGAGTTCGAAGCGGGTCAGGGCGCCGAAGCCTTCGCGACCCTCGTGCGGCTGCAGGCTGCAGTCGAGGACTACAACGAAGAGGTCCAAGACAAGGACATCGAGCTGGACCTCGAACTGATCAGCCAGATGGCCGCCAACATCGAAGCCCGCATCGCGCCCCCTCCGCCGCCCGAGATCCCAATCAATCCCTGGCCTGCGGACTGATCGCTCAGCGAGCGCCAAAGAGGTGGGCCAGCCGGGTCGGGACCCAACCCCGTCAAACAGCGAGGGGCTCAGCCGAGGGGCAGGGGCTGGCCGACGTTGCTGGTGTCGTAGTCGATGGCCCAGGCGCCGTCCTTGCCCACGTGGTGGGATTCTCCGAATCCGGCGCCGGCGCTCTGTTCGTACTCGCTCGGCTGGACCCCCATCGCGTCGAGGAGGCTGACCACGAAGCGATTGTACTGCACGCCTTCGATGACGGGCCCGTCGTGCTGGCGGAAGCGGACCGGACGCTCGTGATCAATGAAGTCGATGTAGCGACCGCCGCGAAACGTGCCGCCCGCCTGTCCGAACAGCGCCGTGGGTAGACTGTAGCTCAGGTGGTTGAAGCTCAGCTCGTTGCTCCAGACGACCGCCGAATTGTGCAGAGCGGAGTTCCCGTCGCCGTCGGTCGTACCGTCCAAGCCGTCGAGGAGGCGCAAGATGACGCGCTCGGCCACCCACTGTGCGCCCTGAGCCAGCCAGCGCTGGGCATTGGCATCCCAGGCATGGGCCTGGAAGTGCCAGTTCTCCCGGCCCGCCGAGTTGGCGTTTTCGGAGTCGCCCATCCCGAAGACGTTGCCGCCGTCGTCGATCACCATCTTTGCCACGTCCAGGGTCACGACCCGGGTGAGGTCGCAGGCGAGGGCGAGGAGGATGATGTCGACCATCTGCTCGAAGAGCGCTTGGACCTGAGCCGGGTCGGCGTCGAACTCGCCCCCGGTGTCCAGATCCGACGGGGGAACCGGGAGGGTGCAAGCTCCGCCGCCGCCGGTCTCGCTCAACGAAGCCTCGAGCTCCGACAGACGGGTCATGTGCTGTTCCAGTAGCTGGCGGTCGGCCTGGCTCAGATTGGGACCAGCGACGGCGCGACGATAGTCGTCGATCACCCGGTCCACGAGCCGGGCCCCTACGCTCGCTTCGGGAGCGGGTTCCGAACCGCTGCTGGGAAAGACGGCGTCGAAGGCGATCCGCGGGTTGGTGAAGGCCTGAGCTCGCTGGACGGCGCCCGCGCCGGTAGCAAGGGGACGTGACGGGTCGGTGGGCGCGTAGGAGAAGGTGTTGGTGCGGCTCCCGAGGTGAAGGATCCGAGGGCCGGGCGGCGCACTCGGGTACACGCCGGGCGAGCGCGCCATGATCTGGTCGGCGGTGGTGTTGATCTGCGCCCCTGGAAGCACGCCACCCACGCCGTTGGTTCGCAGCCCGAAGTTCCCGAGGATGGCGCCGTGGTTGTGGTTGAGGTTGGGCATGATGTCCATGCCGCGCAGGAGCAGCATGTTGGCATGGTGGCGGTTGAAGGAGGCCCCGAAGACTTCCGACACGCCTCCTTGGGCAAAGTCCGACAGCGGCGCCCACTTCGCGAAGTACTCGTTGCCGTCGGAGTGGCGCCCCGTGGCGACCGAGAGGGACTCTCGAAGCCGGACTCGGTCGTCACCGCGGTGGGTGTCGTAGCCCGGCTGGGCGCCGGGGTAGAAGGCCCGCAGCGGCGTGCCGTTGTAGGTCTTGATGGCCACCATGCGGCGCGGGGCAGACGACGGATTGGCCTCCGCTCGACGCCAATAGGAGCGGGGCGTCAGTGAAGGCATGAAGGGGAGGGCGAGCACGGCTCCGCCCAGGCCCTGAAGGAAGACTCTTCGGTTGATCGGATCGTAGCGCATCGGTTCACTCTGGCCGGGCCCTAACCCGGAAGGCGGGGTCGAAGGCGATGTTCTTCATGGCCTCGGAGAGGCTCAGGCCGGCATCGAGATCGGCGGCGGCCCGCTCGACCCAGCATCGGTCGGTCGGCCTCAGCTCTCTTCGCAGGTTGAACTGCAGATAGCGTTCGGCCAGACAGTGATGGCTCTGTGGACTGGCCGCGATGAGCTCCATGAGTTCGACCGGACCGACCGTCGTCTGGTCGCCCGAGCCCACCCTAGGAACGACCTCGTCGTCTACGGGGACCGTCCCCTCCTCGACGCCCTCGGTGGTGACGAGCCGTTCTTCGGTGCGGTAGCGACCGAGGCCGTCGTAGGCCTCCAGGCCGTAGCCGAAGTCCGAGAACAGAGCGTGACAGTTCGCGCACCTATCCGGCGTGACCAGGGCCGCAAAGGCATCCCGGGTCGACGTCCCTGGTTCGATCTCCGGAGGTTCGAGGGCGTCGGGGGGCAGATCGGTGGGGGGCGCAGGGACGGTTCCGCAGAGGACGTTGCGGGCCAGGAAGGCCCCGCGGCGGAAGGGGTTGGTGGAGCCGTCGGCGGTGTAGAGCATGCCGGCCCGGGTCAGAACGCCGGACCGCTCGCCTGGCGGCAAGGCCGGGGGGGCGCTCGTCTCGTCCCAGACTGGCGCGCCGTAGATGTCGGCCAGACGTGGATCGGTGGCAAAGCTGGACTGGGACGTCAGCACGTCGCGCCAGGTGGCTTCGGGCTGGGACAGGTGCCAGTCGAGCAGGGCTAGGACCTCGGCGCGCATGGCCCCGGCGAGCCCTCGGGTGTCGATGCCGTCGGCGAGGGCCTCGAGCCGGGGCCCGGTGGCGAAGCCACCCCGGTCCAGGTGAAGCCACTCGGCGAAGAAGCCGAGGAGGGTCTGTCGGCTGCGTGGGTCAGCGAAGATGCGGTCGACCTGTGCCCGGTAGCCGGCCTCGGTGGAAAGCTCGCCAGCGGCAGCGGCGCGAAGCAGCTCGGAATCCGGCGGCGCATTCCAGAAGTGAAAGGACAGGCGGGTCGCCAACTCGTGGTCGGTCAGCTCCAGGCCGTCGTCGCCGATGACGCCTCGGTTTTCGAAGCGAAACAAGAAGTCGGGCGCCATCAGCGTCATGAAGACCGCCGCCTCCACTTGGTCCTCGCCTTGGAAATCGGCCGCCGCGTCGATCACGGCGTCGATGTCGGCCGGCTGCGGCGGGCGCCGCAGCGCCGTTTCCAAGAACCCGGGCAGCACCTGGCGCAGACAGCTCTCGTCGACGTCCGAAGCGGCGCAGTCTCCGAGCACCTCCCGCCGAAGGCTGGACGAAGAAGCGACCAAGGACGCTGCCCGTTCGGCGATGCGGTACCACTGCTCCACATGGCGATCCGACACGCGCTGGTCCTGCCGGTCGAAGCCGACCTCGTCGTCGGAGGCGTCGACGGGAAGAGCCACGACCAGGTCGTCGAGCTCAGCCACTACCTCCGGGCCGACGACCCGCTCCAGCGCCGCCACGTAGTCGCGTCGAGACAAGCGGGCGAGGGGGGCAGGCGAAGGGGCCTCGGTGCACGCGCGGCCGGAGCCGCCGCCTCCGCTCCCGGCTCCCCCGCCGGTCGGGCCCCCTCCGCTGGAGCCGTCACCGGTTGCCACTGGGCCAGGGTTGGATTCAGCGGAGGTGTCCGACGGAAGCTCGAGCGTGCCGCTACAGCCGAGCATCGAGGCCAGGGCCAGGGTTCCGCAGCGGCGCATGCCGCAGCTTGCCACGAAAGGGATGTAGGCCTTCAAGCTGCGAGGCCGGGAAAAGACGAAGGCCTCGGGCAAGGAGCAGAACGGCCCTCTCGGCCCGAGCCCGCGCACCTCTCGGCCGAAGCCCGTGTTCTCCCAACCATGGCCCCCTGCCCTTTTCCCGCGCTGCCGCCCATGGGCTGTGAGCCTCCAGGGGCAGTTCCAGGACGGCACCCGGGCGTTCTCAGGGATTCCCTGCGCGCGGCCGCCGCTCGAGTGGGTACAGGCCAACGTCGAAGCCCTTGGCGCGGACCCCGACCGGGTCCTTCTCTTTGGTCAGTCGGGCGGGGGCCGCGACGTCACCCTGCTGTTGACCAGCTCCTTGACCGAAGGACTCTTCTCGGTCGTCTCCTGCTGCGCGGCTGGACCTGGAAGCCTACCACGGCTCCGAGCTGGTCTATCTGTTCCAACCCATTGACAGACCCGAACTTGAAGCCAGCCCAGCGGACCTCGCGGCCGAAGAGGCGCTGATGGGTCTGCGGCGGACGACCCGGCTCTTCCTTCGGCCAGGTGCTGCACGCGAAGGTAGCGAGCGGGCAGCATGCCCAGGGTCCGCCTGACCCGGTCGAGGATCTCTTGATGGCGGGGGTCGCTCGGGCTGAACTGCTGGCGTGACCAGCGGTCCGAGCTTCGTGGAGGGCCTGAAGGCCGTACTGGATGGGCTCCGAGTCCTGGGGCGTGACGGCGCCCAGCGCCGGCGCGCCGTCGTACCCGTCCTGCTCACCGTGCTCCTGTACGCCGTCGCCCTCGGCCTCGTGGGCTGGGCTTCGGATCCGCTCCTCGGTCTGTTGTGGGAGGAGCCGAGCCCGGGCTGGAGGTTCGCCCGGGTGGCGTGGCTGATGCTTCGCTGGGGCTTGGCGGCCGCGCTCTTCGTGGTGCTGTGCTTCTTGTTCGTCGCGGTGCTGGAGGTGGTTGCCGGTCCTTTCCTCGACGCCATGGCCAGTCATGAGCTCCGCCGGGCCGGCCTTTCGCCCTCGGATACGGGCTTCGTCGACGGCGGCGTCCTGGAGGCGCTGCGCGCCCTGCTCATGGCGATGCCCTTGCTGGTCTTCTCCATCGCCGCGCTGATACCGGCCTTGACCGTTCCTGCGACCCTGCTCGCCACCGGCTGGGCATGGTTCGGGCTCGGGACCGGCGCCATAAACCCCAGCCTCGTCCAATCCGGGCTACGGATGGGCCGCCGCCTCGCCTTTGGGGTCCGCTGCTTTCCCTTCGTGATGGGGCTGGGCGCCATGACCGGCCTGTGCCTGTTCGTTCCCGTGCTGGGCTGGCTGGGACTCCCAGCCGCCGTCGTCGGCGCAGCTCGCGTCTGGACCCGCCACACGCTTCAGGGCGGGACCATCCTTCGGTCCGAAGGCTGACCGGTCAGGGAGGCGGAGCTGTCAGGTCGATCTGCATCTCGAAGTTGAAGGTGGAGCTGATCGTCGGGTCCGACGTCCGGATCACGTAGTCGCCCGGGGCCAAAGGCCCGAAGTCGAGCAGAGAGCAGAGGTTCACGCCGCCGTCATCGTCGCTGGCGAGGCTGTTCGCCTGATCGTCGAAGAGCTCGACGAAGGTGTTGATGGTCGCGCAGGTACCGGCGGTGACGTCGTCGAAGGTCTCCACGGTCAGCTGAACGGTCGAGGTGGTGGTGAGCTGTACATAGTCGTCCCCGCTCAGAGGCACTGTACGAGCGCTGAGCTTCTGGGTGGTGCCGACTCCACCCGTGACCACGGTCTCCGGGACGCAGGTGGCACTGCAGCCGTCCCCGTTCGCGGTGTTGCCGTCGTCACAGAGCTCCGGCGGGTCGATGCTCGCGTCGCCACAGATGGGCTCGATGATGCAGTTCTCGTCGCATCCATCCCCAGCCACCGTGTTTCCGTCGTCGCAGGTCTCCCCTTGCTCGATGATGAAGTTGCCACACTCGATCGGCACCAGACCCATGGTGATCTCGAACTGAATCGGGAAGCTGGAATTGAAGTTTGGAACCACCTCGATGGCGTAGGTCCCGGGATCCAGGGCCGCTTCCGGATCATCGACGTCGAAGAGCGTACAGCCTCCCCCCTCGGAGAGAAGGGTGTTGCCTTGCTGGTCGAGCAGCCGCTTCGTGAGATTGATGTTGCAGGCCCCCGTGGTGGCGTTGCTGAAGGTCTGGGCGGTCAAGGTCGAAGGCTCGATCACCTCGACCACGAAGGGCGAGCGCTCGCCCTGGTCGAGAAGGCGCGTGAAGCTGACCTCGGGGCTCGCACCCGGCATCTGTCTGATCCCCTCCAGGGGAATGCAGTTCGAAGCACAGAAGTCGCCATCCATCAGGTTGCCGTCGTCGCACAGCTCGGAGCCATCTCTGAAGTCGTTGCCGCACACGCCGAAGATGGTGGTCTCCAGGACCAGGTCGAAGCTCGGAATCGCGAACGCGTTGGCCTCCACGACCTGGACAACGTAATCGCCCGGCTCCAGCACGGCGGCCGGAGTCGGGGGGCCGATGCGAGAGCAGTTGCCCACCCCGCCATTGAAGTCGACCACCCGCTCGCCGAGGTCGTCGAAGATCCTGAGCTGGGTGTTGAGGTTGGGGCAGCTCTCCATCATGGCGTTCTCGAAGGTCTGGACGTCGATGTAGACGGTGCTCGTCACCACGAGATCGACTTGGAAGTCTCCGCCGGTTCGGATGCTCCGACCGAGGAGGGTCGTCGTACCGCTCCCAGAGAGGCTGATCTCGCTCTGGCAGCTGGCGCTGCAGCCGTCGGCGGCCTGGACGTTTCCGTCATCACAGGTCTCGCCCTGCTCGAGAAGGCCGTTTCCGCACACGTCGACCGGCAGGGCTCGAAGCACCAGGTCGAGATCGATCTCTTCGTCTCGATCCTTGTCCTCGGCCACGAGGCGATACAGGCCTCGCTCGAGCCTCGCGAACTCGTCGGTCCCGTCGATGCGGGAGCAGAGGTCGACGCCGTCGTCGTCGTCGCTTCCGATGATCGTCCCGTCGTCGGCCTGGAGGGTGATGACGGTGTCGATGTCGCAGGTCCCATTCGTTCGGCTCGAAAAGCTCTCGGCTACCAAATAACGCTCTTCGTCCAGCTCGATCGGCAGGCTCACGTCGGCACCGGCCGGGATGACCACTTCGACGAACTCGGGCTCCTCGTCGAGCGACAGCGGCTCGAAGAAGTCGATGAATGCGGACTCGGTGACGACTCCGGCGATGGTCTCCGCCCGGAGGGCGATGATGCCGTCGTTGCGGAGCGAGACCTCGAGCGTTCCGCTGGCGTCCACGGGACCGCCGTCGGGCCGATCGACGACCGGAAAGTCCGGCACCGGGTCTCCCCCGGCCACCAGCTCGAGCGAGGTCACCCCGCGGACGTCCCAGCTCACGGTGATGGGCTCGTCGAGGGTCGAAATGACGCTGCTGACCGCGAACAGCTCGATGACCGGCAGGCCAACCCCCAGGATCTCGATGGTCTGTTCCGAGGCGCCCGCCTCGTTCGAAGCCTCCAGAACGTGGTCGAGAACGCCTTCGGCGACGAGGACAGAGAAGCTCCCCTCCCCTTCGGTCGAAGCGGCGACCTCGACGCCATCTTGGAGGAGGCGGACCTCGTCGGCGCCGGTGGTCTCGTACTCGAAACGAATGAACTCACCGACCGCGACGACCGTCGAGGTGGTGGAGAAGGCGTCGATGAGGGGGGGCGTGACGGTGAGCGTGGTCATCGCCATCCCGTCGGGCTCACCAGGGCTGCTGGCGGTCAAAACGTAGGTCGTGGTCTCGGCGGGGCTGATCTCGACCATCCCGACGTCGATGCCCTCTTCGACCACGAGCGCCCCACCTTGCGCTTCGATTCGAACGC
>CAYZFR010000158.1:0-9129 GCA_964477875.1 uncultured Myxococcales bacterium
GGGGCTTCGACGGGCACCCAGTGGCCGACGCCCGGGAGCCGCTCGACCCGGTCCGCGCCCATGTGGCTCGCGACCCAGCTCGGTACGTAGGGATCGTCGGCGCCCCACACCGCCTGCAGTGGCTTGTTCAAGGCGAGCGCCCGGGTGGCCCAGGGGACGAAGCGGTCCGGGTCCATGGCCCTGTAGAGTCTGAGGACGTGGCGTCGGACGTCCCTCCGGCCCTCCAGGGCACGCCATGTCGCTTCGACGTGGTCTCGGTCCATGCGTGGGCTCCCCCGGCGGAGCTCCCACTCCAGCAGCGACCGATTCATGAAGGCCATGGCCAACTCCCCGAGGCCGAGGGTCCTCCAAACCCGGGCCCAAGCGTGCCACCGGTATAGGTGGGTGAAGGGATAGGACATGGCCAGGATCCCAGCCACCCGCGCTGGATGGGCGCAGGCGAAGGCGTGGCCGAAGATCCCGCCCCAGTCGTGGAGCACGAGCAAGACCGGGTCCTCGATCTCCAGGGCGTCGAGCAGCCCCCGAACCCAATCCGCGTAGCCCTTCAGCTCGTAGCGAAAGTCGGACGGCAGGCCGGAGCGATGAAAGCCGGGCAGGTCGGGAACGATGGCCTGCCAGCCGGCGGGAAGTCGTTCCAACACCGGCTCCCAAAGCAGGCCGCTGTCGGGCACGCCGTGAAGGAGCAGTGCCGGCCTCCCCTGGCCCCAGCACTCGACGTGGACGGAAGCGCCGCCGACTTCCACTGCGCCCGTCATGCTGCTGCCGGATGGCTTGCGCCGGTCCGGACATCGGGCCTTCGAGCTCGCTCTCCGGCGGCGAGGAAGCGACCATGGCCTCGCTCGCGGCCGAATCCCTCGACGAAGCGTCCGCCTCGATGGGCGATGCGGCCGTTGACGAGGGTGGCCCGGACGGCCTGGTCGTTGCGCTTCACCATCCGGCGCAGGCTCCCCAGGCCCTCCATGCCCGCTTCTCGGTAGGCGAAGAGCGCCTCGGTGAGGCCTGCCGGGTCGACGACCGTGACGTCTGCTCGGTCGCCGATCTGGAGCCGGCCCGCGTCCAGATCGAACCAGTCGGCGAGCTCGCCGGTGAGGCGCCATACGGCGCGCTCGATCGACATGAAGGGCTGTCCCCGCTGCTCGGCGTCGTGGACCAGCTTCAGCATCTGAAGCCCGTAGTTGTAGAAAGCCATGTTGCGCAGATGGGCGCCGGCGTCGGAGAAGGACAGGATGGTGGCGGGCTCGGCCACGATCCGCTCCAGCTCCCGCCGCCGGTCGTTGCCGATCACCGTCTTCCACCGCAGCGCCGAGCCGTGCTCGAGCACCAGGTCCAGGAAGGCCTCCACCGGATGCACGCCCCGCTCGTCGGCGACGCCCCCGATGGACTTTCCGACGACGCTCTCGTCCGGACAGTCGAGGATGCTCGTGTCGTGGAAGTCGCGATGCCAGACCCGGGGGCTGAATCGGCTCTCGTAGTCGCGTTTGAACCACTCGCGGTAGCTGGGGTCGGCGATCAATCGCTCCCGGTCGAGGCGGTCTCGCAGATGTAGGGCGGCTTGCCCGGCCCCGAATTCCTCGAAGATGACGAGGTCCAATCCGTCGGAGTGGACCTCGAAAGAGCAGGGCAGGGCCTGCCAGCGAAAGTCGGCCCCCAGAAGACGGTTGCAGGCGTGGGCCAGCTTGGCGACCAGGCGGTGTAGCCCTCGGCTGGACTTCACGTCCATCAAGGTGATCAGGGTCGTCTTCAGCGGGCGCCGAAACAGGCCGATCGACTGGAGCAAGAAGTTCACCAGGTTGACCTTGGTGACGATGTCCGGCGTGCCCTGGTGGACTCGGCCTCGCCGGCGAAGGACGGCGTTGAGGCGGTTGTATTCCCGCTGACGGGCGAAGGTGGAAGGGAGCGAAGAGGAGCGGTAGCGGTCGCCGTCGAGCTTGTCCCACTTGGTCGTCATGGTCGACAGGCCGAGGAGTCCGACGTCGAGACCCTCCTCCAGAATCGACGTCATCTGGGCGAGCTCGGCTTCAGTGGGCCGGACCCGGCGATCGATGGAGCGCTCCAACCCCATCACGTGGGCCCGCAGCTCGGAGTGCCCGAGAAAGGCAGTCACGTTGGGGCCGAGCGGGTGCTTCTGCAAGAACTCGACGTAGCTAGTCGGTGAGGACCAGGTTTTGTGGCGTCGCAGCAGCGGCAGCACGAATTCCCGGGGGATCGCTTCGACCCGAGAGAAGAGGTCGGTGGCGTCCTCCGGCTCGCAGAGCATGGTGCTGATCGAACAGGACCCGACCGTCACCGTGGTCACGCCGTGGCGGACCGACTCCGCGAGGCTCGGGGCGGCGAGGAGCTCGGCGTCATAGTGGGTGTGGGTGTCGATGAAGCCTGGCATGACCCAACCCCCTTCGGCCTCCACGACCTCGGTCCCGCCGGCGACGGGAAGAGTCGGCTCGAGGGCGGCGACCCGGCCGTCCCGGATGCCCACGTCGAGTCGCCGGCGCGGCGCGCCGGTGCCGTCGAAGAAGCTCCCACCCCGGATGACGCAGTCGAACACGCCCGACCTGTAGCCGCCTCCGGGGGGAGGCGGCAACGCCCCCCGCACCCGGCGGGAGGCCAAGAGCGGGCAGGAAGACAGGGCAGGCCCGAATTCACCGGCGGCGCGAAGCCCACCCGGTGATGCGAGCCAAAGTGACCCGGCTTCACCATTCTGTCTCGCTCCCGAGGCGCGGGCTCGAGCGAGCGCCCATGCGCTCCGTTTCGGTACGGCAGATGCAGGTCCTAGTGCCGTTCGCCGAGCCGTTGCCCGCAAGGATTTCGGCCGCGCGCGAAAGGAGACCGCAACGACATGTCAGTAGCAAAGATCCTCGAGATTTCAGCCACCTCGCCCGAAGGCTTCGATCACGCCGTTCGCAACGGTATCGAGCGGGCCAGCAAGACGATCAAGAACATCGAAGGGGCCTGGGTGAAGGAGCAAAAGGTCATGATGGAGAACGGCAAGGTGAAGGAGTTCCAGGTCGACATGAAAGTGACCTTCCTCCTCGAAGACGGGTAGCCGGATCGGATGAATCGCGCGAGGGACGGCCCGCGCGTGCCCGGCCGCGGGTGACGGCGCTTTTCCGGGGGGGAGGACGGGTCCCGGACCGTCCTTGGCGGGGTCCTGCTGTTTCTTTTGGAGGCGACAAGTCGCCGGAGCCAGTGCTAGCTCTGCCCGCGACATGGCCGTCGTCAGCCTGTCTTTCTATCGGTTCCGCGGGGTTTGGCCCAGATTTTGGGCCTTCACTCAAATGCAGCTCGCCCGGAGGCCGATGGCCCGTACCCCCGGTATTCGTTTCAGTCGAACGTTGGGGACGGGGAGCGGCGACGGCTTCGATCCCTGGCCCAACTTCTCCGTCTACGCCCACCTGGCGACCTGGGATGGCGAGGACCAGGCCCGGGAGGCCTTGGAGTCGGCCCCTGTCTTCACCCGCCACCGCCGCATGGCCCAGGAGAGCTGGACCCTCTTCCTCGCGCCCTCACGAGCCAAGGGTCGGTGGGGGGGCGTCCAGCCCTTCGAGCTCGCCGCCCAAGCCAATCCGCGGCCCGCTTCGCTGACCGGCCCGGTGGCGGTTCTCACCCGGGCCACGATTCGCCCCCGCTGCATGCCCGCTTTCTGGCGAAGCGTTCCCGCCGTCAGCCGGGCCACTCGGGACCACTCCGGACTTCGTTTCAAGATAGGCCTGGGCGAACTCCCCTTCGCCCAGCTGATGACCTTCTCGCTGTGGGACGACGAGGAGTCGATCCGACGCTTCGCCTACGCCCACGGCGCCCATCACCAGACCCTCAAGCGAGCCCACGCCGCCGGTTGGTTCACGGAAGATCTCTTCGCCCGCTTCCGGGTCGTGGATGCGATCGGCACCTGGGCCGGCGTTCGACCCCTGGAAGCTCCGGCGCTGGAGCTCACCCCGGCTCTGCGGATGGTACAGTGAGCGCTGGCGCCGAGACGATGGACGCCCTGGGCGAAGTCCCTAGCACCGCTCTTTGGACCCTGTACTGCCGAGCCCACCACGCGGCCCAGGGTCGCATCGACGATCCCGAGGCGCAGCGCATCGCCGCGGCGCTGGTTCCCGATGGTCGGCGGCGCTTTGGGTCCGCGCCCTCCAGCTTCGCGCAGCGCGCCCGGCTGTTCGACGAAGAGCTCCGCCGCGCCCTCGACGGGGGTGTGGGTCAGGTGGTGAGCCTCGGCGAAGGGCTGGAGACCCAACGCTGTCGAGTACCAGGGCCGCGGCTATGGTGGAGCGTGGACCTCCCCGAGATGGTCCGGTTGCGAGAGCGCTTCCTCCCCCCCGACGAAGGTCATCGCCACCTGTCCGAGGACGCCATCGAGGGGCGATGGCTCGAGGTCATCGAGGAGGGCCCGAGCATCGTGGTCGCCCAGGGGCTGTTCATGTACGTCGAGCCCCATCGCCTTCGCCTCTTGGTCCGTCGCATCCTCCAGCGTTCGCAAACGAGCTTGCTGTTCGACGTCGTCCCCCCGTGGGTGAGCTGGCTGAGCCGTCTTCGCCCTCCGATGGGGGCGGAATTCCGCGTGCCCCCGATGCCCTGGGGCGTGCGGCCTCGGCGACTCCCCGCCGTGATGCGGCTGTGGAGCGGTCGTGAGGTGCGGGTCGAGACGCGGCCGCTTCCGCTGCCGCGAGGTCCTTTGCCGTGGCGACCGGGGACCGTGCTCGCTCACGTCTTTTGATTGTCAAAGAGGTCCGCCCGTCGGAGGACCTCTGCTCATGGACGACCAGCCCCAGGACCGTCCAGACTTCGACGTCTCGGTCGGGCCGGGCGGCTACGCCTGGTGGTACCTGGACGCCTTGAGCGACGACGGGCGCGAGGGTCTCACGATCATCTCCCTCCTCGGCAGCGTGTTCTCGCCCTACTATGCCTGGTCGGGGTGGAAGGACCCGCTCGACCACTCCACCATGAACGTCGTCCTCTACAACCGCCGCGGCGGTCGATGGGCGATGACCGAGCGCGGTCGAGAGGATGTCGAGCGAAGCAGCGACGCGCTTCGGATCGGGACCAGTCGGATCCGATGGGACGGCCACGGGGTGGCCCTGGACGTGGACGAGTCGACCTTCCCGCTTCCGGGGCGGATCTCGGGACGGATCCGCCTGCGCCCCGACGGCATCAACGCCCACCGGGTCGCGCTGGACGGAGAGGGACGGCACATCTGGTGGCCGATTGCGCCCCGGGCCCGGGTCGAAGTCGAGCTGGACCGGCCGCAGCTGCGCTGGTCGGGGGTCGGCTACTTCGACTCGAACTGGGGCGCGACGCCACTGGAAGAGCCTTTCAAGGAGTGGAACTGGTCCCGGGTGTCGACGCCCTCGGGCTCGGCGATCTTCTACGACGTGGAACGTCGGAATCGCCCACCGTTGGAGGTCGCCCTCCGCTTCGACGCAGAAAACCGCGTCCAAGAGGTCCCCTCGCCCCCCCGCGCCAAGCTGGCGGGGACGTTGTGGGGCGTTCCTCGGACGACCCGGGCCGACGAGGCCGGCCTGGCCAGGGTGACCCGAACCCTAGAGGATACGCCCTTCTACACCCGCTCCGTCGTCGAGAGCACGCTGTTCGGACAGACTTGCGCCTCGGTACACGAGAGCTTGTCTCTGGACCGTTTTCGGACCCAGTGGGTCAAGATGCTCCTGCCCTTCCGCATGCCGCGCCGACCGGGCGCCACGCGCAGATCCCTGCCCCGCTGGGCCGACGCCAAAGACCAGGACAGCGCAACTTCGTCCTGAGAACCACGGTTCCCCCGGGGCCGCGTCCGAGCTTCGTCTTGTCTACGAGGACGCCGTAAGGGAAGCTTCTTTCTCGAGACCGAACATGAGCGAGAACATCAAAGACCTCCCGCGCGTGGAGTCGAGGCCCGACGACAAAGCGACCCTCACCATCGATGGCAACAGCTACGAGCTGCCCATTCACGCACCGACCCACGGGCCGAAGGTCGTCGACGTCAGCAAGCTGTACAAGGAGTCCGGCCACTTCACCTTCGATCCGGGCTTCCTGTCCACCGCCAGCTGCGACTCTGCGATCACCTTCATCGACGGCAACCGAGGCATCCTGCTCCACCGCGGATATTCGATCGAAGACTTGGCGGCCAAGGCCTCCTTCATCGAGATGGCCCACCTGCTGCTCTACGAGAAGCTTCCCAACGCTCAGGAACTCGCGGACTTCGACAACACCATCCGCCGCCATACGATGGTGCACGAGCAGTTCAAGTCCTTCTTCTCCGGCTACCGTCGGGACGCGCACCCCATGGCCCTGATGGTCGGTACCGTCGGCGCGCTAAGCGCTTTTTACCACGAAGACACCGACATCCACAACGAGCGGGCGCGCGAGATCGCGACCCACCGCATCGTGGCCAAGATGCCGACCATCGCCGGCATGGCCTACAAGTACTCGATCGGCCAGCCCTTCGTGTACCCGCGCAACGACCTCGACTACGCGGCCAACTTCCTTCACATGTGCTTCAGCGTGCCGGCCGAGCCCTACGAGGTCAGCCCCGTCCTCGCCCGGGCGATGAACCGCTTCCTGATCCTGCACGCCGACCACGAGCAGAACGCCTCCACCGCCACCGTCCGCATCGCCGGCTCGTCCCGAGCCAATCCCTATGCCTGCATCGCGGCCGGCGTCGCCTGCCTGTGGGGACCGGCTCACGGCGGCGCCAACGAGGCCGCCCTGCGGATGCTGATGGAGATCGGGAGCAAGGACAAGATCACCGAGTACCTGGCTCGGGCGAAGGACAAGAACGACCCCTTCCGCCTCATGGGCTTCGGGCACCGGGTCTACAAGAACTACGACCCCCGGGCTCGGGTGCTTCGGGAGTCCTTCCACGAGGTGCTGCAGGAGCTCGGAAAGACCAAGGAGCCGCTCTTCGAGCTGGCGCTGGAGCTGGAGAAGATCGCGCTCGAGGACGACTACTTCCAGGAGCGAAAGCTGTTCCCGAACGTCGACTACTATTCGGGCATCATGCTGAACGCCATGGGCTTCCCGACCTCGATGTTCCCGGCCCTGTTCGCCCTCGGGCGAACCGTCGGCTGGATCAGCCAGTGGAAGGAGATGATCAAGCGCCCCGACCAGCGCATCGATCGCCCCCGCCAGCGCTACACCGGCGAGGCAGCCCGCCCCTACCTTCCCCTCGAACAGCGAAGCTGAAGAGGCGCAGCGCAGCCGAGTCGCGAAGTGCAGTGAGACCTTGACGGACCCTACCGCGCGGCCTCGCGGGCCCGGTGCTCGAAGTAGACGAGCGCGCCCGCGAAGCAGGCGGTGCACACAGCCGACGTGACGTAGCTGAAGCCGACGAAGAAGCCGACCCAGCTCAGATCGGGGCTGCCGAAGGTCTTCACGCCGTACAGGGTCACGCTTCCCACGTAGCCGACGGCGTCGGTCACGTAGATCATGAAGCCGGCCGTCGCTGCCGTCCCCATGGCTGCGATCAGGCGGTCGAAGAGGACGCAGCCGAACGGGACGTAGGCGATGTACAGGCCAAAGCCGACCCCGACCATCCACGCAGTCGGGGAGACGAGCCCAGCCTGAAAGCCGGCCGTGCACAGGCCGATCGAGAGGGCGCCCAGGGCCATGATCACGTGGATGCCGAGCAGCGCGCGTCGGTTGTCTCGGACCCAGGAGAAAACGGCGAGGATCAAGAGGACGCCGATCGCGATCGGGACCTCGGAGAGGGCGTAGATGGCTGGCTCTTCGCCAAGGCCGAGGCCGTTCCAGAGCTCTCGAGCGAAGTTGTCTCGAAAGTCTCGGTAGGCGGTGAGGAAGAAGTACAAGAAGGTGAGGAGCGTCAGGCCCGGGAGATAGGCGACAAAGAAGGCCTTGCGTTCTCGGCCTCCCATCGGCCGCCGCTCGATCCGGGCCGACTCGTCTTCCGGACTCGGCGGCGGGAGGACCCGAAGCAGCGCCACGAAGCCGAGCAGGAGGGGAAAGAAGACGAAGCCCACCGTCATCGGCATCGCCGCTTCGGAGACGCCAGCGTCCAACACTCCCTTGCCGACCGACTTTACGAAGCCCGAGGCTACGATGTAGCTCGCCGACAGGCCGGCCCCGAGGAGCTCGGTCTGCCGCCGGCCCTCCAGAAAGCCAAAAACCAGGCCCCACACCATGCCGAGGGGGAGTCCGTTGGCGAGGAGGAAAAAGGCGCCCCACGGACGAGGTGTGAGCCAAAAGCCGACCAAGGAAAGCTGGGCGACCGCGATGGCGACTACGATCGCGAGGGGGCGCCGCCCGGGCGGAAGCTCCGACACCACCTTGATCCCGATGAACTTCGAGCTCGCGTAGCCCAGGAGCTGAAGAACGATGAGGACGATCTTGTAGTCGACCGGCCCCAGCAGCGGGAGCTCCAACGCCCCCTCGAAGCGCGCCACTGCGAAAGGCTTCCGGAAGGCGTACATGCAGAAGTACGTCCCGAAAGCAGCGAAGATCGCATAGGCGGCAAAGATGGGCGCTGGCGCTCGACGAAGCAGAGCCTGCACCGCCGAGCCCATAGCAGAGGCCCGCCGTCAGCCGAAGTCCTCAGCTCGTGATGATGGACCAGAAGGCCTTGCCGACCCCGGCCAGAGACTCTCCGGCCACGAGGCCGGCCGCGATCACGACCACCCGGTCGCGCCAGCCAGGGAAGCGACGGCCGGTCAGGGTGGCGAGGAGAGCGCCGGCGAACATCGAGACGCCGTTCCAGGCCGGGAGCACGAAGGCGAGGCCGAGGGCCGAGGGCTGGGGAACCCAGCGCCCAAGGCGGCGGGGCAGGGTGGCCTCGGCCACCGCCATGGCGGCTCCGGCCAGGATGCCGCCCATGGTGGCGGTCATGGCGCCGGTGGGCACCTGGTCCCAGCCGTCCCGGAACACCTCGGCCACCGCCTTCCAGGTCGCCACCGCCGGCGCGGGCCAGGTCTCGGTCATGAGGCTGCTCGCCGGGTCGGGGATCAGGATCAGATAGGTGTAGGCTCCGGCCAGCGAGCCCGCCGTGACGCCGAAGAGCTGGGCGAAAGCCTGCTTGCGGGGCGATGCGCCGACGAGCAGACCAGTCTTCAGGTCATGCAGCATGTCGGCGCACTGACTCGCCGCGCCGCCGGCCATGTTGGCCGCCATGAGGTTCACGGTCACGTTGGCGGG
>CAYZFR010000159.1:0-9122 GCA_964477875.1 uncultured Myxococcales bacterium
GCACGCCCGAGAGGGCATGCTGAGCGCCCTGCGAGCCTTGAGAGAGCAAGAAGCGGTGCCCCGCGAGGCGGCCCTTCGGCTCGAGGCGGCGACCCTCGACGCCTGGAACGCGCCCTGGGCTCAGCGATTACGGGCCTGGCGGTCCCTCGAAGAGGTCTCCAGCGGCGTGGGAGCCCTGGACGGCTTGATCGGCGTCGTCCGAGCTTCCGGGAACCCCAGTGAGCTGGCCGAACTCCTCGCGCGGCGCCAGGACCTGGCGGACGGCCCCCAGGAGCGCGTTCGCATCGGACTGGAGCGCGCCGAGGTCCTGAAAAACGGCCTGCAGAACCCCGAAGCGGCGGCCGAGGTTCTGGAGCAAGTTCGGTTGCTGGCTCCCGGGGCAGTGGAGGTGTTCGAAGCCCTCGACGATCTCTATGCCGGGACCGACGAGTGGGAGGCGCGAGCGGCGCTCTACGAGGGCTGGCCGGACGATGCGCGCCAGGGAGCGAAACGGATCGAGGCCGCCCGCATTCGGGGCCATCGGCTTGGGCAGCGTGAGGGGGCGGTGAACGTGCTGGCCGGCGCTCTGCAGGACGAAGCCCACCGCGAAGAGGTCGAGGAGCTCATGGAGGCATGGCTCGACGACTGGAGCGAGGAGCACCCCGGCTCGGCCCAGGGCCTCGCCACCCTCCTCCAAGCTCACTACGAGGCCCGAGGCGAGAACGGAAAGGTGGTCGACGTCCTTCGCGCCCGCTTCGAGCTCGCGGCCGACCCCGAGGAGCGGGCCGCCATCGGCAAAGAGCTCGCCGCGGCCTACGGTGGCGAGCTCCAGCGACCGGACCTGGCCTTCGG
Source organism: uncultured Myxococcales bacterium (assembly GCA_964477875.1). Lineage (GTDB taxonomy): Bacteria > Myxococcota > Kuafuiibacteriia > Kuafuiibacteriales > Kuafuiibacteriaceae > Kuafuiihalomonas. Next base: position 832 of record CAYZFR010000159.1, read on the forward strand.
GATCTTGCAGCGCTGTTTCAAGGAGCGCCCCAACGACGTCGAGCTCCGCCAGGGCTTGGAGCGCTGGGTTCAGGACGGCGGCGAGCCGGCCCTCGGCGCCAGCCTTGCCCAGGCGGTCGAGCAGGTCGAAGACGAGGAAGGCCGCTTGCAGATCGCCCGGCGCGCCCTGGAGCTGCTGCCCCCCGACGACCCGGAGCAGGGCCGCTTGCTCTCCCTGGTGCACGCCCTGGACCCGAAGGACGCCACGGTGGCGGCGAGGCTGGAGGCTCAGCGTCGCCGGGCCGGAGACGCTCGGGGACTCGTACAGCTTTACCGCGCGCGCTTGACGGAGGTCGAAGACGATCAAGAGGCGGCGCAGCTATGGGAGAAGCTGGCTCGACTCGCGGAGGGGGAGCTGCAGGACGACGCCTTGGCTCTGGAAGCCTACGGAAAGAGGGCGGCGCTTCCGGGGATGAGGGCCGAGACCTGGGAGCGCTACGCGGCCCTGTGCAGCCGAGCCGGCAAGTGGACTCTGCTGGAAGGGATTCTGAGGGCGGAGGCGGAGCGCCTGGAGGAGCCCGACGCCGTGGCCCGGCTCTGGCTGCGCTTGGCCCAGGTGCGACGCGACCGTCTCGACGATCCGCGGGGCGCGGTGGACGCCTTCGGACGGGTGCTCGAAGCTCGTCCTCGGGACCCCGGCGGCATGTCGGGCCTGGTGGCGGCGCTTCGGGTCGAGGACGCCGAAGTGCGGCGACAGGCGGCGGAGCTGCTCATCCCCCATCTTCGAGAGGCGGAGGCCTGGGACCAGATGGTGGAGGCCCTCGTGGTGCAGGCTCAGGCCGCCACCGACCTCCGCGCTCGCAAGCGAGCTTTCGTAGAGGCGGCCGCCCTCAGCGACCAGAAGCTTGGCCGGCGGGACCTTGCCTTCCATCACGTCCTCTCGGCGCTGGAGGCGGACCCGGACGACGAGCCCATCATGAGGCAGGCCGAAGCCCTCGCTCGGGTGGTCGGGGTGGAGCCCCGACTGGAGGCGTTCTATGCCGACGTTCCCGAGGAGCGCTGGTCCGAAGCGACGGCGCTGCGGGCCCATCGCTGGCTGGCCCGGCACTACGAGGCCGCTCGAGACGTGGCCCGAGCGACCGGCGCCCACCAGATGGTGCTTCAGCGCCGTCCGGACGACGAAGAGGCCCTGGCTGCGCTGGAGCGACTGCTCGAAGGGCAGGGCGATTTCAGCGCTCTCCTCGATGCTTTTCAGCGCCGAGTCCATTCGGCGTCCTCGGACGAGGAGAGGGTCGGTCTGCTGCGTCAGCTCGCCGACCTCCAGGCCCACCGCGCCGAGGATCCGGCGGCAGCGATGGCCACGCTCCGCCGCCTGCTGGAGGTCGAACCCGAAGACACCGGCGCCCTTGGTCGTTTGGATCAGCTGCTGGAAGCGACCGGTCGACACTCGGAGCGGAGCGAGGTGTTGGAGCGCTGGGTACGTGCGGTGGCCGGAGAGCCTCAGCGAGCAGCCGAAGTTCGCCTCCGCTGGGCCGCCGTCGAATCCGAGCTCGGCAATCTGGGTGGAGCCGACCGGCTCCTGCGCCAGAATCTAGAGCTGCTGCCCGGCCACGCCGAGAGCCTCGCCGCCGCGGGACGGGCCTGGGACGCGGCCGAGGCAGCCGAGGAGCACGGTCGGGCGCGGGCGCTGGGAGAGCTCTTGGCCGACGCCCACGAGCGGGCGGGCGCGTGGGCGGACCTGGCGAGCACGCTTCCGCGCCTCGCCAAAGTCCAAGCCGAGGCCTACCGGCGCGCCGCGGTCTGGGAGCGGCTGGGCGAGGTCTACCGGAAGCGTCTCGGTCAGCCGGAGCTGGCCTTTTCGGCCTTTGCCAAGGCGCTGGAGGTGCTGCCCAGCGTCGAGCTCGCTGACCGCATCGAGGAGCTGGCCGAGGAGACCGAGCTTTGGGAGGAGTGGGCGGACGTCCTGGAGGGCGCATTGGAGGACGGCCCGGATCCCGATGTGGTTCGGGACTTCGATCGGCGACTGGCCCGAGTCCTGGACGAGAAGCTCGACCGAGACGAGGCGGCCGAGGTCTGGCAGCGGGTCCTGCGCCGCTCGCCTCAGGATGCCGAAGCCTCGGCGGCGCTCGAGCGACGCCTGCGGGGCAAGGAGCAGTGGGCTGCCTTGGTCGAGGTCTTGGAGCAGCGGGCCGCCTCGGAGTCCGATCCCGCCGCCACCTGGCTCGAGATCGGGCGTCTGTGGGCCCAGCGCCTTCAGGAGCCCGAGGAGGCGGCGGCCGCCTTTCGTCGAGCCCGGGCGGAGGCGAGGGACGTCGAGGAGCGCCGTCGGGCGCTGGAGGGGAGCAGCCACGTGCTCCGCGAGAGCCAAGACGGGGAGGAGCTGCTCCAGGTCCTCCTGGAGCTGGACGAGATCCAGGCGAGGTCGGACGCGCCGCCGGGGGCCCGCACCCACCTGTGGCTGCGCGCCGGTGCCCTGGCCGCTCGGAGCGGAGAGGCCGGCCGGGCGATCGAGCTCTACCGCCGGGTGCTGGAGGTCGAGCCCAGCCACCAGGGCGCGGCGGAGTCGTTGGAGTCGCTGTTGGAGGTGCAGGAGCGCTGGCCGGAGCTGGCCGAGCTGCTCCAAAGCCGGGTCGCTCGGGGCGGCGGCGATCGAGAGACCGCCCGGGCAGAGCGCAAGCTGGCCACCATCCGGGGGCTGCACCTCGGTGAGACGGAGGAGGCGATCGCCGCCTGGAAGCAGGTGCTTCGCCGCAGCCCCAACGACTCGGATGCGCTGCAGGCCCTACGCCGCCTGCACCGGGCGGCCGGCGAGTGGGGCCCGCTGGTGCAGGTGCTCCGGGCGCTCATCCCCCTTCATCCCCGGGCCGACGACTCCAAACCGATTCGCTTCGAGCTGGCCCGGGTCTTCGGGCGGGAGCTCGGCCAGGTCCAGGAGGCCGCCGAGGTGGGTCGTCGCATTCTCGACATCGAGCCCCACACCATCGAGGAGCTGCTCGAGCTCGAGGATCTGTTCCGAGCCGCCAAGTCCCACGCCGAGGCGATCCGCGTCCTGCAGCGTCGGGCCGAGATGAGCGAAGTAGCCGCCGACCGGCGGGACATCCTGATGGAGATCGGTCGCATCTACGAAGAAGAGATCGGCCGGACCGCGGGCGCGGTCCAGGCCTACGGCGCCGCCCTCGAGCTGGACCCGCGGCACGAGCCGGCCTTCGAGGCGATGGTTCGGATCTGCGAGCAGAGCGGCGACCACCGTCGTCTGGCCGAGCTCGTCAACGGGCGGCTGGACACGGTGGAGTCGGCGGAGGAGCGACGTGCGCTGTTCCTGCAGGTCGCTACGCTGCAGGAGCGTTTTCTGGGGAGCAAGGAGCTCGCATTCACCGCGGCCTGCTCGGCCTTCTCCGAGACCCACGACGCCGAGAGCCGAAAGGTCGCGGAGCGGCTCGCCGCCGAGACCGACAACTGGGACGTGCTCGTCGACCTGATGGCGGACGAGGTCGACGAGGCACCCGTCGGGAGCCAGCTCGAGCTGCGTCTTCGGATCGCGGAGCTGGCGATGGACGAAGTGGGGGACCAGGAGCTGGCCGAGAAGCAGCTCGACATGGCGCTCGCTCGTGAACCCGGTCATCCCGAAGCCGCCGAGCGAATGGGTCGGCTTTTGGAGAGGGGCCAGCGCTGGTCGGAGCTCGCGAAGCACCTCTCGGATCAGGTCGAGTTGACCCACGAGGTGGAGGCGCAGGTCGAAGTGCTCAAGCGCCTCGCCCGGCTCACTGAGGAGCACCTGCTGCAGCTCGAACCGGCGGTCCAGGCCTGGCAGCGGGTCCTCGACTTGGCGCCCCGAGACGAGGAGGCGAGCGCCGAGCTGGAGCGGATCTTCCGCACCGATGGTCGGCCGGAGGCCCTGCTCGACGCGCTCGAGCGTCGTTTCGAGCGGAGCGCTTCGCAGCGAGAGCGCCTCGCGATCAAGATGGACATCGCCCGAATCCTCCAGGTCGACCTGAACGACGACGGTCGAGCCATCGAGGCCTACCAGGACGTCCTCGAACTGGAGCCAGGCCACGAGCCGGCCCTGGAGGGCTTGCAGAGCCTGCTCGTCGAAGGCGAGCGCTGGGGCGAGCTGGTCCAGGCCTACGAGCGAGCGATCGAGAGGGCGGAAGGCGAAAAGCTCATAGACCTCTCCACGCGGCTGGCCGGCGTCCACGAGGATCGCCGGCAGGATCACGAAGCGGCCGCGGCCTGCTTGGAGCGGGTCCTCGAGGCGGATCCCGAACACCTGCCGACCCTGCGGACCATGGAGCGGCTCGCCAGATCCCGTTCGCAGTGGGTCAGGGCGGCGGAGCTGCTGGAGCGCATCATTCCCCGGGTCGAAGAAGAAGAGCGGGCGCCGCTGCTGCAGCGCCTCGGCATCCTGTACGCGGAGCGGCTGGAGCATCCGGAGGCGGCCGAGCGCAGCCTCGACGCTGCCTTGGAGGCCGACCCCAACGACGTGCCGGCCATGCAGGCCCTGGAGGCTCTGTACGAAGCTCGGGAGGACTGGGGCGCCCTGCTCGGCATGCTGGAGCGCCGGGGACGAGTCCAATCCCCGGGCGCAGAGGCGGTGAAGGTCGAGTACCGCCGGGGGCTCATCCTGTTGGAGAAGGCTTTGGATCGAGAAGGGGCACGGGCCGCCTTCCGGGAGGCCTTACGCAAGGACGAGGGCTTCGTCCCCGCCATGAAGGCGCTCGCCCAGACCGCTCCCGAGCGGAGCGAGGAGGCCCTGGACTGGTACGAGCGGGCGGCCAAGCACACCCCCGAGCCGGCGGACCGTTCGGACATGTACTATCGCGCCGCGCACCGGGCGCTCGACGACCTCGACGACGTCGACCGGGCGGTGCAGGACCTGGAGGAGGCGCTGTCCGCGGACCCAGAGCATCTTCCAGCCCGGGAGGAATTGGCCGACCTGCTGTTCACCGACGAGCAATGGGAGGCTTCGGAGCTCCACCTCATGCGCCTGGTGGAGCGCCTCGATCCCGTCGAATCGCGGGAAGATCTAGGCCGCCACCACTATCGTCTCGCGTACATCGCGGAGCGGCGAGGGGACGCGGACCGTTCGCTTCGACACTACCTCCGCAGCTACGAATTCGACGCCAGCTCTCTGGCCACGCTGGAAGGCCTGGGCGCTGCGCTCGCCGCCGCGGGTCGCTCGAAGGACGCGCAACGTATCCTGCAGACCATTTTGGTCCAACACCGCTCGCAGCTCACCGACGGCGAGGTCGTGGACCTTCATCATCAGGTCGGCGTGCTGTCGATGGAGCTGGGCCAGACCGAAAAGGCGCTCGAGGCTTTCGAAAAGGCGCTCCAGGTCGACCCCGAGCACGAGCCCACGCTCCGCGACTCGGCTGAACCGTACACGGAGGCCGGCCGATTCGAGGAGGCCTTCGAAGTCCGCAATCGACTCATCCCTCGACTCGAAGGAGACGCCCAGCTCGAAGCGCTCCTGGCCCAGGGCGCCCTGAGCCGGGACCACATGGCCGAGCCCTACCGGGCCATCGACGCCTTCCAGCAGGCCCGGTCCATGCGGCCCGACGACCCGCGCCCGCTCGAGGCGCTGGTGCCGCTGCTCGAGCACACCCGTCAGTTCGGTCTTATGGTCGAGAACCTGGAGCGCCTCGCCTCGGTCCTTCCGCCGGGCGAGGAGCGGGCGTGGACCTGGCTGAGAGCGGGCGACGCGGTCTGGGCCGAGGAACAGGACTGGGCTCTGGCCACTCGCTTCTTCAATCGCGCTCTCGACGACGAACCCATGGGTGCGGGACTGGAGCGGATCGAGAAGGTCCTGTTCGAGGCCAAGCAATGGAAGGCCTTGGAAGAGAACTACATCGCGGCCATCCAGCGCATCCCGAGAGAGAACAAGCGCGCCCGGGCCGCGCTGTGGCGCAGCCTCGCGGGGCTGTATGCCCGGGTGCTGAAGAACGACGACGGGGCCCGCCAGGCGCTCGAAGTGGTGGCCCGACTGGAGCCGAACGACCTGGAGGTCGGGATGCAGCTGGTCGACTTGCTTCGAAAAGACCCGAGTCGGCGCGCAGAAGCCATCCAACGGCTCGAGCAGCTGGTGCCCCTTCACTCCGAGCCCGAGGCGCCGATTCGGAAGCTGTACGAGCTTCACTACGAGCAAGGGAACTACGACTTGGCCTTCTGTGGGTTGGGGGCTCTCGTGCTTCGTCGGGTAGCGAGCGAGGATGAGATTCGGGCTTACCGGCACATGGTCGAGAAGGTGCCGGCCGGACCCACCGGGGCTCTCTCCGACGGGCAGTGGCGGAGCGCGGTGCTCCATCCGAGCTGCCGCGGACCCCTGGGCCAGCTCATGGCGGTCCTGTTCCGCTCCATGCCCGGGCTGTTTTCGGCCAAGAAGCAGGAGCTCGGGCTGAAGAAGAAAGAGAAGGTCGAGCTCGGTGGGCGGAGCAAGAGCCCTCGGGCGGGGCTCCGCTACTTCGACGCTTGGTCTCGGGTCTCGATGGCGCTCGCCGTGCAGGACGTGGAGCACTTTCATCGGCCGGGTTCGGTCGCCGCGCCGACTCTTCTCCTCGGCCAGCCGAGCGCGCTCTTCACAGGAGAGCAGCACGAGGTCTTTCGGACCATGCCGCCCCGGCAGCTAAACTGGATCTTGGCCCGTCAGCTCGCCTGCCTTCGGCCCGAGATCGCCTTGGTGAAGGCCCTCGGCCCAGGGGACGTCCTGGCGGTGCTGGAGGCCGCCCTGTCCCTGGTGCTCGAGGGCGGGGGCTGGACGCCGCGGGTCGATCCGGCGGTGGCGGAGGCGTGGCGCAAGGCGATGGCGCCCCAGCTACAGGCCCCGGCTCGGGCAGCGCTCTTGGCCTCGGCTCGGGCCATGGTGCAGGCAGGCGACATGGACCGGGTGGCCCAATATCTCGAGGGCGCCGAGCACAGCGTCTCCCGGGCCGCGCTCCTGATGGCAGGGGATTGGGTAGTAGCCGCCCGAGGCTTGGGGGAGGCCGACATGATCTTCGACGTCCCCAGGGATCGAAGGGTGCGAGAGCTGATGCTGTTCTCGGTCAGTCCCGAGTTCGCGCAGCTCAGGGAGAGCCTGCGGCTGCGGGTCCGTTTCGAACGATGAGGAAGGGCGTTCCCTTTGCTTGATTTGACCCTGGTACCGTGTGTCCCTACTGATGGCGGTGTGCCGGAGGGGACGCCTCCATGAAGTTTGCCTGCGCCGAGTGCGGGGCTCGCTACCAGATCGCCGACGAGAAGCTGAAGCCTCGTGGCGTCAAGGTGCGCTGCAAGAAGTGCGGTCACGTCAACAAGGTCGAGCCGGAGCCAGCCGCCGGGGCGAAGCACGCCTCCGAGCCGCCGGCGCCGGCAGCGACGAGCCTCGACAGCGACTTTTCGATCGACGTCGAGGGAACCGACGCTCGAGCCGCCGCTCCATCGGTCGACGACGACAGGCCCCGAGACACGATCGGGGTGGATCTGAAGGCGAGCCCAGAGCTGTCTTCTCTGCAGGATGCCTTGCAGTCGGAGCTCGAGGACGCGCCGGTTCCGCTGCCGCCCGCTCCGGGAACCGAAGACGTGCCTCCCAGCGCCTCCGCCGAAGCTCCACCTTCGGAAGACAACGCCTCCGTCGGGGCGCCATCCTCCGCGTCGAGCGCGGCCACCGCCGACCTCAGCCCCGACGTGGGTATCGAGTCGGAGATCGGCTCTGCCTTCGAGGCGATGTTCAGTCCCGAGGGTCGGGCGGCGGACCACGCGCCCATCACCCCGGCTCCCGCTGAACCCGAGCCCGAGATCGCGCCTTTCGAGCCTCCGCTGCCGAAGGACGCCGTTTGGTACGTCGCAGTCCGAGACGAGCAGCTCGGCCCCCTGACGAGGGACGAGCTGGAGCAGTACTGGACGACGAAGAAGATCGGTCCCCAGAGCCTGTGCTGGAAGCAGGGGATGACCGATTGGCTGCCGATGGTGGCCGTCGGCGAGCTCCAGTCCTTGCCCGGCATGGATCAAGCGTCCGAAGACGAGGAGAGCTACGAGGGGCTGCCGCATCTTCGCGCGCCGTCGGAGCTCGTGCCCGCACCGGCGCCTCGGGCGGCCTCTGAGGTGGACTGGAAGCCCTCGGCTGCCTCGGCCTTGGCCTCCCTCGCCGCCGAGGAGATGGCCGATGCACCCGAGCCGCCGAGGAGTCAGGCGCCGGCGACGGTCGCTTCCGGCGAGGCTCCGGCGGTGGGTCTCGCGGCGGCTGCCGCGCCGACCGGATCCATCGAGCCCGCCGCCGCGCCCGCGACGCTGATGCCGGCTGCCGCGGGGCCGACCACCATCCCGCCGGCCGCCGTCCC
>CAYZFR010000160.1:0-9053 GCA_964477875.1 uncultured Myxococcales bacterium
GCCCGAGGCCCAGTTTCAGCGGAACCTCGTCCCCCTCCTGATCGCCCGAACCTAGAGGAGCTCCGGCTACGTCAATCCAGCTTTCGCCTCGCAGCCCGGAGGGCCGGTGTCCGAGCTGGCGGGGGAGTCCTCCCGGGAAGATAGGAGCTTCGAGGACGACCGAGACCTGGGCGAAAGAGCTTGATGCCGCCCCACGTCCCGGTTTCAAGCGCAGGATGGAGTGGTTGGCGGTGGCGCTCGGCGGCGCGGCAGGCGCGCTGGTCCGCCACTGGATCGCGCTGGAGCTGAACGGTTCCTTCCCGTGGGGGACCCTGGCCGCGAATGCAGCGGGCTGCTTTCTCCTCGCCGTCTTGGCGTCCTGGGCCTTTGGCGTTGGATTGGCCCGGGACCACCTGGTCCTCCGCCTCCTCGGTACCGGAGGGTTGGGCGCCCTCACCACCTACTCGACCTTCAATCTCGAGCTCGTCTCGATGATGTCTTCCGGTCGCTGGGCGACGTCTTTGGTCTACGCCCTGGGAACGGCCGGCGGCGGCCTGGCCTTGGGAGCGGCCGGCTGGGGGCTCGGCCGATTCCTCACCGGACATTGACGCGGATCGAGCGTCTCTCGATGATGCCGGCGTGAGGCGTCTGCTCTGGACGGTGCTCTTGACCATGGCGTGCGCGACCACGTCTCAAAAGAGCCAACAGCTCGAGACTTCGGTCGACGCCTATCTCGAGGCGCTGCGCTGGAAATACTACGAGCGGGCGGCTGGGTTTCGCCCCAACGATCTTCGGGCCTCTTTCTTGGCTGCCTTCGAAGACGAGGGGACGGGCCTGCAAATCGAAGACATTCAGGTGCTGCGGGTGGATGTGAAGTCCGAAGCGTCGGCCGACATCACGGTCCGCTACCGCTACATGCGGCTGCCCTCGGTCACCGTTCAGACCGAGATGATCCGGCAGTCCTGGCATCGGGTGGACGGGAAATGGCTCCTGGAGTTCGAGGAGCCCCCCCTGATCGAGATCAATCCCAACAAGGTCCCGCCCCCGAAGACCGAGGACGACTTCGGGGGCGAAGACTCGGGCGACACCGAGATCGATGTCTCGACGCCCTGGGACGATGAAGAGGGTTGAGCTCAGAACGGGATGTCGCTGTCGTCGATCGGCGGCGGATCGTCGTTGTAGCCGCCCCCGCCCATGCCGCCGCCGCCGTCGCCCGTGGAAGCGGAACGTCCGCGGCTCGGGCTGCCCCCGCCATCTCGACCGCCCGCGAGAAAGGTCACACGGTCGGCCTTGATCTCGGTGGTGAAGCGACGCTGACCCTCGCGGTCCTCCCACTCCCGGGTCTCGAGCCGGCCCTCGACACAGACCGAGCGGCCCTTGCTCAGGTACTCGCCGCAGGTTTCGGCCTGCTTTCCCCAGACGACGATGCGGTGCCACTCGGTCTTCTCCTGGCGCTGACCGTTCCGGTCGTTCCAGGTTTCGGTGGTGGCGATGCGGAAGTTGGCGACCGGGGATCCGCTCTGGGTGTAGCGAACCTCGGGATCGGCTCCCAGGTTTCCAATCAAAAAGACTCTGTTGACGCTCGACATGATCAATCTCCCCCGAGGGGCGTCGGTCCTTGTCGCGCCGGGCGCCCCCACCGGTCAATGCAAGGGGCCGCGAAAATGGTTGCAGCCTCGCTACGCCCCGAAGAGGTGGCGCAGGTCTTCCAGGGTGAGCTCCTTGAGGAACTGGTCGTCGGCCGACACCAAGGCGTCGGCGAGCTTTCGTTTGTGGGCATGGAGCTCGATGATCTTTTCCTCCACCGTGTCTCGGGCGACGAACCGATAAGCGAAGACCGGTCGGGTCTGACCGATACGATGCACTCGGTCGATGGCTTGGGCCTCGACGGCCGGGTTCCACCAGGGGTCCAAGATGAAGACATAGTCGGCGGCGGTCAGATTCAGCCCCAAGCCTCCTGCCTTGAGGCTGATCAGGAACAGCCCGACGTCGTCGTTCTCCATGAATCGCTGGACCTCTTCTTCGCGCCGGGTGGTCTGGCCATCCAGGTAGGCGTAGGGCAGCTTCTCTTCATCCAGTCGCTCCCGCACGATCTGAAGCAGTTTCACGAACTGGGAGAAGATGAGGGCCTTGTGCCCGCCGGCGAGGACCTCGTGGACGTGGTCCATCAGTGACGCGATCTTGCTGCTGGTCTCTTTGCTCTTCTTGGGATCGACGAGGCCCACGTGACAGGCCGCCTGTCGGAGCCGCAGCAAAGCCTCCAGGACGTGCATGCGGCTCTTGCCCAGGCCGTCCTGGGCCACCCGCTCTCGGATCGAGTGACGGTAGTGGTCCCGCAGGCGCTCGTAGTTCTCCCTCTCGGCCGGGCTCAGCTCGCAGTGGATCGACAGCTCGGTCTTCTCGGGGAGATCGGCGAGGACCTGTTGCTTGGTGCGCCGGAGGAGCAAGGGCTTGAGACCCCGGGCGACCAGGGGCAGGCTGCCGCTGGAGCGGGACAGGGCGTGGAACTGCTGGCGGGAGCCGAGCATCCGCGGATTGAGGAACTCGAATATCGACCACAGCTCCACGGCATCGTTCTCGATCGGCGTGCCTGAGAGGGCGAGGCGATGCCGGCTGCGAAGCACGCGGCAGGCCTTGCTGGACTGGGCGGAAGGGTTCTTGATCGCCTGGGCTTCGTCCAGGATGACGTAGTCGAAGAGCTTCTCCCGCAGCACGTCCACGTCGCGGCGGACGGTCCCGTAGGTCGTCACGACGACGTCGAACTGGTCCATGCGATCGAAGTTCTCGGCGCGGTTGGTCCCCGTGTAGTCGAGGACCTTCAGGGAGGGCGCGAAGCGCTCGGACTCCCGGAGCCAGTTATAGACCAGGCTCCGGGGTGCGACGAGAAGCGTGGGCCCTTGCTGTCGTCCGGAGCGCTGGCGAAAGAGGAGCAGCGCCAGCACCTGGATCGTCTTGCCGAGACCCATGTCGTCGGCCAGACAGCCGCCGAGTCCGAGGCGATCCAGAAACTCCAGCCAGCCGAGGCCTTCTTTTTGGTAGGGCCGCAGCGATCCCTCGAAGCCCTCCGGTTCGGGCAGGGGCTTGACGTCCTGGGTGCCGCTGAGCTCGGCCTGACGCCGAGCGTAGCGATCGTCGACCTCCAGCTCGATGTCCGCCGCCCGCACCAGCGCGTCCAGGAGCAGGGCCTGGCCGGAAGCAAAACGGAGCTGACCCCCTTTTTTCTGACTGAGTCGGTTCAGCGCCTCCAGGCGTCGGACCCAGGCGTCGGGGAGTAGTCCCTCCGAGCCGTCGTCCAAGCGCACCAGGCCCTCCCGCTCCCGGATCGCGCTCAACAGCTCGGGGAGCGGGACCTTGATCCCCTCGAAGTCGACCTCGCCGTGGAGGTCGAACCAGTCGACACCGGAGGAGATGCGAAAGCTCTGGCCGGTCAGGCCCCGCACCGCCCGACCTCGGGCTCGGACTTCGACCCCGGCCTGGCTCATGGCCCGGATGGCCGGCGTGACCTCGGAGGGCTTGAGCGCGAGCTGATGGCTTTCGAGGCCATCCTCCCGCCGCAGGCCGCATTGGCCGAGCCGGCGGACGGCATCCCGCTCGGCGCCCCGGTCACGGAGGACGAAGCGGTCCCGGTCGAGGACCGCCGAACGTCCATCGCCCAGCCTGAAGCCGGTCCCCTCGTAATCGAAGCTGACGTCGACCGGGACCGACCGCGCCTTCGCGTCTGCCTCGTGGACCATGACGAGGGTCTTCGGGGCAGGGCTGACGACCTCGACCGCGTCGTTGCGGACCTCCAGCTGGGGGAGGTGTCCGATCTGGCCCATCTCCGAAAGCAGCTCCCGCAGCCGATCGTCCGAGAAGGCGAGCTCCCCGTTGCGGCGCAGGAACTTGAGCCAATCGTGCTCCTCCCCGATTTCGAGGCGTCCCAGCTCGGCGTCGAAGAGCACGAGGCCGTCACGCACGACGACGAGGGCGTCATCGAGCGCTCGCTCCTGGCGTTTGCCGTCCAGCTCTCGATGAAGGATACCTTTCACCGTGTCTTCGACCACCACCGAGAAGCGCCAGGACGGACCGTTGTCGAGGCTGAGTGGGGGCGTGGCACGAAGGCCCTCCTCGTCGATGGGGCAGCGGAAGGCGGCGGTGTCGACCAACGCCCTCAGCATCAGCTGGTGGAGGGCGGCGGGGACGATGGCGAGGTGAGAGGAGACGGGGGCCAGGCCTGGGTCCGAGGGGCGGATCAGGCCCGCCGCCATCGGGTGGGCCAGGAGAAGATCCAGGGCCCGGCGGTCGGCCTCTTTGGTGCAGCGCGCCAGGTCTCGCCGGGTCATGTAGAGGGGCGTCAGCCGACCGCTCGGGTGCTCGGGATCCGGAACTCGCTCGCACATCTCCACCACCAGGGTTCCGCGGTCTTCGGACTTCTCGGGGTGAATGCGGAGCTCGATGCGCTCGATGGGCCGCTCGTTGAGGAGCTGCTCCACGCTCGGCCCAGTGGCGAGCAGGCCCTTCTGCAGCTTCTGGAGGCTGCCCCGCCAGTCGGGCTCCCGATCCCCGCCATGGGCCTCGAAGAACTTCTCGGCGATCTGCTGGCTCGCGAAGCCGTTTTCGCCCTCGAAGAACCAGTCATCGTCGGCAGGCAGGCCCGACGAGAACTGGACGACGTCCAGCCGCCCCATCAACGCGTGATGGCTGACCAGATCGAGCCCGCTCGCATCGGTCGCGATCAGGGCGGCGTAGATGTGGGCGCAGGGATAGCCGTCCTTGAAGTACGGACAGGAGCACTCGACCTGGACCCGCTCCCGGTTCTCGACCTCGGAGTAGTCGACGGCGGTCAGGTAGGGCTTGGGTCGCTGGTCTCGGACGAAGACGAGGACCGTGGCCCCGCTCGCGCCTTCGATGGAAGCTTCGCCGTTCTCGACGTGGGCCCGGCCCTTGCGACGGGTTCGCTCGGTGAAAGCACCGGCGCAAGCCCCAGCGAGGGTCAGGCGTCGTGCGGAAGAAGCGTCCACCATGCAGGCGGAGGAGCTTACGGATCGCCTGGCGGGTCACGCAAGCAACAAGGCCGTGCCGCTCACTGCTGATTGAGAGTCCAGTCGTAGTCGATGAAGTCCAGGGTGTAGCTGTCGCCAAGGCGCGCTCTCTGAGAGGCCGTCAGACGGCTCTCGACGAAAGTGCGAACTTTGTCCTTTCCGCCGAAGTCGCCGGCGTACCAGTCGAAGATCTTGGACAAGGAGAGCTTGCCGTCGGCGACCCGGGCGCCCCGGGGGCTCTGAAGGTACCGCCGGGTCGCCTTTTCCATGCGCTGGCTCACGTCGCTTCCGGTGTAGGGCTTTGGCTCCAAGAGCGGACAGCCCACCGCCCCGCACACCAGGACGAAGTGGGTCCGGGGGTCTCGCGCAAAGGGGTTCAGAACCTTCTTCTCGAGGGCGTCGAGGGTGAGGGCTCGCCCGGCGACGGTATGGGTCTCGGCGTCGAAGAAACCGTCCACGTCGAGCACCGAGCGGGGTCGGCCGCTGGTGATGACGGCGTGTAGGACCAGGGCGTTGTAGGCGTCGATGTAGAAGGCGATCCGGGCGTCTCGACCCTCTGGGACCTCGGCCTTGGCCAAAGCCTCGACGTAGGTGTTCAGGTCAGGGTCCTCGGCCAGCGCGGCGTAATCGACGAGGCCGTCTTCGACGTGGGCCTCCAAGAGGCGGGCGTAGGCGGCCTGGGCTTTGGGCTCCACCTGGGCTCGCGCGGGCCGGGAGGTCGGCGCGGCGAGCAGGAGGCCCAAAACGAGGCCGAGGGAGGTCGTGGTTCTCATCCTGATCCTTGGACGCGGAACCCGGCCCAATGTTTCACCACCCTAGGGCTGGGTGCGCTCTCGGTCCAGGGAGCCGGCGGCACCGGCGATCGGCTCCGAGCCCCCGTCGACCTGGATGATGCCGGCGTCGTGCCGGGCGAGCGCGACCCCGATCCGGTCTTGGATCTTCCACATGGACCGGGCTCGCCCCCGGTAGTCATTCATCATGATCGAGAACGCCAAGAGCTCGTCGGAGCTGGTCAAGACATAGCCGGACAGAGCGCTGACGCCGGTGAGGGAGCCGGTCTTGGCCCGCAGCCGGGTCTCGGCGGGGGTATCCTCGAAGCGCCGGTGGATGGTGCCAGACAGGCCGGCGGTGGCGAGGGATGCGATGAACTCTGGACGTACTTCGAAGCGCTCGTTCATGCGGGCCAAGAGCAGGGTCACGAGGGCGGGCGTCACCCGGTTGACGTCGTTGAGGCCCGAGCCGTTTCCGAGAACGTACCGGTCGGACGGTACGCCGAGGTCATCCAAAAAAGACTCCAAAACGTCGATTCCGGAGGCCCAGCTGCCCGGCGCGCCAGTGGCCTCGGCACCCATGGTCTTGAGGATCTGCTCGGCGATGAAGTTGTTCGAGTACTTGTTGAGCTTGCTCAGGATCGTGGCGAGGGGCGGTGAAGCGTGACCTGCCACCCGAACGGCGTCGCTGGGCACCTCGCCCCTTCGAACCTTGCCCCGTACTTCCACACCCCGCATGGCGAGGAGCGACTTCATCATTTCCCCGGCGAAACGGGTGGGATCGTGAACGCGGCGCCGGATCTCGAAGCCCTCGTGGGCGTCGAGAGCGATGCTGCCCCGGACGACCACCTCGATGTGTCCGTCGCGCCCCGCCTTGGTACCGGCCCACAGGCGACTCCGAGTTCGGCGTCCCCGGGTGACGGCGTCGACCACCGGATCCACGAGGCCGACGTCCGGCCACACCCGGACACGGGCCGGCTGACCGACCACCTCGCCCGGCGTGACCCGGATGACGAAGGTGTTGAAGTTGACAGAGAAGGCCCCAACCGGTGCGGCGTAGGCGGGGTCGCCGGTCTCTTCTTCCCACCCCGGCCCTTCGCGGACGTCGTCGAAGAAATGGTCGTCGACGACGAGGTCCCCCGCCACCACTTCGATGCCCCTCAGGGCGATCTCGTTCACGAGACCGAACACCGCTTCGGTGGTCAGGGTCGGATCGCCTTCGCCGGTGACGTAGAGTCGCTCGACCACCCCGTCCTTCATGCCAGGAGAGCGGTGGACCTCGGTCCAGAAGCGGTAGGAAGGCCCGAGCACCTCGAGCGCAGCGGCGGTCGTCAACAGCTTGGTGTTCGAGGCGGGGTTGAAGAGCTCGTCGCCGCCCTCGTCGAAGAGAACGCGGCCGTCGGTCAGCGAGCGGATATGGACGCCGACCCGAGTCCCCTCCAACTCGGGGGATTGCAAGATAGATTGCAAGCGATCCACCAGCTCCTGCTCGGTGGCGGGGCTGGCCGCGAGCGCACAGGTGAGGAAGAGGGGCCCAGCCAGCATTAAGGCCGATTCTATCAGCCCGAGCGGGCCCGCTCCATGTTCGTCTGGATCACATCTCGACCCTCGACGCCCGATGCGGCGGGCCATGCCGTTCTTTTGACTCCCCTACTTGTGGGCGCGGAGCGCTGCTTTGGTTACGGTCTGGAGGTGCGCGTGCCCATGCTGGTTGGCTTCGAGGGAACTTCGCTTCCCGCCTGGGTCGCCGAAGACCTCGAGGCCCGGCGGGTCCAAGGCGTGGTCCTTTTTGCTCGCAACCTGGGGGCGCTGGACGACGTCGCAGCCTTGGTCGCTGAAATCCGGGCCCGGGCCCCCGCTGCCCTGATCGCCATCGACCAGGAAGGGGGCCGGGTTCAGCGCCTTCGGGCGCCCTTTCCCGAGCTGCCCGCGATGGGGGCGGTGGGCGCCCGGGGCCGCAAGACCCTGGCTGGACGCTGCGGGGCCCTCCTCGCGCTGGGGCTCGGAAAGCTCGGCTTCAACCTCGACTTCGCGCCGGTGTTGGACCTCGACCTGCACCCCGAGAACCGAGTGGTAGGGGACCGGAGCTTCGGGGCCGATCCCGCCCTCGTGTCTCGGCTCGGGGCGGCCTTCGTCGACGGGCTGCAGTCGGCGGGGGTGGCGGCTTGCGCCAAGCACTTTCCGGGTCACGGAGACACCGAGGAGGATTCTCATCACGCGCTCCCGGTGGTCGGCGCCGGCGAAGAAACGTTGCGCGGCCGGGACATGAGCCCCTTCCGGGCCGCAATCCTGGCTGGCGTGGCCAGCGTGATGACGGCCCACGTCCGCTATCCGGCGGTGGACCGACGTCCCGCCGTCCGTTCGTTTGAATGGATTGAAAACCGACTGCGGCGAGACCTGGGCTTCGAGGGCGTGGTGTTCAGCGACGACCTGGACATGGCGGGCTTCGGAGGGGACGTCGAGGCGGGCGCGGTCGAGACGCTGGCGGCCGGTTGTGACGGACTGCTGGCGTGCCGGCGGCCCGAGACGGTGGCGGCGGTGCGGGCCGGCATCGAGCGCGCCCTTCGAGAGGGGCAGCTTTCGTCCCGTCGCGTCGCGCTGGCCCTGGCCCGGCTGGAGCGCTTGGCCCGCGAATTCCCGCCCACCCGCGTCGAGGAAGGGTGGGAAGCCCTGTCCGCCGAGGCGGAGGCCCTGGCTCGGGACGTCGATTTGGCGGATGGGGAGGCGGATGGGGTCGACCCGACCGTGAGCTGAGCTCTAGGGTCCACACATGGACACCGTTGTTCGCATCCTCCTTACCGGTGGCGTCGTCCTCCTGATCGCCCAGATCATCCCCAGCGTTCGAGTAAAGAATTTCATGTCCGCGGTTGGCGTGGCGGCGGTCTACGCCTTCTTGAACTTCCTGCTCAAGGAGCTCCTCATGATCGTGAGCATGCCAATGATCGTCCTGAGCTTCGGTCTGTTCCTGTTGGTCCTCAACGGCTTCCTGCTGTGGCTGACCGACAAAATCCTGACCAGCTTCGAGATAAAGACGAAGACGGGGCTGGTGCTAGCCACCCTCGGCATGACCTTCGGCTCGGTGGTGGTCGACGGCGTCGTGGCTCGGATTTTCTAGGGGGGTGCTGAAGACCCCCCTAGAAGCTTCGAGAGCCGCTCGTCGCCCGTTCGGGCCTCCTCGCATCTTCCCCCACAGCTGCCGGGAGTGGCCGGAGCTGCTAGGGTCCCGGTGTCCGTGCGGGGACCGGTCGTCACGCTCCTCCTGCTTTCGGCCTGCGCCAGCTCG
>CAYZFR010000161.1:0-8984 GCA_964477875.1 uncultured Myxococcales bacterium
TGGAGCTGGGCATGGTGGTGCTGGTTGATGGCTTCATCGTCAGCACGGCGGCGCTGGTCCTGTGTCGCACGGCGCCGGCGCCGCCGGGCTTGTTGTTCGCTCATCGTTCGCGCGAGCGCGGTCACCAGCGCGTACTCACGGCGTTGAACGCGCAACCGCTGTTGGATCTGAACTTGGCTCTCGGAGAGGGCAGCGGTGCGCTCATCGCCTTTCCCCTCATCGAAGCAGCTTGCGCGCTGCACGCTCGCATGGCGACATTCGCAGAGGCCGCAGTGCCAGATCGAGGCCACTGATGCCCGCCGCGCTGCGCGGCTGCCGAGCCGCCTTCATCTTCCTGACGCGCATCCCGGTCGGCGGCTTTCCGTACACGCCGCTCGAGTGGCGTTGGTCGACCGCGTGGTTTCCATTCGTGGGCGCGGCGCTGGGCATCGTCATGGCGGGTGCCTTCTCGTTGTTTCGCCCGACCGGCGCCCTGCCCGGCGCCATCATCGTGGTCATGCTGGGCGCCATGTTGACCGGCGCGTTCCACGAAGACGGGCTCGCCGATACGGCAGACGCCATGGGCGGCGCTTTCGACCGCGAGAAGCTGTTCATCATCCTCAAAGACAGCCGCGTCGGAAGCTTCGGCGCGCTGGCCTTGATGCTCGTCGTGCTGCTGCGGGTCGCGCTGCTTGCGAAGCTCGATGCGCGTGCACCGATCGCGCTCGTGCTCAGTCAATGCGCCGCGCGTACGCCGCCCGTCTGGTTGATGGTGGCGCTTCCCTACGCGACCCGCGACGCCGAGGCGAAGAGTCGCCAGGTGAGCCGGGCGGGGCCGGCGCAGGCCCTGGTCGCCACACTGTGGCCGCTGATGGTGGTCGTCGCTTCGCTGGCAGCGGGCCAGCTGAGCGTAAACGAAGCTTTGGCGCTGCCGCTGGTGGCGGCGGGCTTGGCGGCGGTGTGCGCCTGGCGCTTCCTGGCGCGTGCCGGTGGCATCACCGGTGACTTTCTCGGTGCAACCCAACAGCTGCAGGATTGCGCAATCTTGATGGTACTCGCATGGAACGCTTGACGCTGAACATGGTGAGACATGCCCCGATGAGGGGCACGGCGGGGCTCTGCATCGGCCAGCACTCGCTACCGGTGGAGCTCGCTGCAGCCCTGGCGGCACGGCAGGTGCTCGACCGAACCGGCGACGCCGACGGCGTTTGGACTTCGGACTTGCCGCGCTGCCACGACCTGGCACGGGAGCTCGCCCAGCGCATCGGCGTGCCGCTGCACGTGGATCCGCGCCTGCGCGAGATATCCTTTGGTGAGTGGGAAGGCCGCGCTTGGAGCGACATCGAACGAGACGATGCCCAGCGCATGCAAGTCTGGATGGCAGACTGGACGCGCGCGGCGCCGCCCGGTGGCGAATCCGTTCCCGAGCTGGAGCGTCGCGTACGAGCAGCGCTCGCCGACGTCAGCGGCGAGGCACCGCTGCTCGTGGGGCACGCCGGGGTCATCCGTGCCGTACGAGTGATCGCCGGCGAACTCGATTGGGCCCACGCCATGCGGGAGCCAGTCCCGCACCTGGAGCCGCTGCGCCGCGTAGTGTAGTGGCTCACCGAGCTCGCGCGAGCGGGGATCAGCGGGGCTCAGCAGAGGGTCCAGACGAAGACACGGAACACCCGGACCGTCGTCCTAACGGTCCCATTGATAGCGGAAATCCTCGCCGGGCTGGGGCGCCGCCGCCTCATTCGCAGGCCAGGGGATATTGGATTTCGATGTCGGCGCCCAAGGCCGGGGTGGTGAGGGGCTCGAAGACGACCGCCCGGTCCTCTTCGTCGAGGGTCCACTGGACGGTGCCCTGCTCGAGGACGGCGGGGCGGATTTTGCCGTTCACCCGGACCACGGGGAGCTCGGCGGGGCGGCCGGCGAGGGCGAAGCGGGTCCTCAAGCCGAGAGCGATGCCGGAGACGTCCTCCAGGACCCGAGCCCAGTCTTCGGCGCACACCGACGCGGTGACGCCGCCGAGGCGGCGGGCGGCTTCGGCGTAGCGCGGCGCCGGTGCCACGCGCTCGGTCTCGGTCTCGCAACCGTCCGGCAGCGGGCCCACCACGGCGCTGGCCCGGACGTTGCCGTCGACCTTCGCCGCGCGGAGGCGATCGACCCATCGGCTGACCGGCCCTGGTGACTGGTCGCCCTCGTCGCTCACGAAGATGAAGGACAGCAGCGCCTCCTCGCGGAAGAAGCCGAAATTCGGGGCGAAGCGATTCTCGGGCGACACCGAGAGGGCCGCTGCCTCCAGCCCCTTCTCGACGCCCTGGCCGCTCACGCCCACCTCGGACAGGCGCCGGAACTTGATCTCGGGCGTGGGCTGAGAGCTTCGATCGGCCCACCGCTCTCGGGCCCGAAAGCGCTCTTCGAAGGTGTCGAACTCGTCGATGTCGCCGTCGCCGTCCACATCACCGGTCACGCTGCTGGTGGGCACGAAGCGGCCGCCGATCCCCTCCACGTTGGTGGTCGTGACCGCGATCCGATAGTCGGTCAGGCCGTCATCGGCGGACTGGAGGAAAGACCGAAAGTTGCTTCGCAACAGCTCCTGCTCCTCTCGCATGGACGCGCTGTCGTCGATCACGAACACCACGTCGGTGCTGAGGGTCTGGGTCTGACGGAAGCGCTCCGTCACCACCGCTTGGTCGGTCGCTTCCGCCGTCCATCGGAGCGCGACGGGGTCGCCGTCCAGGACCAGATCGAGGCCGCCTTCGAAGCGGCCCACCCGGTCAGGCACGAAGCGGACCATCAGCTCCAGCTGCGCCCGCGGGCCCAGGACCAGGGCGGAATTCGGAAGCGGGCCCGGCAGGTCGACGTCGAAGACCTCGTCCTCGTCCAGGATCCCTTGCGCCTCCACAACCAAGGGCGCGATCCCCCGATTCCGGATCACGAGCCGGTCTTCGGCCTGGCCGCAGTCGAGGAGGATGGTCCCGAATCGGGGCGCCTGGGTGGCGTAGGGCAGGCCGTCGTCGCCGATCGCGGTGCGCGGGCCGTCCAGGCCGAAGACCTCGCCCTGACAGGCGGTTGCGGCGAGGAGCCCCAATAAAAGGGCCCGCTTGACGGGGTTTGGTTCCATCACCTCCAAATACCGGCTCCCCCGTCGCCCCGGTCAACGAAGGATGACGGTTGCGCCTGCCCGCGAAGGTTGGGCTCATGGGGCGTCATGGTTCATCGCCTCGGTCAAAGCCCGTGGACGGCGGCGGCCCGGCTGTCGCGGTACGCCGTCCCGCGACAGCTCCGCTGGCAAAAACCCGGAGCCCCGCCGGGCTTCTTCGAAGCGCCGGAAGGGGCCCCTCGGCCTCGGATGCGGCTGTTCGCCTACGGGCCCGAAACCCTGGTCGAGCGTCAGGTGACGGACGAGCAAGGCCTCGACGAGGCCGAGGGCGCCGTCGTCCGATGGCTGGACGTGGCCGGCCTCGGCTCGACCGAGCTCCTCCAGTCTCTGGCCGCCCGCTTCGGACTGCACCCGCTTGCGGTGGAGGACGTCTTCGACACCGACCAGCGGCCCAAGTTCGAGTCCTACCCGAATCACGACTTCTTGGTGTTCCGGCAGCTCTCCTTCAAGGACCGCTTCGACATCGAGCAGGTCTCGATGTTCATCGGCGACGGTTTCGTCATCACGGTGCAAGAGCACACCGGCGATAGCTTCGAACCGGTTCGAGACCGCATCCGCCGCAGCTCGGGCCGGATCCGTTCGCGAGGGGCCGACTACCTGGCCTACGCCCTCCTCGACGCCGCGGTCGATCACTACTTTCCCGTCCTCGAACAATTCGGGGAGAAGCTCGAAGCCATCGAGGAGCAGATCCTGGTGGGTCGAGGCAATCGGGTGCTGCTCGACGTGCACGGCCACCGGCGGGGCCTGCACGCCGTACGGCGGAGCCTCACCCCGCTCCGGGAAGCGCTGCGCAACCTGCTGGAGCCCGACGGCTCCAAGTTCTTGGAGGAGACCCGCTTCTTCCTCCGAGACACTCTCGACCACGCCATGCAGGCGATGGAGATGGTCGAGAGCTTCCGGGACCACAGCGCCAGCCTCATGGAGCTCAACGCGTCCCAGGACAGTCAGCGCATGAACGAGATCATGAAGGTGCTCACCATCATCTCGACCCTGTTCATCCCGCTGTCCTTCATCGCCGCTGTGTACGGCATGAACTTCGACACGTCCTCGCCGTACAACATGCCGGAGCTGAGTCAGCGCTACGGCTACCCCGTCGTCCTCGGGGGCATGGTCTTGGTCGACCTGTGCTTCCTGGTCTACTTTTGGCGGCAGGGATGGATCAGTCTTTCGGTGGCGGGACGAAAAACGGTCGAGAACGGTCAGCCGTCTTCGGACGGAGCATCCGCCTCGCCGGGCGGCCACAAGGCAGAGACGGGGTAGTCGCTGCCGATCAAGGGGACCTGCATCCCGAGCCGGGCTCGTACGTCGAAGAAGAGCGGCGCGAACAGGTTGAGCCGTAGGTGTTCGTCATCGTCGGCGCGGCGGATGATGATCCGAACGCTCAGCTTCTTCGGATCTTCGACGCCCAGGCCGGCCAGGACCTCGTCCGGGGGCGCGGGCTGATAGTTCCCGAGACCGAGGTCGACCGGGTCGATGGTCATCAGCGCCACCTCCGGCTCGCCGACCGCCTGAAGCCAGCTCACCACCGGCGCATCCTCTTGGTGGAGGAGCACCCAGTCATGACTCCGAAAGCCGGGCAATCCGTCGGGGAAGTGGATCACGCGGTCCTCCGGCAAATCCAGCTCGCCGAAGCGACTGCTGTTCACCTTCACGACTTGCCTTTGCCGAGTCGGGTCAGGGCCTTGGGCAAGCCCTCGTGCCGGGCGGAGGCCTGGTTGGCGTCTCGGAGCTCCTGGTAGATCTCTTCTCGCAGGACTCGGATGTGGGGCGGGGCCTCGATCCCGATCTTCACGTGCTTGCCGCGAATCTCCCGGACCACCAGGACGATGTCCTCGCCGATCCGGATCCGTTCCCCGAGGCGTCGCGCAAGTGAGAGCACGCTCGGGTCATCCCGAATCGGGCGGAGCGACGCAAGCCGCGTGCAGTCTCTGCACCGCGGCATCGAGCTCGGCTTCGCCGACCACGAAGGTCAATTCGAGCTCGGTGCTCCACGCTGCCCGGATGGTGACGCCGGCGGCGGAGAGGGCGGACTCGGCCCGCCGGTGTTCGAGCCTGGTGCCGATCAGGGAGCAGGTCCCGACCGGCGAAGCGTCCGGCCCCGGCGGACGGCCGAGGTTGGTGCCATCCACCAGATACAGCCATCGCCCGTCTGGGTCCCGGAAGCTCCGGCGGACACCCCCCAGAGCCGCGCCGTCGGACGACGCCAGCCACTGGCCACGGGCGTGGGCCACCGCGAGCGGTCCGTCGGGGCTGGGCGCGTCCTTTCGCACGACGGTGCCAGCCTCCAGGCTGCCGGTCTTGCGGGCGTAGATCGCGATGCCCTTGTCCTTCGCGAAGGCCACCGCCTGGGCGTTCAGGACCTTCGCCCCTGCACGGGCCATGGCCTGCATGTGGTCGTAGTCCAGCTCGGCCAGTCGGACCGCCTCCGGCACCACCCGGGGATCGGCGCTCAGGACGCCGTCGACATCCGAATAAATCTCGCAGGCCTCGGCGTCCAGGGCTGCGGCCAGAGCTACGGCCGTGGTGTCCGATCCGCCCCGGCCGAGGCTGGTGATCTCGCGCTGGTAGCTGACGCCCTGGTAGCCGGCGACGATGACCACCCGGTCTCGCTCCAGCTCGTCCAAGATCCGGAAGGGCCGCACCTCCATCACCTGGGCCTGGGTGTGGCTGGCCGAGGTCAAGATGCCGGACTGAGAGCCGGTCAGAGACACCGCCTCTCGGCCCCGGGCCCGGATGGCCATGGCGAGGAGGGCCATCGAGACCCGCTCTCCGACCGTGAGGAGCATGTCCAACTCCCGCCGGTCGGGCTCAGGGGCGACCCGACGGGCCATCTCGAGGAGCTCGTCGGTGGCTTTCCCCATGGCGGAGACGACGACCACCAGCCTGCGGCCCTCTGCCCGTCGGGCCAGCACGCGGTCGGCGACGGCCTGGATCATCTCGGGGTCTGCCACCGAGGAGCCGCCGTATTTTTGGACGACGATGGGCGTCGACTCCACGGCGCCCATGCAATCAGAATCGGCGGCTCGCCACATCTCCCAGTTGGACCCCGCGATCATGGGTTGAAAACCCACGTCGGCCGGGTGACAACCACGCGTCCGCCCACCGCGGACCCCGAGAACACCATGACCCGCCTTTCGACCGTATTTGCCATCGGCTTTTCCCTGCTGAACGCGTCCGTCGCCGACGCCATCGTGACCCGGGAGGGAGAGGTCATCCTCGTCAATCAGCCAGGCCTGGTGACGACCTTCGGCACGCCCCCCAATCAGCTGATCTTCTCCAACGAGAACCAGCGTCAGGAGCTGACGGGGATCATCGCAGAGGAAATCGGAGAGACCTACGACACCTTCATCGTGTTCCCGACCTTCCGGGACGACGGCTTCCCCGATCCCTTGACGAGCCCGCTGGAGAGCCAGGTGACCTACACCCGGCTGCAGCAGGACGTGACCGGCATCGGGCTGGAGTCCGGCGAAGACGTGGATCGCCGAGAGGACTGGAATCTTTCCACTCGGGCCCGGGCGTCGGGCTTCATCTACGCCAACACGCCGGAGCTCCTGGCAAGGGGCGGCAGCCTCGACGACCTCAACGAGCCGCAGGGTGAGTTCCAGCAGCTCATCGCGCGACGGCTGGCCCAGCGCTGGCTGTTCAGCCCGCTGCTTCCAGGAGCCGAACCGCTAGGTCTGATCGGCGACGACGGCTGGTCCAACCCCGCCGACTCGGGGGGCTCCTTGTTCGGGGGCATCGACCTTCTGGAGGACGGCGAAGGGATGTTCCGCGTCGTGAACACCCCGCCTCGCTTCGCGCCCCTCGATCTCTACCTGATGGGCTTCATCGGGGCCGACGAAGTCCCGCCCTTCTTCCGGGTTCAGGCCGCCACGATGGGGGGGCTTCCGGTCGGCGCCAACACGCCCCTGATGCCCGGCGACGTCATATCGGGCGAGCGCACCCTCGTGAACATCGAGGACATCCTCGAAGGGACGGGGCAGCGAGACCCGCCGGCGACGGCATCGCTCCCGTACCAGCGAGTGGCCTTCGTGCTCTTGACCCGCCCCGGTGAAAGCCGCGCCAACTTCGAGGACGATCTCGAGTTCTTGAACGACCTCGCCGCGGACTTTCCGGCCGCCTGGCAGGCGTGGTCCGGCGTCACGATCTGCACCAAGACCTCCGAGCGCTGCCCGGAGCCGCTTCTGGCCGTGGACGAGCTCGTCATCACCGACGACAACGACGACCTCGTGGCGCCGGGTGAGAGTGTCGATCTGAACTTCGAGATCCGAAACGTCGGAAGCGGTCTGGCTTCCGGCGCCCAGCTCGAGGTGTCGGCCCTGAGCTCCGGCATCTCGTTGACGAACGGGACCCAGGATCTGCCCGACGTGCCCCAGGGCGAATCGGTGCAGCTGACGATGCCGATCGGGTTCAACGTCGAGATCGACGAGTGCGACCGCTCGGTGGACATCCGCGTGTCTTTGGTTCTGCAGGAGGGGCCTCGGCTCGGCGAGGTGATCTCGATTCCGATCGGGACCGAGCAGGTTCGCTTCGACCCCTTGGACGAGGCGCCGAACTGGATCGTCGACCCCGACGGAACCGACACCGCCATCCGCGGCACCTGGGAGTTAGGGATCCCCGAGCCCGTCGTGAGCCCCGGCGTCGGACTGACCCAGCCCGGCCGGGACGCCACCCTTGGGGACGAGTCGACCCTGGCCTTCATGACCAACCCCCGGGCCGGCGCGAGCTTCGCGAGCGGCGATCTCGACGACGGAGTCACGACCCTGCAGAGCCCGATCTTCGCCATCGGTGACACCCGCAAGCCTCGGCTGCGCTTCTCATACTGGCGCAACGCCTTCGACTTCGCCGCGGTCGGCGGCGCCGAGCCCAACGACACGCCTCTCATCGTCGAGGCCTCGAACGACGGCGGGGACACCTTCACCCAGGTGGCGACGGCCACCGTCACCACGCTCGAAGAGTGGCGGCGACTCGAGGTCGATCTCCTCGACGAGGGCATCGAGCCCACCAACCGCATGGTCTTTCGATTCACGATCGAAGATCCCGGCAACATCAACGTCGAGGCGGGGATCGACGACCTGGAGATCATCGATCTATTGCCTGGTTGCCCAGGCGTGCCCGACGACCCGGGGAACGGCGGAGGCGGCAACGGTAACGGCGGCGGCAGCGGTAACGGCGGCGGCGGCAACGGTGACGTGGACGGCGGCGGCTGTGCATCCACACCCGGCACGGTCTTGCTGTGGCTCCTCGGCGTCGGCGCGGTCCTGACGAGGCGCCGCCGCGTCTTCTGATGCAAAGGCTCCTGGCCCACTTCGATCGGTTGGGAGCCATCGCGCTGACGCCTGTCGCCGCCCTGCGCGCCGTGTTGGCAGGGGCCGGCGGCGGTGCCGGCGACGTTCTGCCCTGGCTCGTGCTCGGGACGGCCGCAGCCGAGCCAATTCGCATCGGCCACGCGCTCTTGGTGGCGAGGAACGACCTCGGCGCCGGCGCGGGCATGCTCGCCCAGAGCTTCATCAACCAATGGGTCGGCCTCGGCATCGTGGCCCTGATCTTCGCAGCCCTGGGCGTGGGGGCGGCGCGCTCCGGGCGGCACTCGGCAGGCGGCGACCGGGCAGCCGACGCGGCCCTGCTGGCCGGGCTGCCCCTCGTCTACCTGACCTGCGCCGGCGCCCTCCTGGAGGCCCTCGGCGTCGACCTTCGCTTCCTCCCGCACCACCGGCTGACGGGTCCGCCTGGGATCCTCGTTCCCCGACTTTTCGCCGCCTTCACCTGGCCCGCCATCCTATGGCTCCTGCTCCTCCGCGAGCTGTGGCGAGGTCCCAACGCATCGAAAGCCGCAGCAGGGAGCAGGTGAGTG
>CAYZFR010000162.1:0-4046 GCA_964477875.1 uncultured Myxococcales bacterium
TCCGCTTCTTCAGGGAAAGAGACCGCGAGGCCTTCGGACTGCAGAGGCGCGCCGACCCTCAGCGCGAAGTCGTGATCGGAGTCGATGATGATGGCGGTTTGTTCAGACACCGTGCGTTCCCACCTTCGACGGACGGAACCCGCCGAAGCCTGCCGAGGATAGGCCATCGGCGCGATAGGTCCAATCTCCGGCCCAGACGCGCCATGAGCTGCGTCACCCGCCGGCGCGTGTGGGTGCATGTCGCGACTTGCAGGGGCGAGGTGCGAGTGGCAGGCTCGGCGAGTGAGTCGTCCGTCAACGACGCGACGGGTGCGCGGAGGCGGGGTGCTCACCTCGCCTTCGGCGCAGCGTAACTTGCACGATCCCAACGAGCTGGTGGGCCAGCGGGGAAGTCGGGTGGTGGGCCTGCCCAACCGGCGGGGAGGCGCCCTGAAGCGAGGCGGCCCTCGACGGAAGCCGCGCCGGGGCCGATGCCGACCCAAGCCCCGGTGATCGCCGAGCTTTCGCACCAAAGCTTGCCCGGCTCGGACGGGTCCCCTAAGTTCCACGCGCGTCCTCGATGACCCCCCGAAACCTCCTCCACTGGGCCCTGCGCGTGGCGGCCTTTGTTCTCATCGTGGGCGGCCTCGCGGGCTTTACCGCCGGCGTCATCAGCTATGCGCGCTTCGCCGAGGGCCTGCCGGAGTTCAGGAGCATGGACGAGTACGCGCCCCCCGCCGTCTCGCGCATCTTCGGCGCCGATGGACAGGTGATCGGAGAGGTCTATCGAGAGCGGCGAGAGGTCGTGCCGTACTCGGGCATCCCGCCCCGGCTGGTCGAAGCCTTGGTGGCTTCCGAAGACGCCCGCTTCTTCGAGCACTCGGGGATCGACTACTTCGGCATCGTGCGTGCCGCCTTCGCGAACTTCAGGGCGGGTCGCGTGGTCCAGGGCGGCTCGACCATTACCCAACAGGTCGCGAAGTCGCTCCTCGTCTCCCAGGAGGGCTACGCGGCGGGCACCGCCCGAAAGATCTCACGTAAGGTCCGGGAGGCCATCTTGGCCCGGCGCCTGGAGCGACGGCTGAAGAAGAGCCAAATCCTGGAGCTGTACCTGAACCAGGTCTTCCTGGGGAACCAGGCCTACGGGGTCCAGGCCGCGGCCCAGAACTACTTCCGGAAACCGGTCAGCCGCCTCAACCTGGCCGAAATGGCGCTTCTGGCTGGGCTGCCCCAGGCGCCGAGCCGCTACTCGCCCTTCCTCCATCCCCAGCAGGCTCGGGAACGCCGGGCCTACGTCCTCCGCCGCATGGTTGAGGAGGGCTACATCGAAGAGGCGGAGCTGACCGAGGCCGAGGCGACGCCGATCGAGGTCTTCGAGGCCCCGCAGTTCTCGCGGGAAGTGACGCCCTACTTCACGGAGCACGTGCGCCGACAGGTCCAGGCCGAGTACGGAGAGCGCCTGCTCCAGGACGGCCTGCGCGTCTACACCACCGTCGATCCCGAGCGGGACACCGGCGCCAGCCGAGCCGTCTACGCGAAGCTGCGAATGGTGGACAAGCGACAGGGCTACCGGGGCCCGCTGCTGCGCCTTCCGGAGCCCGAGGCCCGAGCCCGCTTTTTGGAGCGCTACATCCAAGAGCTCGAAGCCCGAGACCGAGAGGGGCCCCTTCGCATGGGCGAGCTCTACGTCGCCGTCGTGACCGGCATCGACCGGAGCCGGGACCTCATGAAGGTGCAGGTCGGCGAGCAAAAGGCGATCTTGCCCCTCGCCGCCATGCGCTGGGCCCGCCCCGTCGACCCCCAGGTCCGCTATGACGGCGCCCTTCTATCCCGGATCCCCTCCCGCTTCGAGGTCGGCGACGTGCTGCAGGTGCGGCGGACGAGCAGGAAACGCCTCCGAAAAAGCGCGATCGCCCGGCCTCTCCCTCGGGGCCTGGACGAGGACGAGGTGCTGGTCCAGCTGGAGCAGGAGCCAGACCTAGAGGCGGCGCTCCTGTCCCAGCAGACCCACACCGGCTACGTCCAGGCCATGATCGGGGGCTATGCCTTCGAGCGGAGCGAGTTCAATCGGGCGCTGCAGTCCTGCCGGCAGCCCGGCTCTTCCTTCAAGCCCATCGTCTACTCGGCTGCCCTCGCCCTCGCCGGCCTGACGCCGAGCTCGATCATCTTGGACGCTCCCTTGGCCTTCAACGACGCGGCAGCTGGCAACCGATGGAAGCCCAACAACTTCGCCGGGAAGTTTCAGGGTGAGGTCACCCTTCGGACCGCCCTCAAGAATTCGATGAACGTCCCCTCCATCCGGGTACTCGGCAAGGTCGGGGTGAGCGAAGCCATCCGCTGGGCCCGGCGCCTCGGCATCGAGAGCGAGCTGCGTCCGGAGCTCGGCCTCGCCCTGGGGGCGAGCTGCGTGAAGATGGCGGAGCTGGTGGGCGCCTATGCGACCTTTGCCCAAGGCGGCGTTCGCGCGAAGCGCCGCTTCGTCACCCGGATCGAGGACCGAGCGGGCAAGGTCCTCTTCGATGACGGCGCGCCCCAGGACCCGTGGGCGCCCCTCGGCCTCAAGCTGGAGCGCGCCCTTCGCTGGACCGACGAAGCGCCGGACCAGGTCATCGAAGAGGACGTCGCCTTCATCATCACGAAGATGATGCGAAACGTGGTCGAGGAGGGTACGGGGACCGCGGCCAAGCGCATCGGCGTGCCGGTGGCCGGCAAGACCGGGACGACCAACGACTCCTTCGACGCCTGGTTCTCCGGCTTCACACCCAGCCTGGTCACCTCGGTGTGGGTGGGCTTCGACGACTACGTTCTCCCGATGGGCCGCTACGAGCAGGGCGGTCGAGCCGCGCTGCCGATCTGGGTGGCCTACATGAAGAAGGCCATCAAAGGCCGGGCGCAGGATTTCGAAGCGCCCGAGGGGGTGGTCTTCGTGACCATCGACCGGGAAACGGGCAAGCGGGCCGAGCCCGGGCAGCCCGGCTCGGTGCGGGAGGCCTTTCGGGAAGGCAACGCGCCCTCGGAGTTCGCAGCGAAGGAGGGCGAGGCCGAGCCCGACGCCTTCTTCATGCTCGATAATTGAGAGGCGGAAGGTGACCGACGATCTCAGCCCGTTCGACCACAAGGGGCGCAGCCGGCCCATCTACGAGCGGCGGAGCGGGGTCGGACCCGGGCGGACCGGCCGCTGGACCCGCCTGCTGCTCGGGCTTTGGCCCGGCCTGCGCATCATGTCCCAGCAGAGCGTCGCCGCCGGCGCCCCCTACGCCGTGCTCGGCGTGCTCCTGATCAGCCAGGCGGTCCTCCTCGCATCGAACTGGCCGGTGATGGAGGAGGCGGTCGTCCGTTACCGAGCCCGCGAGTCGGTGCTGCTCGTCCCTGCCGGCTTGATCTTCGCGTCGGTCATGGCCTTCGAGCTCCTTCGGCTCGGGACCGCTCACCCCCGGGCCTCCCCCCGGTGGTCTCGCAGGCTGGCGAGCCTGCTGTTGCCCTGCGCCGGATGGTGCGCCGCCGCCCCCGGGCTCGCGCCCCTCGCGCCTCGATGGGTCGAGGCCTCGGCCTTCGCGGCCGCGGTGCTGGCCGGGGCCGCCCTGTCGGCCGCCTTTGCCTGCGTCGTCGAGGTGCTGGCGGTGGCGTCTCCTCGCCGGCGTCGCTGGACCCGGCGGGCCTACGGGGTCATGGCCGCTCTGACGGGTCTGACCCTCGCCGTCCTCACCTTTGTCCCCCACCCCGAAGCGGCCGAGCGGGCCCGAGGGGCAGGGATGATCGTCCTCGCCCACCTGCTGGGCTGAGCCCTCAGCCCTCGCCGTCCTGCTTCAGCTTCTCGAGCAGATCCTGCAGCTCGACCTGGTCGGCCGACTTGGTGTTGTCGCCAGGGAGCCGCCGGGCCGCCATCCGGCGGCGGGCCTCCTGCAACGCCGCCGAGCCTCGGGGATCATATTGGGTCTGGGCGCCGGCGAGGGTGGGGTGCCCGGACGGGGGCAAGGTGTCGGGCTCCGATTCGGCCGGCGGCGCCGAGGGATGGGGCCGCACGTGGACCGAGGCCGCCGACTCCGGGCCCAAGGACGTCGGGGTCT
>CAYZFR010000162.1:4146-8938 GCA_964477875.1 uncultured Myxococcales bacterium
GATCCTCCAGGTGTCGAGCCTTCCGCAGGGCTGCCTGCGCCTGGTCCGGGAAGCCGTTTTTCTGATGGCGGATGGAGGCCTTGCGCAAGGCGTTGGCGGCGTCTCGGGCCAGGCCGAGAGAGAGATAGCTCACCGCCGCCGCTTCCCAGGGCTCGGCGTCGTTGGGCCGCAGCTCGGCCAGCGCCTTGTGCACCGCCACCGCCTTGCGGTGCATGCCGTGAGCGCCGTACAGCTGGGCCGCCTTCGCGTAGGCGGCCTCGGCCTGGTCCGGGTAGCCGCGCCGCATGCTCTCTTGGGCGAGGCGGATCATGTCGGCGTCGGCGATGCTCTGGTCGATGCGCGACACCAGGGTGTGGGGGGCCGCCTGGACGCCGGCCACGCGCTTCCTCTGCGGCCAGAACCATCTGCGCAGGAAGCCGAACATCGGCCGAGAATGGGCCATGAAGCCCCCCAGCGTCGAGCCCGAGGACCCTCGAGTCCGAGGACTGCGCCCTCCCGAGCCTCAGATGAGGTCGAAGCTGAGCGCGAGGTTGACGCCGTTTTGGACCTGGAACTCCTCTAGGACCCGGGGCTGACGGATGACGTTCAGGGAGTACTCGAAGGCGAGCCAATCAGCCACCGCGACCGAAAGAAGCCCTGCGATCTTGAGGTTGATGGAATCCGAGAAGGAGAATTCTCCGGTCCCCGAGCTCACCGCCGGCACGTAGGCGTTGGCCGACAGGTCGTAGGTCAGGACCTCCTTCACGATGTCGCCGAACAAGGACAGCTCCAGCTCGCCGCCGAACTCCTGGACCGACTCCAGCTGCTGAAGGGTGACGACGCCGTCGGCCTCGTTCGAGACGACGAAGCCGTCCTGAACGACGATCTGCTGAGCGCCGACGCCGGCCTCGATCTCGATGTTCAGGGGCTCGGTCGTGTAGGGGTCGGCGAACAGACCCGTCGACTCCCGAAGCTGGAGGGGCTCGAAGGCACTGGTGATCCCGACGTCGCTGCGACTGGCGTCGCCGCTGTCGGCTGGGAGCGGGTCGCCGGCCGCATCGATGCGCTGCACCTCGAAGGGGTCGGGTCGGATGATCTCACCCTGGAAGATCGGCGTCTGGAGCGTGAAGCGGGCGTAGGGCCCGAGCCAGCTCGGCTTCTGCAGCTTGTAGATGTACAGGCTCTTGAAATCGAGGAGGTCGAAGGTCTTCACGAAGTCGCCCAGCTGGGGGTTGCGCTGGACGTTCTCGGTGATGCTGAGGGCGTTGGTCCAGCGGTGCTGGCCCTTGCGGTAGTTCAGGCTGCCCTTGGCGATGAGGCCGAGGTTCAAGGTGGTGCCGTCGTCGGTTCCGACGACGTTTTGGGCGTCGGTGAAGACGAAGGTGAGACCGAGCTTGAGCGTCGAGGACCACGGCCCCTTCTCTTCTTCGACCGGGGCTTCGTCCTTGATCCGGTCTTTGAGCTCGTCGTCGGGGGTGAATACTTCTTGGGCGAGCGCCGTGCTGCTGAGCAGGCTGACGGTCAGCGTGAGGGCCAGGGTCCGCATGCTCGGCCCTCTGGCGTGGACGTAGCTTTTGGGCAAGCCCCCTGGCGGTGCCGCCGGCTCAGCTGTCGGCGGTCTCTTCGACCTCGCCGCCGATCTTGCTCTGCATTTCCTGGCGGAAGGCGAAACGAGCCTTCTGATCGAGATCGTTCCAATGCCGCTTGAGGTCCCGTTCGTTTTCGCCCGTGGTGTCGGCGTAGCGCCGGATGAGCTTGGCAGTCTTCTCGTTCATGGCTCGGAGCCGCGGGAAACTACCAGGAGCCCCGGGGGTGTCAACGGTTGCCAAACCTCCAGAGTCTGTCGCAGACGGGGCTCATGTCCGAGGTAGCCCTGATTACGGGGGCGAGCGGCTTCATCGGCCGCTGGGTCCGGGACGCCCTGCTGGACCGGGGCTGGGACGTGGTGGCGCTCCGCCGACCGGCCTCCCCGCCCGCCGCCGCTGGGCGCTCGGTGGAGGCCGACTACGCTCGTCCAGAGACCGTCCGCGCCGCCCTGGAGGCGGAGCGTCCGTCGGTCATCGTCCACGTGGCCGGGGCGACCAAGGGCGTGACGCGTGACGACTTCGCCCGGGCCAACGTCCAACCGACCCGAGCGCTGGTGGATGGAGCGGTGGCGGCGGGCGTGCCCCTGCGGCGCTTCGTATTGGTCTCGTCCCTGGTCAGCCACGGGCCCTCACGACCGGATCGGCCCCATCAGGATGGGGACCCGGCGGCGCCGATCGAGTTCTACGGCGAGACCAAGCTGGAGGCCGAACAGCTGGTGGAGCGCTCGGGCTTGCCCCATGTGATCCTCCGGCCGGGAGGCGTCTACGGTCCTGGCGACCTCGACTACTTCAAGCTCTTCGAGTCGGCGGCCAAGGGCATGAACCTCTACTTCGGAAACCGTCGCCGCCTGTTCTCGAAAATCTTCGTCTCGGACATGGTCGACTTCATCTTGCGGGCCATCGAAGCGCCCCAGGCCGAGAACCAGGGCTACTTCCTGTGCGATGGAGCCCCGGTGGCCTGGGAGGCCTTTCAGGCCGCCATCGTGGCCCAGGCCGGGCGCCGGGTGCGGGACCTGGACCTTCCGGAGTTTTTCACCAAGCTCGCCGCCTTCGGCGGTGAAACGATGACGGCCTTCGACGGCAAGCCCCGGCTGTTCAACAAGCAGAAGGTCCGCATGGGCGCCCAGGAGGCGTGGACCTGTGACCCGAGCCGCGCCTTCGACCACCTGGAGCTGCGCCCGAAAGTCGACCTGGAAGAGGGCGTCCGCCGCGCCTTCGCGTGGTACCGACAGGAAGGCTGGCTGCCGAGGCCCGAACGATGAGCACAGAGACGACGACCACGTCCGAAGAACTCTTCGGCGCGCCCCCAAAGAACCTGCCCGCCTATCGGCAGGCCCCCAGCACCCGTTTGACCCAGTTCGGGCAGGTCGAGCTCCGCGAGATCGACCTGTCCAAGCGCAAGGCCCGGCGGGCCTTCTTGGAGGTGCCCCCCGAGATATACGCCGGGGACCCCAACTACATCGAGCCGCTGCACCTGCAGCTGATGAACACGCTGGACCCGGCCCACAACTACGCCTTTCAGTACCTCGAGGTTCGGGCCTGGCAGGCCTTCAAGCACGGGCGCTTGGTCGGCCGCATCACGGCCCAGGTGGACCACAACATGGAGCGGCACAGCGG
Organism: uncultured Myxococcales bacterium; assembly: GCA_964477875.1. Lineage (GTDB taxonomy): Bacteria > Myxococcota > Kuafuiibacteriia > Kuafuiibacteriales > Kuafuiibacteriaceae > Kuafuiihalomonas. The sequence continues at coordinate 7,329 of CAYZFR010000162.1, forward strand.
CAAGCGGGCCGGCCACTTCGGCTTCTTCGAGACCATCGACGAAGCCGAGGTCGCCCACGCGCTGTTGACCGAGGCCATCGACTGGCTCGAAAAGAAGGGCTGCCACGACGTCTTGGGTCCGGCGAACTTCACCCTGAGCCACAACAGCGGGCTGCTGGTGGACAACTTCGATCGTCCGCCCTTCGTGGAGCAGCTCTACAACCCGCCCTATTACGAGAAGCACCTGCTCTCCTTCGGCTTCGACAAGGCGAAGGACCTGCTCGTGTGGTGGATCGACATCGACGAGGGGATGAACACCCCCAAGCGGAAGCGCATCGACCGCATCGCCCAGAAGATCCAAAAGAAAGAGGGCGTCTCCTTCCGCCACGCCGACCTGAAGAATCTGGGCCGGGAGATCGGCGTCATCCACCATATCTTCACCGAGGCTTGGGAGAAGAACTGGGGCTTCGCGCCGGTCCCGGCGGAGGAGTTCGAGGCCATCTCGAAGGAGATCAAACCCATCGTGCTCCCGGAGCTGGTGCTCTTCGTCCAGGCCAAGGGCCGGGACGTCGGCTTTTCGCTCACGCTGCCGAACGTGAACGAGAACATGCCGAAGGACGGCAAGCTCTTCCCGCTCGGCTGGACGGGGCTCCTCCACCTGAAGAAGACGCGCTGGGCGCGGATGTACCTCCTCGGGGTCCTGCCCGAGTACCGAAAGCGAGGCCTGGAGAGCCTGATGTTCGCGGAGACGGTGCGCCGGGCGCTCAGGATGGGCTTGGGCGGGGGCGAGATCGGCTGGACTCTCGAGGACAACCACCTGATCAACCGGGCCATCGAATCGATGGACGGGCGACTCGACCGGACCTATCGGATCATGGGAATGACCTTGGAGACGTGACCGAAACGAAGCTCCCCCGCCCGGCCTCGGTGCTCCTCGTCGTGGACACCAAGGGGCGCATCCTGGCCGGCCAGCGAAGTCCCACGATGCCTTTCCTGGGCGGGGTGTGGTCTTTTCCGGGGGGCGGCGTGAGCGAGCAACGCGACGGGGCGGCCGAAGACGGGGGCTTTGTTCAGGCGGCGCTGCGGGAGCTGCACGAGGAGACCGGACTGCACCCCGAGGTCTTGGGGGTGGACGCCTCGGACCTTCGGCCGGTGGTGCGCTGGGTGACGCCGCCCTGGTCGCCGATGCGCTTCGACACCCAGTTCTTCCACGTGGCCCTGGATCAGGACGTGCCGAGCAGCTCGATCCAGCCCCTGGACGAGGAGCCGGAGTTGCTCGGCCTCGACTTTCACGATCCGGCGGAGCTGTTGCGGCGCTGGGAGGCGCTCGAGGTGGTGCTGGCGCCGCCCGCCTTCTTGGTGCTGCAGGCGCTGGAGCGGCTGGACGCGCGGGACGCCGAGGCCCTGGCGGCCGCCCTCGCCGCCACCGAGGGCCAGACCCACGAGCACTTCGAGCCGATGCCCGGGATCCGGATGCTGCCCCTGCGCTCTCCGACCTTGCCGCCGGCGACGCATACCAACGCCTACATCCTCGGCCATGAGCGGCTGGTGGTGGTCGACCCCGCGAGCAGGGAGCCGGAGGAGCGGGCACGGCTGCTGCAGGTCTTGAAGCGCGTTCATCGACCGGTCGA
>CAYZFR010000163.1:0-8865 GCA_964477875.1 uncultured Myxococcales bacterium
AGATCGTTTCACGTGACTGGAGTTCAGACGTGTGCTCTTCCGATCTGGGACCGGCCGGTCCCGGGTGGCGGTGATCAGACGGTACTGGGCCGGCGTGAGCAGGGAGAGGACGTTGGGGAGGCCGGAGGGCGTTCGGGGGGCGGCCTCGGGCGCGGCGGGGGCGGGAGCCGGGGGGCCGAAGAGCTCGACCTGCCGGACCCGGCGGCTCTCGGCGCTCATCTTGGCCCGCTCTTCGAGCCGCCCCCGGACGGGCTGGCCCCGGCTGACGAGCTCGACCTGATCGCCGACCTCGGCGTCGAAGAGGGCCGCCGAGTCGGGGTGGCGCCAGTCCACGATCTGATGCTCGGGCGCGTCTCCGGCGCCGACCCGCACCGTGACCGGGCCCTCGCCGGTCTGGACCCGGAAGCGGCCGAACCAGGGATCGTCGGTGTCCAGGGCCCGGCGATGGCGCTTGTGCTCGGCTTCGACCTCGAGGCCGAGCTCGATCTGCTTCACGTCCTGTGTCCTACCCTGCTGATACGTTCAGGTCCATGCGTCTATGTGGCAGGGGGCCCTCCATCGACGCCGAAGCTTTCTTCCGGCCTACGGAAGGATGCTTCCGGGCGGGACTCGGGGGCGGGGCTCACGGTCATGGCACGCTTTCTGCTGATATGTCTGGCACCACGGAGGCCCGATGATCAGCGTCGCAATACTCGCCCTTTTGCTCCCACAGCAGAGCACCTATCCCCAGGACACCGACAACCTCGTCTCGGTCGGCGGCGACTCGAAGGTCGTGCTCGTGCTGGACGAGTCCTGCTCCATGGACTCGGACAACCTGAACTTCAACTGCCCGATCGTCCCCTACCAGGTCGACACTCGGCAGGACCAGCTCAAGGCTGCGCTGGGCGGCTGCTCGGGCAACGACGGCGTATTCGATCTGTTCGCCAACGAGGTCGAGTTTGCGATCTACGGCTTCGGCGGCGGTCTCGGCGTCCGCCAGATCATGGACTACAGCAACGATGTCGTTGCCTTGCGGAGCGCCGTCCGAGGCAAGCAGGACTCGGAAGACTGCAATGGCTCGACGTCGGGCGTGAAGGCTTGCGGCAACACGCCCATGACGCGGGGCATGCGGGTGGCGGCCGACCACATGAAGGGCACCTTCGACACGCCCTTCACCGGAACCGGCGACGACGATCGAATCTGCAACCGCTACCACATGGTCGTCCTGGGCGACGGCTATCCGAACTCGGGCGGCAACCAGAACTTCACCGGTCGCTGTGACGGCACCGTCCAAAACAACGTTCCCCAGACCGATCCTTCGGCCGGTGCCGCCTACATCGGCGGCGGCGACATGATGTGCAGCATCACCGGCGACCAGCAGATCAACACCTGGACCATCGGCTTCGGCAGCGGCTACAACCCCACCCAGCTTCAAGCCATGGCACACGGGGACGGCGCCTTCTTTGAGGCCGCCGACGTGGTGGAGCTGACAGAGGCTTTCAACGACATCCTGCTCGAGATCGTGCAGAAGGACGCCGTCGCCTTCGGCGCCAGTTCAGTGAACAGCGACGGCCTGTTCTCGGGCAACTTCGCCTACATCTCCTCCTTCAAGCCCGCCGCCGAGGGCCCTTGGCCCGGCAACCTCAAGAAGGCTTGCGTGTTCCCCGACTTCAACAACGGTCGCTACTCGGTGCTCCAGACCAACTGCCTGTTCCGGGCCGTAAACGGGGGCGAGACCCTGGTCGTGAACGAGAACCCCACCGATCAGTTCGTCCCCGGGGAGCCACTCGACGATGCCACCCGAGGCGGCGTAGCCCGCAAGCTGTTCACCGACGACCTGAACGCGACCCCGAGCGAGCTGGTGACGAGCCTCCTCAGCACCACCAACGACGTCTTCGACAAGCGGGAGCTCTACACCTGGAAGCCGGGCAACGCGGGCTACATCACCGTCGACGACACCAACCTCCTCGACGTCGATCTCAACGCCTCGGGCTGCGCCCGCTTCAAGCTCCTCTCGTTTTTGCACGGCTACGAGCCCCATGACGGCTTCGACTGTACGACCAAGCTTCCGGCCTTCACCGCTGACTGGAGCATGGGGGCGGTCGTCAACGGTGGCACCGCCTTCATGCAGTACGGCGACAACTGCACGAGCTCCACCTGCCAAATAGCGGTCGGCACCAACAACGGCGTGCTTCATTTCACCGACGCCGTCACGGGCGCCGAAGAGGTGGCTTTGGTCCCCGGCGACCTGTGGAAAGCCGGGGCGGTCACCGACCGAGACCTGGTCCAGGTCCTGGACCAGCCCACCCTCCACTACCGCCGAATGCCGGGCATCGACGGTGGCATGACCCTGTTTCACGACGACACCGACGGCGACTCGGTCATCGATGGCAGCGAAGACGCGCTGTTGAGCTTCGGTCTAGGCCACGGTGGCGCCGCCTACTACTTCGTCGACGTGAGCGAGCCGGTCGTGGACACCAGCAACATCACGCCCAAGCCCGGTCGCAGTCCAATCTTCTCCGTGGCTCGCACCCTTGGCAACTGGACCGAGGAGCTTCGCTCCACCTTCGCGGCCCCGGTGGCTGGCGTGGGTCGCTTCCCCTTCGGCACCGAAGACCGCCGCTTCCTCGCCATCACCTCGGGCATGGACTGGGACGCCGCTCTCCCCGACCACGACTACGCCGACTTCGCCGGCAAATTCGCCACCACGCCGGGCCAAGAGGTCCTCAAGACCTGCTCCGACATCCTGAGCGGCGGGGCCTCGGACTCGTTCTGTCTAGGGGCCACGGAGAGCATCGCGGACAGGAAGTCGCTCTTGGGGCTTCTCTCCACCACGTTCACGAGCGCGGCGCCCACCAGCACCACCACCCCCACCGTGATCCCGGCCAACTACGAGACCATCGCCAATCCGAGCATCATGGACAATGCGACGCTCACCCTCAAGAGCGCGCCCGCACCCTACGAGGCCGCCTACACCATGGTCTTCAATCTCGACCCGCAGGTCCACACCGTGAGGGGCGTGACCTTCGAGGCCCTCGAGCTCGAGCCCGGCGACTCGATCGAGGTCGTGGACCGGCAGGGCAACGTGATCCGCGAGATCACCAGCGCCGACAACGGCGTCAACAAGCGGATCGACTTCTACATCTCGGACAGGACCGTCTCCGGGGACCCGATCTTCGGCCTCAAGCTGAAGATGGATGGCGTGGTGACCACGAACCAGCTCGTGGGCGCCATCATCGACGGCTTCTGGATCCAGGAGGTTCCCCAGCGAACCGGCGGACACAAGCCCTTCCTGGCCGTCCTCGACGTCGAAAAGCTCCAGGATCCAACCCGGGCCTTCCAGTCCAAGTACCAGACGGGCATCGAGCTGCTCTTGGTGACCCGCGACTGCGCCAGCACCGGTGTGTCGTCCGGCACCTGCATCGACAGCAGCACCAACCCCGATCTCGACGACATGCGGTGCCCGATCAGCGCCCAGCCTTCGACCTACACCGAGGGTGGTACGGTGCGTGCCTTCTACTTCGGCGACATGTGCGGCCAGATCTGGAAGGTCTATCGTAAGGACGGCTCGGACCAATGGGAGGCCTTGCGCCTGGCCGTGATGAACGAGAACTTCGACCCCTCTTCGGTTTTGCCGGGCACCGTCGTGTCCAAGAACCTTCGGCGGATCGAGCGGCCCCTCGACATCTTCGTGACGGGCTGCGCGGGCGGAAAGCAGATCGGCATCGGCTTCGGGACCGGCAACCTCAGCCGCCCCTCCGCCACTGACGACTTGGACGGGGCCGTCAAGGTGACGAACCAGTACCCGGGCTTCGACGTGGTCGGCCAGATCCTCGACAACGGCTTGACCATCGCCAACTTCACCAACGGGCCCCTGCGCCTCGACGCCAGCACCGCCGTCACCCTCGACGGACAAGGTCGAGAGGTGGCGGGCAACACCTGCGGCGGCGAGTGCTTGACCGACGTGACCAACGCCGACCTCGCCGACCTCGATGCGAGCATCTATCGGGGCTTCTTCTTCCGGCTTCAGGACGACGAGAAGATGCTGCGCGATCCGCTGACCGTTCTAGGGACGACCTTTTTCAAGACCTATCGTCCCATCAAGGCCGCTACCGCCTGTGACCCGGCCATCGGAAGGGACACGATCTATGGGGTGACCACCTGCGCCGCCGAAGGCTTGGCCGCCAGCGGCGCCACCCGAAGCTCGGGCGACGCGAAGCTCGACGCCCGAAAGCTGCAGGACAACGAGAGCGGCTCCATCGGCGGAAACATCCAGGTCTTTACTCCGGCCAAGGGCGAGCTGATCGTGGCCGACACCTCGATGGGGTCCACCGACGCCGACGGAAATCTCCGCGACGCCAACTTGCTCCAGGCCCAGGTCGGGGTCCGGATGCTGTTCTGGTACAAGCCGGAGCTCTGAGAAGGAACGACGACATGATGCGCATTCAGACAATGACCCTCGCCTTCATCCTGGGCGCCTCGGGCTCGGCCTGGGGCCAAGCCGCAGGCCAGCAGGACCCTTCGGAAGGCATGTCGCCCGAGGAGTTCCAGCAGAAAGTAAAAGAGAACCGTGCCATCAAGGCGCGCTTCATCCTCGACCAGCGGATGGAGAGCGTGATCGGGAAGCCGAAGGGGCCGACCCGAACGCTCGGTGGCGCGGCCCGCGTCGAGGCCCAGCTCGATGGCATGGTGCTTCTCAGTCGGCCCATCGATCGAGGCGTGGCCTCGACCCTTCACGAGCTGGGCGTGCCGGTTTTGGCCCGCAAGCCAACCTTCAAAGACCCAACCCAGTGCATCTTCGACGGGCGCCGCTACTGGCGGCAGACCACCCGCGGCATCCCGGACTGGAAGCTTCGCAAGCTGGTGGGGGAGTCGGTCGATCTCAGCGTCCAGCGTTTCGAAGGCGAGGGGGTTCGGATCGTCGAGATGGAGCCCGAGTCGAAAGGTCCCGCCCAGCGCCCGGCGCGCTGACCTCTTCGCCTCAGCCTCCGAGGACGGCCCACAGAAGGCCGATCACCACCAGGAAGAGCAGTCCGTTCGCCCACAGCAGAGCGCCCGAGCCTTCGCTCTCGGCGCTCGCCTCCGGCGTGTCAGGGGAGCGAGACGGCGGCGGCGGTCTACCCCTCGGGCGGTCTGCCACCGTCGCTTCCTCTTGCCGGGCGCGTGGAGCGGACCGGTCCTCGATTCGGTCGATCGGGGGCGCTGCCGCCGCCCACACCGGAGGCCTCTCCGAAGCGTCGCTGCCCCCCGTGGACCAGCTCATCATCGGGCCGTCGGGGGCGGTGGTAGGGCCGCTCGGGCCGAATGGATGGAGCTCCGGGCTGGCGACGGCGGTGGGACCGGTGCTCACCGGTGCGGCGACCGTCGCCCCCGTCGATTCGACGGGACCCGTAACGGCTTCGGTCGAGGCGGGAGCGGCAGGCAGTCGCGCCGTGCCCGTCCGGTCGCTGAGCAGGGCGTGAAGCTCGAGCTCGCCGCTCGAATGATCCTCGAAGACGGCCAAGACGTCGTCGGACGGGATCCGCCTTGCTTCGTCCTCGACCAGCATCGCCTGCACCAGGGCCGAGATCCTGAGCGGGACCTCGGGTCGGAGGCTCCGCAGCGGCGGCGGTTGCGGCCGGCGGAGCGCGTCGGTGATGCCGGCTTCCCGGGGGAAGAGCGGCCGCCCCGCGAGCAGCTCCCAGGTCAGGACCCCGAGGGCATAGACGTCGGCCTTCGGACCCACCACCAGTCCCGCCGCCTGCTCGGGAGCCATGAACGCGGGGCGGCCCTTGACGACGCCGACGGCGGTGCGAGTCTTTCGGGCCTGCGCTCGCGCCACGCCGAAGTCGAGCAGCACCACCCGTCCCTCGGCCTCGATGATCACGTTTTGGGGGGCGACGTCGCGGTGCACGATCTGTTGCGCGTGAAGGTGGGCGAGGGCATCGGCGATCCGGGTCGCGATGGTGGTCGCCGCTTCGACCGGGATGAGCCGGCCCTCGGCGAAGAGGCGCCGCTGTAGGGCGTGCACCGTCTGGCCCTCGAGCAGCTCCATCTCCAGGCCGAGTCGGCCCCGGTCCCGGTGCAGGCCATGAACCCGAACCACTGATGGGTGCCGTACGCGGGCCAGGACCTGGGCCTCGTCTTCGAACATGGTCCAGAGGCTCTGGTCCTGCAGGATCTTGAGCGCCACCGGGGCCTCGCCCGGCCGGCGGGCGCGCCACACTTCGCCCATACCGCCCTGGCCGAGCAGGCGTTCGAGCACGAAGGGACCGAAACGGCGCGGTTCCATCCACTCCAGGGGTATTCGCAGCGTGGAGGCCTTCGCAAGCCGGGCCCCATCGCCTAAAGGGGATCGGGTGCGGCGCGAGGGGTCGGCGGGCCGGATTGTGGGCGGCGTGTGGCGCTTGGAGCGCCTGCTCGGCGAGGGCGGCCAGGGCACGGCGTGGGCTGCGCGCCACCGGGGGGACGGCCGGCTGGAGGTCCTGAAGCAGCTTCGCGGTCGGGCCGATGGTCCGGCCCGGACGCGCTTCGACCGCGAAGCGGAGATCCTTCGTCGTCTTCGCCACCCCAACATCGTTCCTGCGCTCGAGGTCTTCGAGGAGTCCGACGGCCCCTTCATTCGTATGGCGATGGCCGCTGGCGTCGATCTGCGCCGGCGCCTTTTCGTCCGGGCCCTGGAAGATCGGCCCTTCGGGCCCGAGGCGCTGGACCGCTTCGTGGCCATGGCCTGCGACGCGCTCGGCTACTGCCACGCCGAATCCGTCGTCCACCGGGACCTCAAGCCGGGGAACATGATGCTGGTCGAAGCGGAGGGAGCCATCGAGCACCTGACCCTCCTCGACTTCGGGGTGGCGTGGTGGGCGGGCACCGACGCCAGCCAGGCCACGACGGCGGGGCGGGTCTTGGGCAGCCATCGCTACGGCAGCCCCGAGCAGCTCCGGGGAGAGCAGGTCGGTCCGGCTTCGGATCTGTTCGCGCTCGCGGCGGTGCTGTTCGAGATGATCAGCCTTCGCCGAGCCTGGCTGCGGAGCGCCGACGGGAGTCCGGCCCGATGGCAGGCCGCTGTCGACCCCAGGCCGAACGGTCGCGTCGAGGTAGTTCGTCGGATCATGAACGTCGATTGGGTTCCGCTGGGCGAGCTCGACCCCGCCCTCGCGGTTTTTGATCCCTTCTTCGAGCGGGCCTTTGCGCCCGTGGCCACCGACCGCTTCCAGGACGCCGCGGCCTTTCGGCGCGGCTTCGAGGACGCGCTCGGCGAGGCCGGTCCGGCGTTGGGCTGGACCCAGGTGTCGCCGAGCCCTTTGGACGCGGAGGAGGGGGAGACCCAGCTGCCCACGGTGGCGAACGAGGCCGAGGATGAAACCCGTCTCGCCGAATCCCCGCCTCGGGCGGAGCCGAAGCCGGCCGGGGCCGGGCGGTGGACAGTCGCTCGAGCAAAGGCGAGGGCGCCGGCCGCCGGTCGGGGCCGAAGATCGGTCGCCAGCTTCTGGCTCGTCTGGGCGGGATCGCCGTGGACGACGGTGGCCTTCCTGATCGCGACGGTGCTGCTGCTAACCGCCTTCTTCGCGGGGTCTTCGCCGAAGGAGGAGGAGGCCGCGGCGCCGCCCACGCCCCGGGCTCGGCCCCGCTGAGCCCTTCTCGGCCGGCGCCGGCCGTGGCAGGTCTGGACCCCGTGACCGGGTGGACGCTGCTGTTGCTCGCTGCCCTGAACGGAGGGGGCGCCGGTCGGGTGGCCGGCACCCGGGTGGTGGACGCGTCGGTGGCGCCTCGCTCCTTGGACCCGGTGGTGGCGGGACTCGCCGGCCGCCTGGAGCGCGCCGGCTTTCACTGGCACGAGGAGGACTGCGGCCTTCAGCCCGAACCGATGGCCTGCCTTCGGTCCCTTCAGCCCGAGGCGGTGGTCTACGCGACCCTGGCCCGGGTGGAGGATGGCGTGGTGCTGACGCTGGCGGACCGGGACGGCCTCATCGCCCGGCTCGACGCCCCCGCCGGCGGGCGCCGGCTGGCCGAAGATCTGGCTCGCCTTCTTCGGAGCCGCTTTCCCGAGCAGGCGGCGGGGACCATCCGCTCCCGAAACCCGCTGCCGGGTGGAGGAGAGGTGCGCCTCGACGCGCGGCTGCTGGGTCGGGCTCGAGGCGGCGAGCACCTCGAGCTGCACCGGGTGTCGCCGGGCTTGCACGAGCTGCGTCTGACCGCACCCAATCGGGTGAGCGACCCGGTATCTGTCGAGGTCCGGGCGGCCAAGACGAGCGAGGTCCGGATCCGCTTCCGCCGTCTCCGGACCCGGTCTCGGCTCGTACACCTGGTGACGGCGGCCAGCGCCCTCACCGCCGGCACCGTCCTCTTCGGGGTGGGCGCCGCCCAGTCCAATTGCGATCTCCTCAGCGACCAGCCCATCGGCCGCTGCCCTGACGCCTTCCGGCCCGACCTCGACCTCCGCATCGCCGGCGCCACCGTCTTAGGCTTCGGCGCCGGCCTCGGCACCGCCGAGCTCCTCCTCGACCGAAAAAAGAGCGCCTGGCTCCCCGTCCTCCTGGGCTTGGCCACGAGCGGCGCCGCCACCGCCGCCGCCTTCGCGGGGTACTAATCCGGACGCTCTCGCCATGACCGTCTTGCCGGTGCCCGTGGCCGAGACCAGCAGGTTGGCGTGATGGTACCGCCTCGTCGGGCTACTCGCGGGCCGTTCGCGTGGGCGACGTCATACACGTCACGGGTACGACGGCCACCTTACCGGACGGGGGACACGAGGAAGGCGTAGACGCCTACGGCCAGGCAAAAAGAGCCTTGGCCAACATCGAGCTCGCATTGACGGCGGCGGGAGCATCGATGAGCGACGTCGTGCGGACGCGGATCTTCGTCGTCGACATCCAAAGAGACTGGGAGGCAGTCGGCAGGGCCCACGCC
>CAYZFR010000164.1:0-8860 GCA_964477875.1 uncultured Myxococcales bacterium
GCGACCCCAGCGCGACGGGCAAGCGGAGTGTGGCGCACCCGCCTCAGAACAAGGGATTGCTGACTCAGGGCACTAGTGCCCTGAGTCAGCAAAACCTTGAAGAAGTCCGGCCGCCCTTCGCCCGATCTGGCCCGACGGCCCTTCGGGCCGCCCTTTGGGCTCATCGGTTGCGTAGCTACGGCTACGCGCCCTCTTCGTCGAACCACCTCGGACGAAGCTCGACTCGGCCTTCGTTTTTCAAGTTTCTACTGACTCAGGGCACTAGGAAGGCGGCGATGCCCTCGGCGAGCGCTGCGCCGAGGGCCTCTCGGTGGGCGGGGTCCGCCAGGCGCCGGCGCTGCTCGTCGTGCGTCATGAAGCCCATCTCCACCAACACCGCCGGCACACTGGCGTTTTGGACCACCGCGAAGGGCGCCTGCCGAACCCCGCGGTCCGGGCCCATGCCGGGGACGGCCGCTACCTCTGCCTGGACGGCGGCGGCCAGATCGGCCGCCCGCCGGCGGGCGCCACGGCGGCGCAGGTCGCTCAGGATGCCTCGAACCCCGGGCGCGTTCGGGCCGTCGTCGATGGTGCTGCTCCCTTCACGCGGCGCGACCGTCGCCGCCTCGACGCCTTCGATGGCCGCCACGTAGGTCTCGGTACCTCGCCGGCGGGTGCCGGGGGCACCGTTGACGTGGAGCGACACGAACGCGCTCGCCCCGGCTGCTTTTCCGATCCGAGCGCCGAGGTCCAGGTCGCTGTCGTCACTCCGAGTCAGGCGCACTTGGATGCCTCGGGCCCGAAGGGCGCGGGCGGCGCGCTTGGCGACGTCGAGGGCTACGTCTGCTTCGCGCACGCCGCCGCGCTCGATGCCGTCTGCGGCCCCGCCGTGGCCCGGGTCCAAGACCACCAAGGGGGCCGCCAGGAGGAGGGCGGTCCACATCATCAGGGTCGAAGACGCTCCATCATCCTCGGAAAGGGGATCGCTTCCCGGAGGTGATGAAGGCCGCAGATCCAGGTCACGGTCCGCTCGATTCCGAGCCCAAAGCCGGCGTGGGGAACCGAGCCGTAGCGCCGGATGTCCTTGAACCACTCGAAGACCTCCTGAGGTAGGCGGTGGTCGTCGATGCGCTGCTCGAGGGTGGCGAGATCGTCCTCGCGCTGGCCCCCGCCGATGATCTCGCCGTAGCCCTCGGGGGCGAGGACGTCGACGCACAGGGCCCGGCCGTCATCCTCGGGGTCGCGCTTCATGTAGAAGGCCTTCACCGTGTAGGGATAGCGGTGGACCATGACCGGCCGGTCGAAGAGTCGGCTCAGGATCGTCTCCTCGTCGGCCCCGAAGTCGTCGTCGATCCGCGCCCGCTTGTCATTGCGAGCGGACTCGATGGTCTCCTCCTCCTCCTGGGTCTCGGCGGAAGAGCCAAAGGCTCGGCTCTCGGCGCCCGCGGGGCGGCGGTCGGCCCGGCCCTCGTCGATGGCTCGATTGATGAGGGCCACCGCTTCGACGTGGGAGATGCGAGGGAAGGGCGCCTTCACCGCCTCCAGCGCCGCCACGTCTCGGCCCAGGGCCTCCAAGTCGGCGCGATGCTCGGCCAGGACCCGCTCCACGATGTGGCAGAGGAAGGCCTCGGCCAGGTCCATGTCGCCGTCCAAATCCATGTAGGCCACCTCGGGCTCGACCATCCAGAACTCCGTGAGGTGACGTCGGGTCTTGGACTTTTCGGCTCGGAAGGTCGGGCCGAAGCAGTAGACCCGGCCGTGGGCCATGGCCGCCGCCTCCATGTAGAGCTGGCCGGACTGGGTCAGGTACGCCTTGTCCTCGAAGTAATCGACCCCGAAGAGCGTCGAGGTCCCTTCGACCGCGTTCGGCGTAAAGATGGGCGCGTCGACGAGCACGAAGTCACGCTCGTCGAAGAAGTCCCGGACTGCCCTGATGATGGTGTGCCGAATCCGGAGGATTCGGTGCTGTCGAGAGGAGCGCAGCCACAGATGCCGCCGGTCCATCAAGAAGGCGACGCCGTGGCTCTTCGGCGTGATCGGATAGTCTTCGGACTCGCCGACCTTTTCGACGTGCTCGGCTTGGATTTCGAAGCCCAGAGGGCTCCGCTCGTCCTTGCTCACGGTTCCCTTCACGACGAGGGAGCTCTCCTGCGCGAGCCCCTTGGCGAGCGCGAAGACGGCGTCTTCGACCTGGGACCGGGGCACCACGACCTGGACGATCGCGCTGCCGTCCCGCACCTGAAGAAAAGCGATCTTCCCGCTGGACCGCTTGTTGTAGAGCCAGCCCTTCAGCTCGACCGTCTGGCCTTCGAAGCCATCGATGTCCCGACCGATGTCGCGAATCGTGGTGGTCCGCCACGTCATGCCCCTCCGCTAGGCCGTGTGGCGACCCGCGGCAAGCGAAGTGGCGGGCCCGCGCTTCTCCTCAGCCCTTCCGGCGGGCGACCTCTTCCAGGGCCTCCGCGTACAGGGTCGAGTCGGGCTCGAAGATGAGGGCGGTGCGGAGGTCCCTCTCCGCCGACGCCAGGTCCCCGCTCCGCATGGCGTCCCGCGCCTTTCGGTACAGCTGGCGGCCTTGGGGCGTCTTTCCGTACTCTTCCAGGCGCTGCTGACGGATTTGCTGCTCGCTCTCGTCGGTGTAGCGAAGCTTTCGGGCGCGATCGGGCCCGGTGATGTCGGCGGTGTAGCGAGCGCGCTTCGCGGGGTCTCGGATGATGGTGTAGGCCTCGGCGACCCGCTTCGCGATCCGCAGGACCGCGTCGCGAAGCTCCTCGTCCGGCGAGTTGAAGAAGGCGTCGGGATGGTAGTTCCGCTGCAGCTGGTGGTATTTGGCCTTCAACTCGGCAATCGGGGCGTCGGGGGTCGCCCCGAGGACCTGGAAATAGTCGAGTTGGTCCAGATGCTGCGCGATGGCTTTCGTCTGGGCGGCCCAATCCGGGTGAACGTTGGGGTCGACGGCCACGGCGAACCTCAGCGGTTGGATACCATCAGGTCCTCGTTTCGGGAAATCGCATCTTCGACCTCCTGCTCGCTCAGGCCGCTGCTCAGGTTGATGGTGGTGCTGGCCTGGGCGCCGGTCTCGATGTCCCGGGCCGAGACGTTGACGATGCCGTCGGTGTCGATCTCGAAGGTGACCTCGATCGAGACCTCGCCTCGAGAGGCCACTCGAAATCCCGAGAACTCGAACTCCCCGAGGAGCTCGTTGTCCTGGGCCACGTTGCTCTCCCCCTGGTAGATACGAATCCTCACGCGCTCTTGCTGGTCGGCGGCGGTCGTGAACACGCGGGTTCGATCGATGGGGATCGGGGTGTTCTTGTCGATGATCTTTTCACTGTAGCCGCCGACGGTCCCCAGTCGAAGGGTGAGGGGCGTGACGTCGAGCAGGTACGTGGACTGCTGGGCGTCGAGGAGGGCGTGGGCCTGAATCGCGGCCCCCATCGCCACCACCTCGTCGGGGTCGACGTCGGTCAGAGGCTGCTTTTGGAAGTAGTGGCGGACGGAGCTGCGGATGATGGGCAAGCGGGTCGGGCCCCCGACCAAGATGACGCAGTCGATGTCGGACGCGGTGATCCGCGCGGACTGAAGGGCCTCGTCGCAGACTTTGAAGGTCCGCTGAACCAGGTCCATCACCATCTGGTTGAACTCGGCCCGCGACAGCGTGGTGCCGAAGTCGATGGAGTAGCCGTTCTCGTCGGTGTGGATGAGTGGGATCTGAATGTCGACGACATCGTGCTCGGATAGTCCGATCTTCGCCTTCTCCGCCGCTTCCTTGAGCTTCTGAAGGGCGAACTTGTCCTGCCGAAGGTCGATGCCCTGCTGCTGCTGAAACGAGTCGGCGAGCCAGTTCATGATTCGGTCGTCGAAGTCGTCTCCACCCAGGTAGGTGTCGCCGGCGGTCGAGATGACCTCGAACACGTCGTCACCAATGTCCAGGATCGAGATGTCGAAGGTTCCGCCCCCGAGATCGTACAGGGCGACCCGCTGGTTGTAGCCTTGGCCGAACCCGTAGGTCAGGGCGGCGGCGGTGGGCTCGTTGATGATCCGGAGGACTTCCAGCCCTGCAATCTTGCCTGCGTCCTTGGTCGCCTGTCGCTGATTGTCGTTGAAGTAGGCGGGAACGGTGATGACGGCCTTGTTGATGACCTCGCTAGTGTAGCTCTCGACGACCTGGCGCATCTCTTTCAGAACGATGGCCGAGACCTCCTGTGGCGAGTACTGCTGCCCGCGGATGTCGATCCGGACCGCGTTGTTGGGGCCCTCGACGAGCTCGTAGGGTACGACGCTGAGGGCCTTGCGAACCTCCTCCGAGAAATAGAACCGACCCACCAAGCGCTTCGCGGAGTACACGGTGTTGGCGGGGTTGGTGATGACCTGCTTCTTGGCGTCGTTCCCAACCAAAACCCGCCCGTCCTCCAAGAAGGAGACGACGGAGGCGTGTGTGCGCTCACCCCACTCGTTCGGGACGACGACCGGCACACCGTCCTCGATGATGGAGACGCAGCTGAAGCTGGTCCCGAGATCTATGCCCATGGCGCGGTCGCTCATGCGGAGGGCCCCTGCTCAAGCATTCCCGCAGAGTATGCCCGGGTTGGCCCGAGCGCAAAAGATGGTCGGAGGGCCGGAGCGCCGCCCTCGCTTGCGGGGAACGGACCTGCTGCGTACCATGAAGCCGTGCAATTGCTGGCTGCGATGGCGAACGATGCGGAGTTGATGCCGTCGCTGGTCCACGCCTTGGATACCGAGCTCGGCACCGCCCACCTGTCCCCACCTTTCATCTGGACGGTGGGTCACTATGCCGACGACCGAGCGCTAACCCGACGTCGCCCCGTCGACGCGCCGGGAGGGCTCCATGGCCTGGTGCCCGACGTTCGCTCTCGAATCTTGCTCGCGTGCCGCTCTCGGGCCGAAGCGACCGAGCCCGCGCCGCACCGATTCCGCCGCTGGCTCTTCGGCCACGTGGGCGACCTCGACGCCCTCGCTTTGGCCCAATCGCGGATCGCGGAGCGTCTTCCTTCCGATCTCGGTAGCGAGCTCGGTCACGGGTCACCAGGTCGCCTGGCCTTTGCCATGGTGTTGGCCGAGCTCCGCCGCGCCGGGATCATGGATGATCCCCTCGCGAGCGCGGATGACACGCGGCAGGCGGCCCGGTCCGGTTTCGAGGCCGTGGCCCGAATGGCCAGCGAGAACGGCGAGTTGCGGGCGGGCTTCTCCATGAGCAATGGACGCATCCTCCTGGTCTGCTCGGCCGGCATACCGCTCGCGATGCGGGAGCAGCGAGGGTTGGAGCGCATGGCCGACGGACCGCCGGACCCGGCGCGGACCGACTTCAAAGAGCTCGTCTCCGCGCTCAAGCGCTTCCGAGCCCATGTGGTGGCGTCCGACGTCGACAGCCCCGGGTGGACCCGATTGGCCGAGGGCGTCTCCAGTATCGACATGCAGCTCGACTTGCGAAGCGACCCTTGACGCTGCCTCGTCCCGGAGGCTTGTCCTGGGTCCTGGCATCGTCGGCCGTGGTCGCGGCAGCGGTGCTCGCGCCCCGCGGGACCGGGCTGGCGATCGGTTGCGGCGCACTCCTGCTGGGGGTGGCCTTTTTTTGGGAGAGCTGGCGAGCGCGGAAGCGGCGAGCGGTCCTGCGGCACGTAGGTGGCGGCGGGACCCTGCCCCCTAGCGGTGATCCTCAGCTGGACCAGCTGCTCATCGATCGCCGAGGCCCGCCCGCGGATTCGGGAGAGGCCGCATGCTTGGATGCGCTGTCGGCATGGAGCACCGGGGACTTCGATCCCGAGACGGCGGTGGGCTCGAGCCCGGTCGGCGGGGCGCTGGCACGCCTTCGGGAAGCTCTGGTCGCGGACCGAGAGCGGGTGCGTCTGGCGGCCGCCGAGCTCGCGGCCGCGGCCGAGCGCGGGCAGCAGCACTTCCAGGAGCCGGCACGCCGGGTCGAGGCCTGCGCCGAGGCCCTTCGAAAGGCCACCGAGACGGTGGCGGCGGAGATGGGGGCGCTGGAGAGCGCCGTAGACGGGATGGAGGGACTCGCTGCGCGCTGGGAGGCGGAGCAGGCAGAGGCGAGTCGAGCGAAAGAGGCGGCGGCCTGGAGCCGGCAGCGTCTGGAGAGAGCGCTCGACCCCCACCCCTGGGGCGCCCTCGATCGAGAAGAAGAGCAGATCGCGACGGCCCTTCACCGCTTGATCGGCAATCTGGAACGGGAGCCGGATCACCCGGAGCGCATGGTGTGGCTGGGGCAGGCGCGCGGGCAGGTGGAGAGCCTGGAGCGGCATCGGGCCGCCGTCCACCAAGGGATCGAGGCCGCTCGGCGGGCGCTCATCAATTGGAAGCCGGCGCCCGAGCCAGACCGCCGAGAGCTCGAAGCATCGCTGCAGCGCGTGCTCGGCGCGCTACGCGGCTCGAGCGAAGGGTGGCGGGAGTACACGCGTCGGGCCGAAGAGGCGGCGGCGGGAGCGGTGGCCAGCATGCCGGACGCCGAGTGGTGGGCGGAGGAGCTGATCCGTCTTCAGTGGGAACTCGAGCTGCGGATCGTCGAAGGCAGCACCGGGCCCGAGTTCCGGGCAAGGCTGGAAGCGGTGCTCGCCCGGCAAAGAGACGGTCGAACGCCGGCGGCGGCGTCCCTGGCCCGAGGCTTGGAGCGGCTGGAGGCGCGGCTCGGCGAGCATGCGAGCGAACTCGAAGCGTCGGTGCGTCGCCTGGAGCGCCTCTCGGGCTCATCTTGACTCCCCTGGGGCTTCGGGGTCGCATGGCCCATGCCGCGCAGCATGACCGGATTCGGCGCGGGGCGAGCAGAGCTCAGTACCGGATCAGCCTCGGTTGAAATCAGGACCGTCAACCATCGACATCTGGACGTTCGCTGGCACGGCGTAGAGCCCCCGGAGCTGATCCCGAAGCTGGAAGGAGAGCTGAAGCGAGCGCTGGGGAGAGGGCGCGTCGATGTCCGGCTGCACGGCGAGGGGGCGCGAGGCTCTCGGGCTGGTGACCTCGATGAAGAGGCGGTGCGACGCAGAGTGGGCCAAGTGCGTCGGCTCGCGGGCGAGTTGGAGCTGGAGGACGATCTGAAGGCCTCGGCGCTCCTCTCTCTGGGCGCTTTGGTCTCGTGCGAGGACGGGCGAGTCGTGCGGACGGAGGAGGACGTCGAGGGCATCCGAGACGCCTTTCGCGATGCTCTTGCCGAGGTGGTGCAGATGCGTCGCGTCGAGGGCGCGCAAACGAGCCAGGATCTGGAGGGGCGCTTGGGCGCCGTCTCCCGTCTGTTGGATCGCGCGGCGGAGCTCCGCGTAGACGGGGTCGAGCTGCGCCGGGATCGGCTGCGAGCAAGAGTCACCGAGCTCTTGGAGGGACGCCGGCTCGACGAAGATCGATTGGCTCAGGAGCTGGCGATGCTCGCCGACCGAAGCGACGTGAGCGAGGAGCTGGAGCGAGCCCGAGGGCACGTGCGGCATTTCGCTGCGCAGCTGCGGGTTGAAGGCGCCGTGGGCCGCAAGCTGGAGTTCCTCGTTCAGGAGCTCGGCCGAGAGGTGAACACGATGGGCTCCAAGGCCCACGAGCTCTCGGAGATCGCGGTGGAGCTGAAGAGCGAGCTGGAAAAGCTGCGCGAGCAGGTTCAAAACCTGGAGTAGGCATGCGGAGAGGGATTCCCATCGTCATTTCGGCGGCGTCCGGAACTGGCAAGACCAGCCTGTGCCGGCGCTTGCTCGAGACGCTGTCGCATGTGACGCGCAGTATCTCCTTCACGACCCGAGCGCCTCGCGGTGACGAACAAGATGGTCGCGACTACCATTTCGTGGATGGCGTGCAGTTCGACGGCATGGTGTCCCAGAACGAGTTCATCGAGTGGGCGCGGGTATTCACGCATCGCTACGGGACCGGCTTTCAGGCGGTGAAGAGCCAGCTCGAACAGGGGCTGGACGTGCTCCTCGACATCGACGTGCAGGGAGGCATGCAGATTCGGGATCGGCTCCCGGATGCGCTCCTGATCTTCTTGTTGCCACCGAGCATGAGCGAACTGCGACGACGCTTGGTCAATCGAGGCACCGACGATCCAGAGGTCATCGATGCCCGCCTCGCCGAGGCCCGCGGTGAGATCGAGCGCGCACAGGACTACGAGTTTCTGGTCGTGAACGACGATTTCGAGCAAGCAGCCGCCGACCTGCGGGCGGTCATCCGAGCGCGGCGGCTGGCCGTGAATCGCCCCCGCCAGCTCCTCTTCGAACTCACGACCCCCGGCGGTGAGAAAAAAATCTGAAATCTTGCCCTTTCGGGTTGACGGGCTCGAATCCCATCCCTATACCCGCCGGCACGTTCGCGGAGGGCCGCTGACCAGACAGCCGCGAGGCTGAAAAAGAGCGCGGCACCCTTGACACCGAACCATCCGTGAGCTGAACTCGCGGGCCCTTGGGGGAGGCAACTCGACCTGGGGCATGGGACAGGACGTCCCTCCGAACCGCCGGGAGGTGGGTTTCGGTCTCTGAAAACCGAATAGCAATCATTGGTAGATGATTGGCCCTTGAATTTTCAATTTGAGGGTCGAACGACTTCGGTTGTTCGACCAGCTATCAGCTTTCCAATTTAATTGGAGAGTTTGATCCTGGCTCAGAACGAACGTTGGCGGCGCGCTTAACACATGCAAGTCGAACGCGAAAGGCCCTTCGGGGACGAGTAGAGTGGCGCACGGGTGAGTAACACGTGAGTAATCTACCCTCAGGTCTGGGATAACAGGTCGAAAGACCTGCTAATACCGGATGAGACCACAGCCTCTTCGGAGTCGGTGGGAAAAGCTGGGGACCGGAAACGGCCTAGCGCCAGAGGACGAGCTCGCGGCCTATCAGCTTGTTGGTGAGGTAATGGCTCACCAAGGCAAAGACGGGTAGCTGGT
>CAYZFR010000165.1:0-8824 GCA_964477875.1 uncultured Myxococcales bacterium
GCCCGCTCGGACCCGCCGTCGACCGGACCCGCCGGTGACCCGGCGGCTGAGGGCCCGGCGCCGGAGGACGATCCGGCCGCGGTCGAGGTCGAAGACGACAGCCCGGCCTGGCGGGAACAGTTCCGGGCCGCCTTGGCCGGCCGGGCCGAGCTTCCGGTTCCACCCTCCCGACCGCCCCGCCGGCCCAAGCCGAGCCGGCGGCCGGGTTTTCGGGCCTGGCTGGAGGCGAGCCAGATCCCGGTCCTGGGTCGCTCGGCTGAACCGGCTCCGGTGACACCGCCGGCACCGACCGCGCCCCCGTCCCTCGGCGTAGAAGGCCCCTCGACCCCGAGCCGGGCTCCAGCCCCGGCGCCGGTCCAAACGCCGTCTTCGCCCTCTGCGCCGCCTTCATGGACCGACGCCTGGGGGGCGCCCTCGGTCGCGCCGCCGCCCGCGCCGCCGCGGGCCGACAGCTGGGCTTCTTCGAAGGCTCCGCCCAGCAGCGGTGCCGAAGCGGGCGAGCTCGGTGACCCGGTGGCCGCGGTCCGGCTCCTGCACCGCCTGCACGAAGCGGGGGCGAGCGGCCTACTGCAGTGGAACGGGGAGCAGCTCGTGTTCGTCGACGGCGAGCCCCGGGCCGTGCGGGGCCACCGGGCCCTGGACGATCTGGAGGAGCGCTTCGGAAGCGGGAGCTCGCGGATCCCGAAGGACGGCCCGCTCCGGCCCGGGCTCCTCGGCCTGGCGCGGGTCTTCGGCATGAGCCCCTCCGCCCTCGATCTCGACCTTTCCAGGTCGTTGGAGGAGGCGCTGGGGCGCTTCGTCGCCTTCCGGGGGGGGTGGCGCTTCGAGCCCCAGACGACCCGAAGGGACGAATGGCTCCCGCCTCTTCCGCTGCGGGAGCGGCTCGCGGACGCGGTGGCGGACCACGTCCCCTTCGAGCTGGTGTGGGCCGAGGTCGCGGGCCCTCTGCAGGTTGATCCCCGGCGCCCGGTGCCCCGGCGGGAGCGGGACCGGCGACTTCTCGCCCTCCTCGGCACCCATCCCATTGACGAGGCCCGGCGGATGGCGGGCTTGACCCGGGAACGGGCCGGGGCCCTGGCGCTGGTATGGCTCGGCCAGGGGCTGGCCCAGAAGGACCTTAGCGCGGCCCCGACCCCGACCCGAGCTTCGGGTCCGGCGGCCGAGGATGGCGCGCCGGTTCCCCACGAGGGCTTGGTTCACCTGCCGGGGCCCGAGCGCCTACGGCGCCTGCTCCAGCTCGCCCGCACCTCGGACTACTTTCGTCTGCTCGACGTCGGCTTCGAAGCGACGCCCCCCCAGGTCGACCGAGCCCACGCCTTCGTGAAGAGCCTGCTCCCCGAAGCCCACGGCGGCGACGCCGACGCCCACCGCGAGGAAGTGGTCGAGATCCTGGACGAGGCCCGGGCAGTGCTACGTGATCCCCGGCTCCGCGACGCCTACAAGGCCCACGTCGTCCCTACATGAGGCCGCTCGGACGGCGGGATCGCTTGTCGGTGCGCTCCGCGGTGCTAGAGTCGAGGCATGGCCCTCCGTGAGATCCTGACGTTTCCGGACCGTCGCCTGGCCGAGGTCGCGACGCTGGTCGAAGCGGTCGACGACGAGGTCCGCACCCTCATCGACGACATGTTCGAGACCATGTACGAGGCCCACGGCGTCGGTCTGGCGGCGCCCCAGATCGGCGTCTTGAAGCGAGTCATCGTCGTGGACTGCGGCGACCGGCGAGACGACGACGACGAGGAGGACGCCGCGCTCGCGCCCAAGGAGCCAGTCGCGGTCGTGAATCCGGTGGTGGAGTCCTCGGAGGGCAAGATCACCTGGGAGGAGGGCTGCCTCTCCATCCCCGGCTACTACGACGAGGTCACCCGGGCCGGGCGCGTCGTGGTGACCGGCCTCGGTCGGGACGGCGAGCCCCTTCGCATCGAGGCGGATGGTCTTCTCGGCGTGTGCCTGCAGCACGAGATCGATCACCTCGAAGGGACCCTCTTCTTGGACCACCTCTCCCGCCTCAAGCAGAGCGTCGTAAAGAAGAAGCTCAAGAAGCGGGCTGCCGAAGCGACCGCCTGAGCCTCTTGCCTGGCGAGACCGCGTGAGCGAACGCTTCGAACTCCCCGACCGCCGGCTCCGGCTCGCCTTCTTCGGCACCCCCGACATCGCCGCCACCTGCCTACAGGCGCTCCTCGAGGCCGAAGCCGACGACGTCGCCCTGGTGGTCTGTCAGCCCGACCGACCCAAGGGGCGCGGCCGGTCCACGGTGGTCCCGCCGGTCAAGGCGCGCGGGCTGCAGGCGGGCCTGCCGGTGCTGCAGCCCAGGAAGCTCAAAGACGGCGCCCTCGCCCAACGTCTTCGGGAGGAGGCGATCGATCTGGGGATCGTCGTCGCCTATGGCCGGATCCTGCCGGCAGATCTGTTCACCGCCCCCGCCTTCGACACCCTGAACGTCCACGCCAGCCTGCTGCCCCGGCATCGGGGCGCGTCACCGATCCAGCACGCGATCTTGGCCGGCGACGCCCAGACCGGCGTGACCCTGATGAAGCTCAGTGAAGGCATGGACGAGGGCCCGATGCTGCTGCAACGCAGCCTGCCGGTGGGTCGGACGACGGGGGGGGAGCTGTTCGAGGCGGTGGCGGCCCTGGGCGCCAAGACCCTGGTCGAGGGGCTGGCCCTGGCCAAGCGGGAGGGGCTGGAGGTCGTACCCCAGGACCACACCCAGGCTACCTACGCCGGCCTGCTGAAGAAGGAGGACGGCCTGCTGGACCTCGCCCAGCCCGCCACCGTCCTCGCTCGTCGGATCCGGGCCTTCGATCCCTGGCCCGGCTCGGTGCTTCAGACCCCCGACGGCCCCCTCAAGGTGTGGGCCGCCCATGCCGAGCCCAGGGAGGGAGCGGCCCAGCCTGGGATCTATTTGGGGCAGGGGCGGATCAGCTGCGGCGAAGGGGCGCTGGCGCTCCGAGAGGTACAGCCCCCCGGGAAAAGGCGTATGCCCATCGACGACTTCCTGCGGGGGCGGGGGCGAGCCTGGATACCGGGAGAGACCCGGTTCGATTTTCCGAGATCCGGCCGTTAAAATCTGAACAGTAGAGGGTGCCAGGCAGGCCACAGGCTCATCACGACGCCTATAGTGTTAATCCTGACGCTGGCATGGGGTTTGTATGCAAAGAAATGCCATGGGGGAGGCCGAACGCTCTGGCGCCGAAGAGGCGCCCCGCTCCAAGGAGCTGGAGGCGCTCGTCAAGTGGTTCGATGGGGCGACCGGCAGCGTTGCCATGATCCGGGGCCGAGGCGGCGTCGGCAAGAGTCACCTCGTCGACGAGCTGCTTCGCCTCGTCACCCAGCGGCCCCAGGTCGCGGTCTTCGAGTCCCGGGTGCCCGACGCGGGCGGCAAGAGCTTTCATCCCTTCGCCGAGATCGCCCATCAGGCGCTGCTGTGGGCCGAGCAATCCAGCTTGACGGAAGAGGTCGTGGATCCGGTCTACGGCGACATCTCCGGGGTGCTCGACCACGCGGTGGCGGAGGAGGAAGGCGACGAAGGCCCTTCGCTGGACCAGAAGCTCCGCTTCTTCGAGGGCTTCCGGCGGCTGCTGACCGGCCTGGGCCGTCACGCCCGCCTGCTGGTGGTGGTTCGAGGCCTGGAGCGGGCCGACCCCGACACGCTGGAGCTCGCGAGCTACCTCGCCGACGAGCTCTTCGGTGACCCCGCCCTCGACCCCGAAAAGTCCCAGCCCGGCCTGCTGGTGCTGACGTGCCGGGACGACGATCTGCCGGCGGTGGTGGAGGACTTCATCGACGAGATGGTGCCCCGGCCTTCGGTCCAGACCGTCCGGCTGCAGGGCCTCGATCTGGAGGGGCTGCGGCGCTACGTTCAGTCCCGCCACGTGCTCGAGAAGCTCCTCGCCGCCTCCGAGGGGCTGCCCCAAGAGCTGGACGCCCTCCTCGACGCCCTACCTCGAAACGTCGAAGAGCTCTTCGAGCGCAAGCTGGCTGGCTTGGACCCGCTGGAGCGGGAGGCCTTGTCGGCGCTCGCGGTCTCGGGTCGAAGCGTGTCGGCGCGGCTGCTCGCCGGGGTGACCGGTCAGCCCGGCAGGCAGGTTGCCAAAGCCCTCAATCGACTCCGAGAGGAGAAGATCCTCGATCGCCGGATTTCCAACGGCGAGTTCCAGTTCGGCTTCATGCGGCGCCGGGATCTGGAGGTGACCGAGCGCTTCCTGGCCAAGGCGGAGCGGGCTCGACTGCACTCGGGCTGGGCGGACGCCTTGACCGAGGAGCCGGATCAGGGGGCCACGGCCCTGATCGCGTATCACCAGCTTCGTTCCGAGACCCCGGCCCGGGGTGTGCCCTTGGCCATCCAGGCCGCCGAGACCTACGCCGTCGGCGGGGCCCTGCACGCCGCCCTCGAGATGCTGGAGAGCGCGCTGGAGGTGGCGGAGGGCGAGCTTCGGGTGTCGATCCTGAGCCGGCTAGCCGAGCTTTCGCCCCTGACCGGTAGCCCCCGAAGGGCGCTGCGCTACGTCGCGGAGTGGAAAGCGGCCTTGCCCCCCGAGCAGCAGGGTCGAGCCATGCAGCGGGAGGCCGAGCTCTTCAACGCGGCCGGCGACTACCAGGCGGCCCAGAGGCTGTTGGAGCAGGCCCGAGCTCACACCCCGGAAGACGCGCTGCTCGAGCGAGCCAAGATCGAGGCCACCTGTGCCGAGGCGCTGTACCATCAGTTCGCGCTCGGCGAGGCCAACGAGGCCGGCGCCAACGGACTCGATCTGTTGGCTGCCGCCCAGGGCGACTCGCCGACCCGGCTCCGCCTCGACCTTCTGAACTTGATGGGCAAGGCAGCTTTCGCTGGCGGCGATCTGGAGCGAGCGGTCCAGTTCTTCGAAGAGACCCTCACCGGGGCCGAGAAGTCGGGCCTAGCCAGCGAGCAGGCCCGGGCCCTCATCAATCTCGGTCTGGTCCGCATGCAGGAGGGTGATCTGGAGCGAGCGGCGGACCACCTGAAGGCCGGCATCGACAAGGCGGGCGAGGCCGGAGACCTGAGCCGCCTCGCCTTTGGATACCTGAACCTCGGCACCCTGCTGCACCAGCGGGGCGACCTCGGTCCAGCGATGGAATGCTACCGGGAGTGCAAATCGCTCTTCAGGCGCCTCGGCAACCGCACCCAGCTCGCCCGCACCTTGTCCAACTTTGGAAACCTCCTCTTCTTGTGCGGAGACCTGGAGCGCGCCCGGGCTCACAACGAGGAGTCTCGACGGCTCGCGCAGCAGAGCGGGGTGGATCGCCTGGCTGCGGTGGCCCGGGTGGTGGCCGGAGTCATCGCGTTCGAGGAGAACAAGCGGACCGAAGGCGAGGCCGAGATCCGGGAGGGCATGAGCATCCTCCGGCGGGTGGGCTCGGGAGAGCGGCCGGTGGAGGCGATGCTGGAGCTCGTGGAAGGCGCCTTGCGCTTTCAGGACCCGGTGTCGGCTCGTTCCACTCTGCACGAGGCGAAGGAAGCCCTGGGCGAGAGCGAGATCTCGCCCTCGGTCCGGGCCCGCTTGGCGCTCCTGGAGGGCAGCCTGGCCCTTGCCGAGGGGGGGAACGGGGCGCAGGCCCACTTCGAGTCGGCGCGGCGGCTGGCCCAGCGTCTGGGCCGCCGAATGATGCTGATGGAGGCCGATCTAGGCCTGTCCCGGGCCGCGCTGCGGGCGGGCGAGAAGGAGAAGTCCCGGCAGCATCTGGCCCGGGCCGAGGCGGCGGCGGACGAGATCTCCCGGGGCCTGCCCAGCGACGTGCGCTCGGGTTTCGAGGCGGGCCGCAGCATGCGCAACATCCGGATCGCCCGGGCCGAGATCGAGGGCAGGGCCCTGCCGGTGCCGAGGGGCGCCCCGCCGGTGAGTGCGCCCGTCAAGCCGGCGGCCCACGTCGAGCGCAAGCAGGAGTGGAAGCGACGCTACGGCGGAATCATAGGGACCTCGCCCAAGCTGATGAAGGTCTTCCACATCCTGGACCGGGTGGCGGAGAGCGAGGGCACGGTGCTGATCGTCGGCGAGTCCGGGACCGGCAAAGAGCTGGTGGCGGAGGCCATCCACCGCAACTCGCCCCGGGCCAAGGGTCCTTTCGTCAAGTTGAATTGCGCAGCCCTGGTAGAGACCTTGCTGCTGAGCGAGCTCTTCGGCCACGAGCGAGGCTCCTTCACCGGCGCCCACCAGCGGAAGATCGGCCGCTTCGAGATGGCGGCTGGCGGCACCCTCTTCCTGGACGAGATCGGCGACATCTCGCTCAAGACCCAGGTGGCGCTGTTGCGGGTGTTACAGGAGCGAGAGTTCGAGCGGGTTGGCGGCGGCAAGCCGATCAAGGTCGACGCCCGCATCATCTTCGCGACCAACCGAAACCTTCCTCAGATGGTGAGGGACGGGACTTTCCGGGAAGACCTCTTCTACCGGATCAAGGGTATTCAGGTAGATCTGCCCCCCCTCCGGGAGCGCCGGGACGACGTAGTCCCTTTGGCCCAGCATTTCCTGGCCCAATACGCGGCCGAGAGCGGCTCGATGGAGAAGAAGCTCTCACCCGGGGCCTGTGCCCTGCTGACCCGCTACGGCTGGCCGGGAAACATCCGAGAGCTCGAGAACATCGTGCGTTCGGTAGCCCTGTTCGCCGAGGGCGAGACCATGACCGACGGGGACTTCGACGAGTACCGAGAGCTGTTCCAGGACGGTCTGGAGAAGGGGTCGGAGGACAGCCAAGGCCTCGAAGTCCCTGAATATTCGGCGCCCACCGAGCCGGCCTCCAGCCCGCCCGAGGCCGCGCCGATCCCACCGGACGGACCCGCTACCTCAGCCCCGTCGATTTCGTCGGAGGGGACGAACGGGGCGCGATCTCCGGACGCGGTCCACAGGCCCGGTGAAGGGTGCCAGCCCGAGGAGGCGGTGGAGCGGGAGCTCCTGGACCAGATCTTCGACGGGGGAGTCCCGCTCCCGGAGCTCAAAAAAATGATTCAACTCCAGGCGATCACTCGCGCTTTGCGAATGACCGGGGGTAACATCACCAAGGCGGCAGAGGTCCTCGGTATGCGGCGGCCCCGGCTATCGCAGATCATCAATGGTGATGACGAGCTGAAGTCCCTCTGCCAAGGAGCAAACAAGTGAAGCCCGGCCTCTACATACGACGCGCTGCAATGCTGGTTGCGCCCGCCCTCGCGGCGTGCGGAGCCGACCAAGGCGACTACGTCGGGGCCAATCTCGACCTGCCGGAGCAGCGGGAAGCTCGGGTCAGCGTCACTCCCGCCGTCGACCTGTCCCATGTACTGGACGAGGAGTTGGCTCAGGGCCTCGAGATTGAAAGCGTGGCCATCCACCTCGCCGACGCGCGCCTGCTCGGGGCCGATCCCCGGCTACCGCCCGGCGGCTACCCGCTCCTAGAGAAGCCCACCGTCATCTACGACGAGGGCACCGGCAACGTGGGCATCGAGCTCCCCTTCCCCCGCAAGTTCCTGGGGCAGGACGATCTCGCGGTCTATCTGCGGACCGAGCCCAGCGATGAGCTCGACGGCGCGGCGGTCCGTGTCGTCGGCAGCCTCACCACCGGCGGCTCGGCGCTGACCCGAACGATCGATCCCGAGGGCGATCCAGGTCGCGAGCAGGGCATGATCGACCCCGAGGGCGACCCGGCCCGCGAGCAGGGCATGATCGACCCCGAAGGCGACCCCGCTCGCGATGAGGGCATGATCGACCCCGAGGGCGACCCGGCCCGCGAGCAGGGCATGATCGACCCCGAAGGCGACCCCGCTCGAGACGGCGAGACCTCCAGCCAGGGCCAGGCTCTGCGCACCACGCCCGCCGCCCGCCTCATCCTCGTCGATAGAAAGGGCACCGAGCTCGTCGTCAGTTTCCAGTCCCGGTCCCGCTTCAACGTCATCTTCGGCATTCGGGCCGACGCCTGGCTCAACGACCTGGCCGACGGCCGCGGTGATGCACCCGAACCAGGACCCGACGTAGACCAACGCGAGGCCGAAGGAAGCCGAAGTGTGGTCATCAACGCCGACGCCGGAGCGCTCGGCGCCGAAGTCGAAGAGCGGCTTCACGGGACGGTCGGCGGGGCAACGCCCGAGACCGACGCCGACCCCTACTACGGCGGCGAAGATATCCCGGTCGAGGACTCCATCGTCCGAGACCCCTTTCACGGCTTCTAAACCCAAGGACTCCAGAGTTCCCGTGGTTTGGTGGACACCTAACCATGGGACTTCGGTCCCCCGCAGGTCTACTGGTGGGGCAGAGAAGACGCTTCAACAATGAGTTGAAGGGAAATGTCGCTGTCCGGGCTCATGGGACCAGCGACTCGGCCTTCCTCTTTCAAGTTTCTACTGACTCAGCACCCCCCTAGGGCCGACGTTTCCGAGGCCTGTCGACGCGCCAAGGCCGGCAAGCGCGAAGAGGAGATGATTCGTCCGAGGTGGTCCAACGAAGAGAGCGCGTAGCCGTAGCTACGCAACCGATGACTTGCCTCTCACCGGCCGTATGACTTCAGCAAGGCGCCCCGCAGGGGGCGCTAGGGAACAGGATATATCCGGCTGCCGTCTTCAACCGTCCGGCGTCCGTCTGGCTCGAAGGGAGAGCACGGTGGGAGGCAGTCGCCTCCTCGAAGAACCAGGGGAGGAGAGGAAGTAAAAAGGGGTCCGGCGCCGGGAGCGCCGAACCCCGAAGAGCGCCCAAGCTGTGGGCTGAGCTCAGGGCGTGGAGCAGAAGCCGACGCCTTCACCGAGCTGGGTCTGATCGGTGCAGACCGAGCCAACGCCGTTCGCGTCTTCGCAGTAGCCATCGGAGGCGGTGGAGCTCTCCACAAAGTCACAGAAGGTCACGCAGCG
>CAYZFR010000166.1:0-8812 GCA_964477875.1 uncultured Myxococcales bacterium
GCCAGGCCTCCGTAGAGCCGGCCACGACCACTTGCCGCCGGGCCCGGGTCACGGCGGTATAGATCAGGGAACGATCCACCAGCGGGTGGGGGCGCTCGGGGATGAGGAGCAGGACGGCTTCGAACTCCGAGCCCTGGGCCTTGTGCACGGTCATCGCGTCGGCAGGTACGGTCTGCAGGCTTCCAACCGGGAAGCGGCGCCGCTCGCTCCCCCGTTCGAAGACCAGCGCGCCGCCCTCGACCCGGCCCACGTCCCCATTGAACAGGCGGCGCCCGTAGTCGTTCCGGATCACCATCAGCGGCTGGCCTTCGGGATGGGCGACTCCAGGCTGGCCGGCCCGGCGCCAGCTGCCCAGTCGCCGATTGGCGGCTTCAGCCCCCCATGGCCCTTCTCGGAGGACCGTCAGGACCTGCTGGCCCGGACGGCTCAATCGCGTTCGGGCCCAGTCTTCGAGTACGCGAGGCTCGGGGGGCACGAAGAAGACCCCCTCCGCCTCCGGGGCCGGAAGCCCATCGAACCGAGGCGCCGCCGCTTCGCCCTTTGCCACCGCGCGGGCGAAGGCGGCGAGGGGATCGTTTTGCCGCCGCCCGACCTCCAATCCCGCCACCAGCTCGGGCCGGTGGACCACGAAGTCGCGAAACGGCGCCCCCGCCGCGACCGAAGGGAGCTGCTCCGGGTCTCCGACCAGGACCAGGCGCTCCGGGTTCAAGGCGGTCAGAAGCCGCTCCATCATCTTCAGCTCCACCATGCTCGCCTCGTCGACCAGCACCGCATCGACCGGCGGCGGCACGCGCTCCGGGCCCGTCGGGTCCGAGGCCCAGCCGAGCAGGCGGTGAAGCGTCTGGGGCGGCGGCACCGGGAGATCGGCCAAGGCTTCGCCGAGGCGTTGGGCGGCCTTCCCGGTCGGGGCCAGGCAGGCCACCCGCCGAGCCGGGATACCGGCTGTGAGCCAGGCACGAACCAGGCGCGCGGTGAGCCAGGTCTTTCCGGTTCCTGGACCGCCGACCACCGCCAGGGTGCTGGCCGAGGCCGCCCGCTCCAGGGCCGCCCGCTGGTCATCCCCGAGGTCGTCCATGGCCGCGACGGCGGCCTGCATTTCGGCGTCTCGCCCCCCCGGGGCCTGTGCGCTTCGCGCGTCGAGCAGTCCGCGGATCGCCTGCTCGCGCCGGTGCACCGCAGCCCCGGCGACGGCAGCGCCCAGGTCCACGACCAGTCCCGCTTCGACCAACACCCCCTTTCCCCGGCCCGCGTCCAGGTCGGGAAGCCAGCGAGAGGGGCCGAGGACGGTCCGGGTGGAGCCTCGGTGCAGGTCGGTGAACACCTCCAGCAGAAGGGCGAGGACCTCGGGCTCCCGGCATCCGAGGGCGGCGAGGACGCCGAAGCTGCCCTCCACGACCGTCTCGGGCAGGGCCTCGGGCAGGCGCTCCCGCCAGCTGCGCTCCCAGTCTTCAGCTTCGAACACCCGCCCGCTCCTCCAGGGCCCGGGTGACCCGCGCCTCCTCTTCACCGTCGATCCGACGGGCCCACACTCCGTGCTCCGGCGTCTGGCCTTCGGACGGGGCGCGCAAGAACAGGTAGATCACGCCCTGCACCCGGGACGGACTGCCCGCCGCCTGCAGATGGGCTTGGACAGCGGCCGAATAGAGATCCGCCTGCAGCCCGTAGGCCTCTCGGACGTGGGCGTCGAGGCGCTCGGGCCCGTAGTCAGGCAGCAGATCCGACTTGTAGTCGAGCACCCAGACCCCGTCCTCGAGCTCCAACACCAGATCCACGAAGCCGCGGACGAAGGCCGCGTGCTCGGGCCGGTGCCAGGTGAAGTCGAGCTCCCGCACGTGGCGATGTCCGTCCAGCAGGCGCACCGCCGGACGACCCGGAAGACCGATCGGCCGGCGGACCGCCCGCACCAGGAGCGCCTCCACGGCGGGGGCGTGCTGGCGCGGGAGCCCCTCGGCCGCCAGGCCTTCCTCGATCTCCTCCAGACTCCAGGCGCCCCAGGTCCCTTGCTCCAGCAGGACATGAAGACAGCGCCCCATCGCCGCTCCGCCTGGGAGCTCGGGTTCGGCGACCGGTCGGTCCACCACCGGATCGTCTCGCTCCTCGGCGCGACGGCGCACGAGGTCGGAAAAAGAGGTCTCGAATCGGCCGAGGCGAACCGGCGCCGCTGGCTCGGGCGGAAGCGGCGTCTCCGGGCGGGGCAGAACCTGGGCCGCGGGGAGGGGCGGCCGCTCCCAGGCCTCCGGCAGGGCCCGGATCCCGCGCAAGCCGCGCTCGAGGTGTCGGATCGGCCCCTCGGGCTCTTCGTCGAACTCGGGCAGCAGCAGGAGGCTCCGGGCCCGGGTGAGGGCGACGTAGAGGAGCCGCTCCTCTTCGGCTTCGGCTTGGGACTCGGCCTCTTTGGGGGGCGCGCTCCCGACGTGGACCCGCCATGCGCCCCGGCCGTCGCGGTGCGGAAGCAGCGCCCGCTGCGGGCGACCGAGGCCTCCGAAGAGGACGACCACTTCGCTCTCCAGACCCTTGGCTCCGTGCATGGTGCTGACCCGTACGGCGCCTCGACCCTCGGCGACCTCGGGGCGCTCTCCCCCATGGGCCTCCTCCAGCCAGCGGATCACCTCCTCCAACGAGGCCCCCTGGCGGCGGACGAAGGCGCCCAGCTCGGCCAGGATCCGCTGATGGGGCTCCAGCGCGCCCCACCGCTCCGGCGCCGCGCGGCAGCGGCCCCAGGCCGCGGCCAGCATGGACCGAAACAGGCCGTCCCAGTCGCGTCGTCGCGCCCCCTCCGCCCAGGTGTGGAGCTCTAGGCGGAGCGGGTGCTCCGACGGTAGGTCGCGGGCCGCCGCGAGCTGGGCCGGTTCGAGGCCGAAAAAGACGGTCAGCCAGGCTCGGGCGGCAGGGCCGGGGCGGTCCGGATCGACCAGGGCTCGGAGCAGGTCCAGCACCCCGGCCGCCTCCGGTCCGCGCAGCACGCCCTCCCGCTCGAACAACTGGACCGGCACCCTCGCCTCCCGGAGTTGCCCGGCCACCGAGCGCGCCTCCCAGGTCGTCCGGCACAAGACGAACACGTCCTCGGGCTGTAGCGGCCCCTCGTCGGAGCGGGTCGTTGATCCATTCAGAAGATCCACGACGTGTCGCACGAGGGCCCGAGCCCATTGCCGTCGCACCTGGCGGGCCGGTCCGTTCCGAAGCTCCACCGGCAGCAGCCGAACGGGGGGAAGGAGGCGTCCCCGCTGGCGCAGTCCGAGCGCAGGCGCCCGGGCCGAGGCGACCGGCCGATGGGTCATGCTGCGCAGGATGCCGCCCTCGCCGAAGGCGGCGTTGAAGCAGCGCACGAGCTCCGGGGTGGATCGGTGGCAGCGGTCCAAGGCAATGCGCTGCGCCGGACCCAAGGCTTCGGCGGCTCGTGTGAAGACCCCCACGTCGGCGCCGCGAAATCCGTAGATCGACTGCTTGGGGTCGCCGACCAGAACGAGGGGGCAGTGCCCGAGGAAAAGCCGGCGCAGGATCCGCCACTGGGTCTCGTCGGTGTCTTGAAACTCGTCCACCAGGGCCATCCGAACCTGGGCTCGGATCTGAGCGCGAAGCTCGGGGTCCTCGAGGGCGGCGTCGAGCCGATGGACCATGTCGTCGTAGGTCTGCCAGGCTCGGTCGGCCTGGAGCGCCCGGGCTTGGGCCTGCAGCCGGGGACCGAGGACCTGGATCAGGGCGGGTAGGGGGGGGACCCAGGCGCGGGCCGCGGCCTGGAGGGGCGCGCCCTCGTCGAGGAGAGGGGCGAGGGCCAGCGCCCGAGCGGTCCATCCCTCGGGGGCCTCGAGCAGCGCCGCCTCCGGCGATGAGGCCTCGTCGACCCAGCGAAGCAGCTCGGCGCTGGCGCCCCGCAGGCGGCGATCCCCCGCCGCCGCCCGCTGGACCCAGCGGCTCCGGTCCGCAGACCGAAGTCCGTGCCAGGCCGCCCGCCAGGCCGAGACCTCGAAGGCTGGCGACACCTCTGCGCCGAGGGTCCAGACCGAGCGGGCTTCGCGCTTCAGGCGCGCCAGGGGCTGGCGCCGGATCCAGGCCTCGAGCCAGGGGCCCAAAGCGGGGTCATGGGCGCCTTCGCTGATCACACGGCGGAAGGCCTCTTCGAAGACGACGGTTGCCGGCACCACTTCCTGCTCGAAGGGGACCCCCGCCCGCAGCCCCTGCTCGGCTCCGACCCGCTGGCAGAAGCCGTGAATGGTGGAGATCTGGGCCCGCGCCAGGCCGAGCCGGGCCACCCTCAATCGCTCGCGGGCCTCGGCGTCCAGTCGCCAGGCCGGGGCTGCGGGGGGGCGGGCGAGGGCTCGGTTCCCCAGGCCGGCGAAGAGCTGGCGAAGCCGGTGGGCGAGCTCACCGGCCGCTTTTTCGGTGAAGGTGATGACGAGGATGTCCTCGATCGGGAGGCCATCCAGGACCGCGTCCAGGACCAGGTGCTCGATGGTGAAGGTCTTGCCGGTCCCGGCCGAGGCCTCGACGACCAGGTCGCCGAGCCTTCGCGCCTCCAGGAACCCGGGCTTGGGCACCCAGCTCACAGACATCGGCGGGCCACCTCCCCCAGGCGCGCGTGCACCCGCGCCTCCGCCTCCTCGAGGTTCGGAACCCGCAGGCCGGAGCGGGGGTCGGCGCGGAGGCTCGCCCTGGACCAGGCCCGGCGTCGCTCGTCTTCCGGTCGCTCCCGGAGCTCCCAGAGGGCCCACGCCGAGTCCATCGGCAGGTGCAGGTCGTGGGTCTCTCGGATCAGCGACGCGCCGAGCTCGGCCAGCCAACGCTTCGCGCCGGTCGGACTCCAGGGAGCGAGCTCGAATCGGTGGGCCCGCCGGGGGTCCACGACCAGATGTACGCTGGCGCGCTCGGTCTCGACGTTGGCCAGCGCGTGGTGGACGAAGGCTTCGGCCCGCAGGCGGTCGACGCGGGCAGGGCCCGGGGCGGCGGCGACCCGCCACCACCCCCCGTTCTCGACGACCCACACGGAGCTGCTGCTCAGCTCCCAGCCGTCGAAGTCGAGGCCCGGCGTGGCGCGTCGCCGGATCCGGCCCAGCGGCAGGCCTTCGCCGTGCAAGCTATCTTGCCAGGCGGCCAAGGTGTCGGCCAGCCGGGCGCGGCTCGCGGCAGCGAGCTCCGGCGGCGGAAGGTCGGGGGGCGCGAGCTGGTCCAGGGCGAAGGCCCGGGGCGCCTCATCGGGCCAAATCTCGGCCAGGGTGCGCTCGAGGAGGTGACGCTGTCGCCAGGCGTCGAGGTCCAAGGCCGCTCGGAGCGGCGGCCTCGAGGCGTGGGGCGGTCCGAAGAGCACCCGGACCCAGGCCTCGAAGGGGTCCTGAAGAAAGGCCACCAGATCTTCGGGTCGCAGTCGGCGCACCGGACTCGCGGCCGCGGAGGGCAGGCTCGGCGTCACGGCCACCGGCGCGAGCTCGGGGACGGAGGGCGTCTTCGGAGGCGGTCCGTTGAGCTCGGCGGCCGCGGCGCTGCCCCGCTCACCGTCGGCGCCGGCGGCCCAGCTCAGGGAGAGCGCCTCTCGGGTGTTCATGAGGCGGAGGAGGAGCGCGTACCGGTCCTCGCTCGCCAGGTCTTCGCTCGGCAGGCCGAAGGGCCGGGGCCGACCTCGGCGCGGGAAGTGACGATCGTCGAGCTGGACGACCCATGCGAAGCGCAAGGGCCGGCGGGCGAGCGCGGGCAGACGACCCACCGCCACGCCGGCGCTCGGGCCTTCGGTGCGTCGAAGACTGGCCATGCGCTCTTCCAGGAGGCTCCACGCCATGGCGTGACGCCATACGGGGCCCCCGGGCTCGAGCGTCTCGGCGACCAGCTGAAGGAGGAGGCCGAGATCCCGCTGCTCTCGGTCGTCGTGGGCGACCAGGAACTGCGTGGCCATGCCGTGGAAGGCGCGGGTCCAGGTCCTGCGGTCGGCCCGGCGGGCCGAGCTGGGGACGGCCCGTCCCAGCCGGCGAACGAAGCCGAGGAAGCGGGCGATGGCGTCGGGGCTCGAGCGCACGGAGACCTCTTCCGTCAGCAGGCTCCGAGCGAGCCGGCCCAGTCCTTCGGCCCAGCCCAGCCGGCCCTGGAGGCCTTCGACCATCCCCGCCGCCCGGACCCACTCCACCGCCTCGACCCTCTCGTCGGCGTCCAGCGGGAGCGCCAGGTTCGGATGAAGCAAGAGATCCTGCAGCTCGGCGCCGGTCGCACCTTCGTTCAGGCGCCACAGGCGTCGCGCGCCGTCGAAGATCGAGCTGCGATCGATGACCCGCCGGTCGAGGTGGTGGATGGGGACCTCGGGGAGCGCAGCCTCCAGCGCGCTTCGAAAGGCGCCGTCGTCGCCGGTCATGGCCACCCCGAGCTCGAGCGGCTCGGCCCCCTCGGCCAGGCGCCTTCGGATCGAGGCCGCCACCCAGCGTGCTTCGGACTCGGCGTTCGGGAAGCGGGCGGTCTGCAGGCTGTCGTCGGGGGGTCGGGGACCAGGGCCTTGGCGCTTCAGGACCTCGAGCTGGACGCGGTGAAGGACGCTCTGGCTTTCGGGCCACCGGTAGCGCGACTCGAAGTCCCCCGCGCTGGCCGCGTTCAGTGTTCGGATCAGCGGGCGGGCGTGCTGTCCCCAAGCTACGAGGAGCGGGTTCTCTTCCGGGGCTTCCAGCGCGAGCGCCCCCTGGGCCTCGGCCGCGACGGGTCCGGGGGCGGGCCGGACCAGATCTTCCCAGAACTCCGCGCAGGGGTTGGAGGCCTGAACGAAGACCTCCCGGACCTCGGCGACCTGGGCGATGGCGGCGGCGGGGCCAGCGCGGGGAGGGAGCGCGTCGAGGACGTGCAGCGGGCCGGGCCCGTCCGCTCGCCGGAAGGCCCCTCGCTCCAGGGCCTGGGCCAGGGTCCAGCCGCCGCTCTGCTCGACCACCGCTTGGATCCAGGCTTCGACCTCTGGCGCGAGCTCCAAGGCGGCGAGCCGGCTCCACGCATCCAGCAGGCCCTCGGCGAGCCGGGACGCGAGCTGGACCCAACGGCGCTCCTGATCCCGCTCCGTGACCGCGGCTTGCACCCAGCCTCGGATCGGCCCCGGCCCCTGGTCGCGGGCGAGGGCCTCCACGAAGCGGTCCCGGAGGACGGATCGGGTGAGCAGCTCGGGGACGGTCTCCTCCATCCAGGCGTCGAGGCGACGCGCCCGCCAGTGGCTCGCGATGCCTCGACGCTCCGCGACCCACAGGCGGAGCCAACGCGCCGTGGCCGCGTCGGGGACCAAGATGTCGGCGGGCTGGAAGGGATCGCACGCCGCCAGGACCGGCCACCAGGCATCCACCAGGTGGCCCCCATCTTGTCCGTAGGTCAGGCGCAGCACGTCCGCTACGGTAACCGAGTTGGTCGCACTTCGTAGTCACTCCATGACGCGCCTTCGCTGGGGCACCGGGGCCGCCCTCTCGGCGCTGATGGCCGCCTCCTTCTTCTTGGTGGCGGCCCAGATCGTGAGCCTGGCTTTCGGACCCGAGCCCCCCGGGGCCGGCGACGCGGCGCCCGCCTTTGGCGGCCCTACCGTTCGCGGCGGGGAGGTCGACCATCGCGCCCTCCGCGGCCAGGTGGTCCTGCTCGACTTTTGGGCGACCTGGTGTCCGCCCTGTGTCCGCTCGCTCCCCCACCTGGAGGCCCTCCATCGCCGGTACGCGGATCAGGGTTTCCAGGTGATCGGGATGAACCAGGAGCCCGGTCAGCGCTCAAGGGTTCGCCGCTTTCTCGAGGCGCGCAACATCGGGTTCCCCAGCGTTGTCGACGAGGCTGGCGCCATCGCGGCTCGGTACGGGGTCCACACCTTTCCGACCAGCTATCTGCTGGACCGGGACGGTCGGGTGATCACCTCCTACCGGGGCGTGCCCTCCTTCGAGCGGGTGGAGCGGGCCGTTCAGGACGCGCTACGCCGGCCTCACTGACGCAAACCTATCGGGAGCCCGCGATCTGTGGCCAATTTCACAAATCTGGGACGGTGAAATCGGCCGCGTGAAGCCGCGTTTTTGGGTGCCTTGGAGAGGCGAAACGATTAAGAAATAAACCGTAGTCCTCTCGGGTTGTTCCAACGAACCCCAAGCCCAGGAGGAACACATGACCGAGGGTAGTCCGATGATCAACCATCCAGGAAACGTCGCTCCGATGAACCATCCCCAGGCCGGCGAGACGCCCGCGCAAGAGCTCGTGCTCATCTACGCGCCCCGCGTGCCACCCCAGCTCGAGCACTGGCTCCGAAAGCGCTCGATGCGCCTGCACCTCAACGAGTCCGTCCAGGCTGACCCCAACGAGGTGCGGAGTCTCGGCGCTCGCTACGTCATGCTCGACATCGACGCGCTGCCGGCTGGCCGCGACGGGGCCGAGGCGGTGCGCGCGCTGCGGCAGGCCGGGCCCGACGTGAAGCTCACCGCCATCACGGCGCGGAGTGACGAGGCCTTCGTCCGCAGCCTCACCGACGCGGGAGCGAACGGCGTGGTCATCAAGCAGCCCTACGTGGCGGACCTGGTCTTCGCGCTCCAGGCCGAGGGAGAGGGCCGGACCTACGTCTCCGGGGTCCCCACCGAGCGCGAGCGAGCGGCCGTCCAGATCACGGCCCGAGAGAAAGAAGTCCTCGAGCTGATGGCCAATGGGCACAGCAACCAGGCCATCGGGGAGCGCCTCTCCATCAGCGTGAAGACCGTCGAGGCCCACCGGGCGCGGCTGTTCAAGAAGCTGGGCGCCTCCAACGTCGCCGACGCCGTCCTGCTCGCGATACGCACCGGCCTCGTGATGCCCTAGTGTCCTGAGTCAGTAATTCGAAGAAAATTGTTTTGGTCGGGAATGACGA
>CAYZFR010000167.1:0-8786 GCA_964477875.1 uncultured Myxococcales bacterium
GGTATTGATCGTGTCTCGAAGGTTCTCGCTCGCGATCAGGAGGGCCTGGTTGGTCGGCTCGTGGAGCTTGAAGGTGCGAAGCACCATGTGCAGCTGCATGACCAATAGCCGACCCAGGCTTTGGATCTTCGGGCTCGGCGTCTGGTTCAATCGTCGGCTCCTTCGGGATCTGGAAGCTGTACGTCGACCCGAGGCAGCACCTCCGAGCTTCGACGAGGCTTCGGAGGCTCGGAGAACGGGGTCGGCTTTTCGATCGACTCGTCGGGCAGCACCAGCTCCTCGGTCAGCACCAGATCGGTGGTCGGCACGGGGGGCGCCGACGGGGGCTCGGGGAGGACGTCGCTCCGCCCCTCCAGCGACTCGTGGAAGGAGGTGGGGGCTCTCGGGGGCGGCCGATGAACGACGGAGCTCGTTCGCTCGACCACCTTGGGAAGCTCGGTGGTGAACGCCGGCGCCTGCTCCAAGCTCAGGGTCGGGAACTCGCCCGAGGACTCCTCGAGATCGCCGGTCTTGAAGCTCCCCGAGCTTTCGCGTTCGTCCGCTCGCTCCAGGGCACGCTTGCAGACCTCTCGAATCTTGGGGACCAGGGAGCGCGCGCCTCGTTGAAGCTCCGCCTTCGCCTCCGGCTCTTCGAGGGTCGACAGGGCGTGGGCGGCCGCGACCGGGAGGTCGGTGTTCTTGAAGCTGCTGAGCAGTCCGGGCCGGAGGAGCTGGGCCAGGGGCCGCACCGCTTCTCGCCCCTTTATGTGCGCGTAGACGCGGCAGAGCTCCTTTTGCTCCCGGGCGTCCAGCCTGGAGAGCTGCTCTGCCCCGATCATCTGGGCGATGCGTTTCGCGGCATTGGGGCTGCTTCGCCGCATCGCCACCCGCCGGGCGGCTTTGCGAACGTCGGGGTCGGGATCGTCCAGCATCCGAGCGAGCCGGTCATCGGCGAGGCCGTAGCCATAGGCCCGCAGCATCTTCACACCGCCTTCCCGAACTCGAGGGTGGGCATGGCGCAGGCCGTGGTCGACGAGGGCCCCGACCTCCCCCGGCGGGTGGTGCTCCGCCATGTACAAGAGGTCCCGAACGACGAACCACTCGGCCCCCTCCAGCTGGGCGTGGAGCGTGTGCACCGAAGGGACGCCGAGGTCGATGATCAGGTCCCGGACCACTCGACGGTGCACGGGCGACTCCACGTTGGGCAGCGCCTGGAGCATGGCCGGGACGGTGCCTGGCCCCAGGGCCCGCAAGAAGCCGACCAGCTCCGAAACGGATCTCGCCAGCGCCCGGTCGTTGAGGGCGGCGAGCAAGGGGACGATCCGGCTCTTGGACGAGAACAGGACGAGCAGCTGCCGAGACACGTGCATCCGCTGCATGTCCGAAGTGTCCTGAGCGTGGAGGTTCAGCAGCCGGACGAGCTCGGTCGCGTGGACGAAGCGTTGGTCCAGCAGCAAAGAGTCCATCAGCTGCTGGAGCAGGTCGATGGCCCCGAAGGCATCCTGACCCGACTGCTCCTGAAAGAGGATCTGGAGCAGGACCCTCATCGTCCTGCGGATCAGGGCGTCCTTGGATTCGCGCTCGAGTGCTTGGGTGAAGCGCTCCAGATCCTCGGCCGGCACGTCGAAGATGGCGCGCTCGGTGATCGTGTCGAGGCTGTCCAGATCTTCGGGCTCCTCCCGGATCTCCTTCAGGGCCTCCAGGTCCTCCTTGGTGATCGAAACGCCGGCGACGATGTCGTCCCCCGAGGTGTTCGATCGATAGACGGCGGCCACGATCGACTCGACCTCGGATTGGAGGCGCTCGATGTCGGCCTTCTCGTCCCGAGTGGGGGCGGTACCGGCGGCAGCGGTGAGGGTATCGATGGTGACGTAGCGAAGGTGCGGGAGCTCGAGACGCCACAAGACCGAGACGAGGTCGTCTTCGCCCCGCGCCATCCCCTCGTGGGCCAGAGCCCGCAGGAAGGCGAACAGCTCGTCCCGGCTCATGCCGGAGGCCAACGTCAGCCGCCGAAAAGCGTTGCGGTAGAGCAGGAAGGGCAGGCCCTCCCGCCGATCCTCGGAGACGAGCACCGGCTCACCGGCGTGGAGGATCCGATCCTCGCGGATGGAAAGACTCAGCTCTCCCTCGGTCTCGTGCAGGCGCTGGAGGCCATCCCAGATCCGGGCCAGGTAGAGCTGGAGGGTTTCGTTGTTTTCGGCGTAGACGCGAAGGCCCTTGAGCCCGGTGACGACGTCGCGGAACCAGGCCCGCACGCCCTGGGCCTCCGTTCCCTCCACCTTGCAAAGATGACCGAGATCACCCTGCACCGTCAATGCGTGCGCTCGAAGAGGCGATGGCAGGCCCACTCGAACATCAGCAAAGCCAGGAGCCTGCGGCCGGCGCCGCGCCCCAGTTGGTGGGCGTACCAAAGCCGGCGCACCCGCCGGGCGTGGAGGATCCCGCTCACGCCACCTTCGCGGCCGAACAAGACCGCCTCCGCCGGCTCCCGGAGCGGGCCCCGTAGCCAGGCGTCCACGACGTCCCCGCCGATTCCCGCTGGCTCGGTGGAAAACGGGCTGAAGAGGCTGCGCCCGATCCGGCGCAGACCCACGCCCGCCTCCGGCCCTTCGGTGCGGGCCCGCAGGGGCCAGCGTCCCACCACCTTCGCCAGGGACTCGTCGAGCAAGGGCATGGCCAAAGCGACACCGTGCAGCTCGGACAAGGCTCGGCGCAGCGGCGCCTGGCCCGCGCCTACGCCCTGCTCCAGATCGAGCTGCTGCAGCGAGGCCACCGTGCCGTCACTCCGACCGGCCAAGGCCGGCTCGCTGGAGACCCCGAGACGAAAGTCCTCGCCCAGTAGGCCGATGCCGGGCCCGGAGCCGAAGAGATCCTCCTCGGTGGTGCCGAGCAGCCGCGCCCCGAAGCGGCGGGCCCCGAGGCGCTGGATTCGACGGGGAAGAGACCGGCGGATCGCGTCCTGCACCAAGATCTCTGGGTAGCGGGCGTCGGCGGCGAACAGCTGGTCGCCCCCCGTGGCGTCGACCAGCTCGGCGCCGTTTCGCTTTGCCCACCGGAGCGCGGCGTCGACCCGAAAGCCATCCGGGCCGGCCCGAGGCAGCTCATGGGCCTCGGCCACCCGGTCGAGGGCCCCCGCGTCGGGGGCCATCCGCAGCTCGGCGTAGCTGCGGTCGGCCAGCTGGGCAGCCCTCGCCGCCGCGTCGCCTTCGGGGAGCTCGGGCCCCAGGCTCCGAGTCCGAGGGGGGAGCAGGCGCAAGAGAACCTGCTCGGCGAGGGTGGGAGCCAAGGGCATCGCGAGATCGGCCCGCGCCTCGAAGCGGCGCCCCACGCTCTCTCGGAGCAGGGCGCGGGCCTCGGCTTCGTGGCGGTCGAGGGCGGTGATGTCGTCGGGCGCATCGAGGCGGACCCGGCCGGGACCGAAGCGAGCGCCGCCCTCGGCGATCAGCAGACGCGCCCCGGCACCGAGCAAGCGGACCCCTCGAAGAAGGGTCATCGGGCTGGGAATGAAGCCGTAGCGAAAATAGGCGGTGGCGGCGGCGGGATCGAGGACCCGAGGAAACAGACCCGCCTTCAACATGGGGGTGAGCCGGGTGCCGAAAGCCAGGCCCTGCTCGTCCAGGCGGACGTAGAGGGGCCATCGGCCAAAGGCATCTCGGATCAGCAGACAGCTGTTTCGCGCCGCATCGAAGATCGCGGCCGCGAAGGGACCCGCGAGATGGCGCGTACAGTCCTCGCCCCATCGGCGGTAGGCGGAGGCCACCAGAGCCGCATCGCCGTCCTCAATCGGGGGCGCGCAGGTTTCGAGCTCGGTCTGCAGTCGGTCGACCCCGGCCAGGTGACCGGCGAGCCCCACGACCAGCCCCGGCTCCTCCCACAGCGCGCTCCCCTCGGCGCCACCCGACAGGACGAGCGCCCCCGGACCTCGCCGGTGGGCGCGGAGCGGCTGGCCGCCTCGGGAGAGCAGCCGGCGAAGGACCTCGTCCGAGGGGGCCGGCTCCCGATCGAGACGAAACAGGCCGAACAGCCCCTGCATCATCGCCTCATCCACCGAGCGGGAGTTGCACGGGCCTCATGACCGGGACAATAGCTCGATGTCGGGGCCGAGCCGCTCCACGAGGTGGGTTTTCAGTCGCTTTCGTAGGGCCGACACGATCTGGCCCATCCGCTGCTTGGTGACGCCGAAGCGCTTGCCGAGCTCGGACAAGGAGACGGGATCGTCGCTGAGGAGATGCTCTTCCCAGGCCGCCTGCTCCCGGGGATCGGTCAGGGTCTCCCGAAAAGACTCCAGCGCCTCGCCGACGTCGTCACTGAGCTCTCTTTGGGAGGCCTCCGTTTCCGGCGAGGGGCTCGGACTGGCCATGCCCTCGAGCACGCTCCCCGTCGAACCATCGCTGACAGGGGCATCGAGGCGAACCTCCGACTGGTCCATGTGGCGGGCCACCTCGGTCAGCTCGCCCTCGTCCACCCCGAGGCGCTCGGCGAGCAGCTTCGGACCCGGCTCGATCCCTTGGGCCTGGAGCTTGGCCCGCTCCTTCGCCAGCTGAAAGAAGAGCTTGCGCCCCACGCGGGTGCGCGACAGCCGAACGGTGCGGCTGTTCTCCAGCAGGTAGCGGAGCATGTAGGCCCGGATCCAGAAGGTCGCATAGGTCGAGAACTTGGCCCCTTTCGAGGGGTCGTAGCGTCGCACCGCTTCCACCAGACCGACGTTGCCCTCCTGCACCAGGTCGAGGACGTTGGCCCACGCTCGCCGGTACTTGTAGGCCATCTTCACCACCAAGCGCAGGTTGTGGATGACGAGCTTTCGGAGCGCGACCGGATCCTGTCGCTCGAAGTAGGCCGTCGTCAGGGCGAGCTCTTCCTCCGGCGTCAGGACCGGGTACTTTCCGACTTCGGCGAGGAAGCGATCGAGGGCGCTGGTTCGGGCGGCCGGTCGAGAGACGGGGAGCGAAGACTCGCTCTTGGCTCGTGGAGAAGGGAGAGATGCGCCCGAGGGCACGTCGATGACGCCGGCGCCATCGTCATCGTCGTCTTCGTTCTCCTCGACGTCGTCGTCGAGGAGAAGCTCGGGCTGCAGGGTCGAGCCATCGTCGCCCTGAGCCGGCGGGGACGGACCCGCCCCTTTCTCGTCCACGGCGCTCACGGGAGAAATCAAGTGTGCCCTCGAATGGGAGGCAAGGTCTTTGCGCATGGCGGGGTCTGGTCCACGGTGAAGTCATGACCCACACCGTACGGTTCAAGGACCAAAGCATCGAAGTCGAAGACGGGCAGCGCCTCCGGAGCGCGCTCCTGAAGGCCGGCCTGTCACCCCACAACGGAAACGCCCAGCTGCTCAACTGTAAGGGATTCGGCACCTGCGGCACTTGCGCAGTCGAGATCCGAGGCCCCGTCGAGCCCGCCCAGCCGAGCAGCCGGGAGCGTCTGCGCCTCGGCGTGTACCCTCACCGGACCGACAGCGGGCTTCGCCTGGCCTGCCAGTGCCGGGTGAAAGGGGACCTCGAAGTCGTGAAGCACGAGGGCTTCTGGGGACAGAAAGTGGAGGCCTGAGCGGTCGCGTCAGGGGACGCGGGCCGTGAAGTCGAGCTCGATGTCGACATCGAAGGTGAAGTCGACAGGGCTGGTGTTCGAGAGACCGACGAAGCGCACCTCGAGCGGACCGCCGCGCTCGAAGATCAGCTCGTGCACCTCGCCCAGCTGGGCTTGATCGAGCTTCAGCTCGAAAGGCTCGTTCTCCACCAGCGCGACCGGGTCCCAGGCGGCGATGCCGGTGATGAAGGGGCCGTTGGGATCGTCCTCCGGATTGTCGAGGAACTGAAGCGCAGGTGGCTCGGTGGCGTCGAAGGGCGCTGCCCGCACGTCGATCTGCCCGACGCCCAGGGTCGCCTGGTGGCTGCTGCCGGTCCGGGAGATGTTGATGGTGACCCGCCGGATCTTGCCGCTCTCGATCTTGTCTCGGTTGTCTCGGAAGTCCTCGCTGTCGTTGGGATCAAAGAGGACGTAGTCGTTGTAGAAGTTGTCGGGATCGTCGATGTCGGCGCTGAAGGAGACGCCAGCGCTGAAGTCGGAGGTGGCGACGCCACAAGCGGTCGAGCCGATGGCGAAAGATACGAGCATGGCGAGAAGAGCGAGACGCATGCCTCGTTCTTAGTCGTTCTGCGCTCGTCCGAGCAAGGTCGCCCAGATCACCCACACACCGGCGCTCAGTGTAGGAGCACGGCGGTCGCAACGATACAGACCCAGGCAGCCAAATTGATGGGGAAGCCGGCCTTGATCATGTCCACCACTCGGAGCCGGCCGGAGCCGAAGACGATGGCGTTGGGGCCGGTAGCGATGGGCATCATGAAGGCGCAGGAACAGGCCATGGCCACCGGGACCAGGAGGGGCCTCGGGTCCATGTGCGCAGACTTCGCGGTCGCGGCCAGGATCGGCATCAAGATGTTGGCGAAGGCGGTGTTGCTGATGACTTCGGTTCCGAAGGTGCCGAGCAGGCAGACGCTGGCGATGAAGAGGGTCCAGGCCGAGGCGGCGGTCCCGGCCAGGGCGGCGCCCAGGGCGTCGGAGAGACCGGAGCGGACGAACCCCACCGACAGCGCCACGCCACCCCCGAAGAAGAAGAGCAGGCCCCAGGGCAGCCCAGCGGCGGTGTTCCAAGGGAGAAGCCGCTGCCCGCTGCGGGTGCCATCGGGGAGCGCGAAAGCCAGGAGTGCGCAGAGGATCGCCACCGTCCCGTCGTGTACGCCCTCCAGACCGAGGCGGCTGGCCCAGCCCTGCACGACCTCGGCCCCGATCCGGATGTCCGGCCGGCTGACCCACAGGACCGCGGCCACGCCAAACACCGCCAGCGCCCGACGCTCCGGCGGCCGCCACCGCCCCATCTCCCGGAGCTCCTCCCGCAGTAGCTCCGCCGCCCCGAAGCGAAGCGAGCTCGGCACCCCGGGCGACCAGCGGGTGAGAAAGAGCCAGATGAGCGGGATCACCAAGAACACGGCCGGGAGGGCCCAGACGGTCCAGGCCACGAAACTGAGCAGCGGCCCCTCCGGAAAGCTCTGCTCGAGGGCGCTCATGGCGATGAGGTTGGGCGGGGTGCCGATCGGCGTTCCCATTCCGCCCACGGAAGCCCCGTAGGCGATCGACAGAAGCAGCGCCTGCCCGAAGCCCCCGGCGGCGGCCTGGGCCTCGGCCTCGGCTCGCTCCAGCAGCGCGATGGCGATGGGGAGGATGATCAAGGTGGTGGCGGTGTTCGAGATCCACATCGACAGCACCGCGGCCGCCACGCCGAAGCCGAGCACCAAGCGGCGCGGCGCGGCCCCGATGGCCAGCAGCACGTGAAGGGCGAGACGGCGGTGGACGCCGCTTCGCTCCACCGCTCGGGCCAGCATGAAGCCGCCCAGCAGCAGCACGATGATCGGGCTCATGTAGGCCTGGGTGGTGGGCCTGGCCGGAGCGATGCCCAAGAGCGGAAAGCTGGCGGCAGGAACCAGGGCGGTCGCGGCGAAGGGCAAGGCCTCGGTCGACCACCAGATCGCCATCAAGAGGATGATGCCCACCAGCCGAATCGCCGACGGACCGAGGTTGGGCCAGATCGACGGCCCGACGAGGAGAGTGAGGACGAACACGGCAGCGCCCGCCCACATGCCGATGCCCTGGACCCGGGTTCGGGGCGCGTCGTCTTCCTCTGCCGACAAGGTCAGTCTTTGAGGTTCTCGCGAAGATTGCCGAGCTTGCCGGCCAGCAGGTCACCGAGGGTGCCGAGCTTTCCGTCGCTGGGCTTCTTG
Source organism: uncultured Myxococcales bacterium (assembly GCA_964477875.1). Taxonomy (GTDB): domain Bacteria; phylum Myxococcota; class Kuafuiibacteriia; order Kuafuiibacteriales; family Kuafuiibacteriaceae; genus Kuafuiihalomonas. The sequence goes on from CAYZFR010000167.1 coordinate 7,752, forward strand.
TTGATGAAGCCGGCGTACTCAGCCCGCTCCTCCGCCTCTCGGGCGGCGCGGATCGACATGCGGATGCGGCCGTTCTTCTTGTCCACGTCTTGAACGAGCACCTTGATCTCGTCGCCGCTGTTGAAGGCCTTCTTGAGATCCGTCCCCTGGCTGGTGCCGGTCTCCCGCGCCGGCACGAGGCCGCGCGCGCCGTTGGGCAACTTCACGAATACGCCGAAGTCCTCGATCCGGTCGACCTTGCCCTCCATGACCTTACCCTGCTTGAGCTCGTTGGCGAGCTCCTGAGGCGTCTTGACCATGGACAGGCCGATGCGTCGCTTGTCCCAGTCGGTGCTGACGACGGTCGCTTCGACTTCGTCGCCCACCTTGACCACATCTCCGGGGTTTTTGACCCGACGGTCGAGGGACATGGCGGAGACATGGACGAGGCCGTCCACGCCGGGGAGCAGCTGGATGAAGGCCCCGAAGCTCTGGAGGCGTGCGACGGTGCCTTTCACCTTGTCCCCTTCCTTGAACTCGGCCTGCGCCCGATCCCAAGGGTCGGCCTGCAGCGCCTTCATGGAGAGGCTGATCTTCTTGTGTTCGGGCAGCCCCTTCTTCTTCTCGTCCTTCGGCTCCTCGATCTTCAGGATCATCACTTCGACGTCCTGGCCGGGCTTGAGGATCATCTGGGGCTTGGCGACGTGTCCGTGGCTGATCTCGGTGGCGTGAACCAAGCCTTCGATGCCGCCGAGGTCCACGAAGGCGCCGTAGTCCTTGATCGAGGTGACCTCGCCCTTCAGCACCGCGCCCTCTTCGAGCTGCTCGAGGAGCACGGCGGCCTTTTTTCGCTGCTCTTCTTCGAGGATCGTTCGCCGAGAGATGACGATGTTGCGACCGCCGTCCTTGAACTCGACGACCTGGAACTCGAACTCCTTGTTGATGTAGAAGTCCGCCTTCTTCGGGCGGAGATCGATCTGGGACGAGGGGCAGAAGGCCGGGATGCCTTTCACCTCGACCTCGAAGCCGCCCTTGTTGGTGCCCTTCACCTTGCCC
>CAYZFR010000168.1:0-8726 GCA_964477875.1 uncultured Myxococcales bacterium
GCGCGGGGTTCCGTCCTCGCGGGGGACGAGCCGGTGCATGCCTCGGAAGCGCTCCGGATACTCGACTTTGGCGTCGGGGTACTGGACCGTCTTCACGTAGTGCTCGGCCGGCCGGCCGAGCAAGTTCTGGAAGAAGTGCTTGATGGTCGTTCCGAGCCCGGCCGCGATCCCCGGCACATAGAGGCTCTCGGCCGCCCCGTGATGTCCCGAGACCTTCTTGATCCCGATCGTGGGTGAGGCGGGCTGCGGGTTTTCGTCGTGATGTGTATCCATGTCAGTTCAGCCAGGCGACCACCACGGCGGTCACCACCAAATTGGCCAGGCTCAGGGGGAGCAGCCGGCGCCAGCCCAGGTTCATGACCTGATCGTAGCGAAAGCGCGGCAGCGTCCAGCGCACCATGAGCTGGAACCAGAGGAAGAAGACGACCTTGAACATGAAGGCGCCGGTCCGCATCAGCGTGACCAGCCACTCGTTCAGGGCCAAGCTCGCCCCACCGGGGAACACGAAGCCCGTGTCCACCAGATAGGGTACCTGCCAGCCGCCAAAGAAGAAGGTCGTCACCATCCCCGCGATGACGATCACCTCGATGTACTCCGCCATGAAGAACATGCCGAACTTCATGCCCGAGTACTCGACGAAGTAACCGACGATCTCCGACTCGCCCTCGGCGAGGTCGAAGGGTATGCGCTTGTTCTCGGCCATGGCGGCGGTGAGGAAGAGAACGAAGGAGAGGGGCTGCAGGAAGATGCCCCAGGACGGCAGCCAGCCGCCGATGAGTTCGCCCTGGGCCACCACCATGGCGTAAGGCTCCAGGGTCTCGAAGATGAGCGGCAGGCCCATGATGGCGAGCCCCATCGTGACCTCGTAGGAGACCATCTGGGCCGAAGCCCTGAGACCCCCCATCATCGCCAGCTTCGAGCCCGAGGCGTAGCCGGCCAAGGTCACCCCGAACACCGCTAGGGAGCTGACGGCGAGGATGAACAGGATGCCCACGTCCAACCGGGCTACCTGCAGCTTGATGGTCTGCCCGAAGAGCTCGATGTCGGGCCCGATCGGGATGACGGCAAAGGTCACCAGAGGCGGCACCAGCGCGATCAACGGCGCTAGGTTGTAGAGGAATCGATCGGCCCGAATGGTGATCGTGTCCTCCTTGGTGATCATCTTGATGGCGTCGGCCAGGGGGTGAAGGAGCCCCGCGAGGCGGAACTCACGCCCGAAAAGAAAGACGCCCGCCCGGTTGGGGCCGACACGGTCTTGGATCATGGCCGACTGCCGGCGCTCGGCCCAGGTCAGGGGCCCGGCGAGGCCCAACAACAAGCCGATGATGACGCCGACCATGGTCAGCTGGGCGATGACGGGGATCCAGGTCTCCATGCGCGTACTCTCGTGCCGTCCTCAAATGCGCCGCGCCGGCCAGTCAGCTCGCCGCCACCGGCTCCTTGCGCTCACTCAGCGACACGCCCTCGGCCGGGAGCTGGGTGACCTTCAGGTCTTGGAGCCGGCGGACCCGCCTCTTCAGCTCGTTGAAGGCGGTGACCCAGTTCCTTGTCTGGAAGTCCGAGGCCCCGACGGCGTCGGCCAGAAAGACCGCCGCGTCGACCTCGGTCTTGCGGTCGTTGATCGGCTTCAGGGCCCGGTGGACTCGCTGCAGCCGGGACTCGAAGTTGACGAAGGTTCCGTCCTGCTCCGCGAAGCTGGTGATCGGGATGACGAGGTCGGCCTGCAGCGACGTCGCGTCCCAGTTCGAGGTGAAGGCGATGACGTCCGCCTTCTCGACCGCCTTTTGCCAGGCCTCGTCGGCCTCGTTGGGGTGGTCGCTGCCCAGCATGACCAGGGTCTGGACTTGGCCCTTCGACAGGGCCTCGCCCAGCTTGGCCGGGCCCTCGTCGAAAGCCGAGAAAGCCTCCAGGACCAGCTCGGCGCCGGCTCGGTTCGGGTTTCGATCGGCCACCCGCAGGATCCGGTCGGCCTCCCAGCTCGGGCGGCCCGTGATGGCGAAGGTCTCGGCCCTGAGCTTCTCGTACAGGAGCTGCACGAAGGCGGCCATGCCCTCGGTGGTGGCCTGGGCCGACACCGACAGGCCGAGCTTGGCGCCGCTCACCCCGTCGAGGCGGCGAGCGAGCTCGTCTTTGGCCTCGTCCCAGCTGATGGGCACGTAGCGGCCGTCCTCCTCCCGGCGATGGGGGACAGTGAGCTGGGTCTCGGGGTCGTGGATCCGCTTGTACGAAAGTCGGCCTGCGTCACAGAGCCAACCCTGGTTGACGGCCTCGTTCTCTCGACCCCGATAGCGCTGAACCTCGTTGTTGTAGTGGTCGAGGCGGATGTTGCAGCCCCGGGCACAGCCGGCGCACACCGAGTCGTCGCTCTTCAGAAACCAGGCCCGCACTTTGAAGCGGAAGTCCCGGCTGGTCAGGGCGCCCACGGGGCAGATCTCGACCGTGTTGAGGCTGTAGGGATCGTCGAGAGGCTGGCCGGGGAAGGTGCCGATCACCGCTCGGTCCCCCCGGTCGAACTGGCCCAGCTGGGGATTCTTGGCCACCTCGTCCATGAATCGCACGCAGCGGGTGCAGTTGATGCAGCGCTCCTCGTCCAGCATGATCGTGGGCCCGAGGACCTTGGCCTTGTCTTTGACCACCTTCACCTCGTCGAAGCGGGTACCGGTCTTGTCGTGGGCCATGTAGTAGTCCTGGAGCTTGCACTCGCCGGCCTGGTCGCAGATCGGGCAGTCGATGGGGTGGTTGATGAGCATGAACTCCATCACCGCCCCTCGAGCCTCGAGAACCTTGGGAGATTGGGAGTGGACAACCATGCCGTCACGGACCGCGACCTCGCAGGCGGGCAACAGTTTGGGAGCTTTTTCGACCTCGACCAGGCACATGCGGCAGTTGGCCGCGATCGAAAGACGTGGGTGCCAACAGTAGTGAGGGATGTCGATGCCGGCTCTGGAAGCCGCCTCGATGATGGTCTGCCCGGGTTCGGCCTCGAGCTCGCGACCATCCATGGTGAACTTCGGCATGCCAGAGCGAGGTTGCGCGCAAACCACGGGCCTCGCAAGGCTTTCCGGAAGTCGAGTGGGGAAAATTGCGTCTCCTCTCCGGGCCCCGATGCGCTATAGGGGTTCGGGAAATCGTGAGCCACCCCACAGCAGGACCCGCTCGGGCGGTCGACCGCCGAGCGCACCGACGTCACGGGTACGGGAGCGACGAGGGCGCGCTAGGCGCCAGGAGAGAAGGATCGAAATGAAGAGTACCACAATCGGCTGGATGGCCCCTCTAGGCCTTGCGCTGGCCGCCGCCTGCGGCAGCGAGGGCGGTCCGAGCGACAATGGAAACGGGAACGGAAACGGGACCGAGCCTCCCGTCATCAACAGCTTCGAGATCAGCGGAACCCCGGTCGATTCCGGCGGGACGGTGACCCTCAGCTGGCAGGTGACCGGCGCGGACTCGATTACCATCAGACAGGACGGCACGGACCTCGGCGAAACCGCCTTCATGGGCAGCCGGATGTCCAACCCGATCACGGCGCCGTCGACCTTCACGCTGACCGCCAGCAACGCGAATGGGGATGTCTCCCAGATGCGTGAGGTGGAGGCCAACGACATCCTGGGGATTCGGATCGTCTCGTTCACCGCCAGTCAGAGCCTGGTGACCTCGGGTGACGTGATCACGCTGGAGTACGAGATCGCCGGCGTGCAGATGATCGACTCGGTCGAGATATTCGACGAGGACATGAGCACCTTGCGCAACGGGCAGGGCATCCCGATCGACCCCGCGACCCTGGCCATGGGCAGCGTCGAAGTCGAGGTTGTGGGCAACCTCGAGGAGGCTTCGGAGGGCGTCGACACCAAGACCTACACCATCCGCGCCTCGGGCGGCGGAACCTCGGCCACCGCCGAAGTCACGGTCGACGCCGAGGTCGCCGAGCCCAGGATCGAGCTGTTCGAAGTGTCGAGCACCACCAACACCTTCTTCTTTGGCTCGCGACCGGAGTACAATTTCACGGTTCGGAATGCGACTAGCTGGCAGCTTCAATTCGACGGCGTGCCCTGCACCGGAATCAACGGCTTCAACGAAACCGGCATGGTCATCAACCAAAACTGCAGCGGCGGCGAGGTCGCCGATTCCGAGCATACGGTCACCCTGCTGGTCGGAAACGTAAACCGTCCGCTCTCCACCAACCCCGTCACCGAGGAGATCACGATCCTGGGCGCCGCCCAGCCGATGATCAATAGCTTCACCGTGACGCCCGAGGAGTTCTGGCAAGGCTCGGTGACGGCCGAATTGGCCTGGGACGTGAGCGACGACGCCAGCTTCGTTCGCCTCGAAGTCCGCCGGCCAGGCCAGGGCGGCAGCTTCGCGCCGGTGCCAGGCGCGCCGACCTCCCTTCAGGCCAGCAACGTGCTCGTCGACGTCGAGGCTTCCAACGGCACCACCGCGACCGAGTTCAGGCTGGCGGCGGTGCGGACCGACGACAACGACGTCGTCGTGGGGGCAGACCAACCGCAGGTCAGCATGGTCGAGGTCAGACCGACCTTCAACGAGCCGGAGGGACCGACGGGCAATGACACGCCGGCGACCGCCAACATCATTCAGGCCAACGGGCTCCCCGTCCGCGGTAACCTGAGCACCATCGACGACGTCGACTGGTTCGGCTTCGACGTGACCGAAGGCCAGAGCTTGTTCGCCGTCGCCGGCGCGGTCACCTACGACCCGTTGAACCTGACGATCCGCTGCAACCTCGACACCTCGCTTCAGCTCTTTGACGCCAACGGCGACGCGGTGAGCGCGCTCCAGACCGAGAACTCGGGAGAGACGGTCCAGGATCTGATTGACGTGCTGATGAATCCCCCGCCCGACGTCGACACGGAGTGCGCCGAGATTCGCGCCGGCCGCGACGCTGGTCTCCTGAACCTGGCTGCGGGGCGCTACTTCGTGGCGGTCAGCGGCGCTTCCGGCAACTACCAGCTCCTCGTCGACCGCTTTGACGACGACGGCGATCCCGAGAGCTTCGTCCCGCCGGCCCAAAACGGTCTGCCGGTCTGGGACATCGAGAACGTCAACATCTCTCAGGTCACAACCTCCAACGGGGGCCCGGTCGTCCCGGTCATCGCCGGGCTGCAGTACCTGCACCCCAACCACGTGCTGGCGCCCAGCATAGTCGACTGGTTCAACGGTCGCTTCGCCAACGGCGTGTTTTCCGCCATCTTCGCACCCCGCCGCCCCCACGTGGTGGACTATGCCAACGCGGTCTCCCCCTCGCTGGCCTTCATCGGAGCCTCCACCAATCAGGCTCAGTATCCGCGAAGCGCCATCGGCGAGCCAGGCACCGACGGCGATGGCTTCCTGCTGACCTACACCGTGGTCCCCTCGACCGCGAACACGGTCACGGGAACGGCCGAGGACTACGATCTCGTCACGACGAGTTCGGTGGGACCCATCATCCCGAGCTCCGTCCTCCCGCTGACCACCGAGATGCAGCTTCTGGAGACGGCGCTCCCGTCGGTGGACACCGTATGGGACGAAAACTCGCGGGGAGGCATGGACCAGGATCCCCAAACCTACCCAGGCTTTCAGACCACGATGACCCAGTACGACGGCATCACCCACATGCACTTCGCCCACGTGATCAGCCGGAACTTTTTCAACAACATGGGTGACCCGTTGGACATCGATCCCGCCGTCTCGACCTACCTGTTGAACTGGCAGATCGAGATCGTCGACGCCCAAGGCAACGGCTACGAGTTCCAGGTCCCGATCCGACTCCAATAGGACCGTGTGTGCCCGGCCTGTCGTCGCGCGGGTTCGGTCGATTCGGGCCGAACCCGCCCTTCACCGGCTCATCATTCCTTTTGACCGAGCTCCACCACCGCCGTGGTCAGCGTTCGTAGAAGCGCGCGGCTGGTTCGGTAGAAGTCCAGGTCGTGGAGCTCGTGGCATACGTGGGCGAGCTCGTGGGCGAGGACCGGCAGCAGGCCGAGGAGGCCGTTTCGGGGGCCGGCGGCGGCGAGCCGTCGGATCACCCGGTGCCGGATGTTGAATCGGATCTCTCCCTCCCGGTGGGCGGCTACCGGGCCGAAGGCGTTTCCGCTCACGCCGTAGCCGAAGCGAGGGAGCGCCCCTGGCAGCATGCGCTCCAAGCGGTCCACAACCGACGGGCTGGCCATGAAGGCCTCCGCCGCTTCGACCAAGGCCTTGACGTCCTCGGGGATGGCGCCTGGGGCCACCGTCTTGTCGAACAGCGAATATTCGGCGGCAGGGCCGGTCAGAAAGCGCTCCTGCAGCCGGGTCCACAGGCTGGGTCGGGCTACGTCCTCGGACCGGGCAGCGGAGGGCATGTCGGGCCGACCGTCCAGACGCCGGAAGATGTCCCGCTCCGAGGGTCCGTCGGCCCTGAAGATGACGCCTTCGCGGCGGCCGCGCCGGGGCCGGAAAGACTGGGCTCGAAAGATGCCTTGCCGCGAGCGCTCGGCCAGCTCTTCGAAGGACCAGCCTCGCGCCTCCCCCCAGGCCTTGAACAGCGGCGCCCGGACGACGGCGCCCGAGAACAGATCGTCGCACGCGGCTAGAAGCAGCTCCCGGTTGCCGACCTTGAGGCCCCGCCGGATGGCGTCGATGAGCACTGCCCGCGCGTAGGCGGAGCGACTGCGCTCCCAGCTCGTCACCACCCGGTAGGAGGCCTCCTGGTGCAGGCGCCGCAGCTCTTGCATCAGCCGAGACCAGCGATCGTCTCGGACGAAGCCGTTTCGAGACGCGACCAGGTCCAGGCCCTCGGCTTCCGCGATCCCGAATCCCCCCCGGATCCACGGCTTGCCCTCCTCCCGAGGAAGCTGGACGGTGCACACGAACAGGCCGCCCTGGTGGAGCCGAAACTCCACCTCGCTCGCCGTCGGATCCACCGCCGCCACCCCGACCGCGCCTCGGACCGCCGAGGACGAGATCAGCTCCAGCTCGGGTCCTGTTCGGGATGCCGCCCGGTCGCTGATGAAGGCGTCCAGGGGTCGACCGAGCTCCTTGCCGTCGAGCCGGGTGGGTACACCGCTGTAGGCGGCATGAAGCTCGAACATGCGGCTGAAGCGCCGGACCCGATCCGCCGGCGCGCGCTCGGGGTCGAAGAAGACTTCGACCCGGGTCCCCCCCAACGGCGGCGCCGGACTGGGGCGCTCCTCGATGTCGACCGCCCCCTCCAGGGCTCGAAAGACGAGCCGCACCCCGCCCTCTTCGTCCCAGCGCCGGGCCTGGACCTCGACCCGCTCTACCCCGAGGGCGGGGTCGAAGATGCTCGCGAAGCCGATCCCGAAGCGCCCGATGCCCTCCCGGCGGCTCCGGGTGGTGCGGCCGAGGGTGGTCAGGGCCACCAAGCTCTCTGCATCGAGACCGTCGCCCTCGTCCTCGACCACCACCCGGCGGGCGTCGACCCGAAGCTCGATGCGCCCGCCTCGACGGCGCCGGCAGGCGTCGAGGGCGTTGGCGTAGAGCTCTCGGGCCGCCATCGCCGGGTCTTCGAACTGGTTGCCGGCCAAGAGCTCGAATACCCGATCCGGGTCGGCCCGGTACAGCGGCGAGCGAGCCGGGACGCGGAGCAGCTCGAAGCCGCCGCTCGGTGCCTCGAAGCCGGGAACCGAGTGTGGTCCGCTCACTCTGCCTCCTTCGCGGCGACCCCGTCGCCGTCCGAGAGGGGCTGGGCGAGGCGGCGCAGCCAGGTTTGGTGGCGGACCAGCAGGTCCCACTCCAGCCGCCGGGGATCGGCCCCCCGAGCAAACTCGGGGTCGGCGGCGATCAGCGTTTCGAGCAGCATTCGAGCCGGGATCGGTTCACGGGCCGCCCAAGAGATGAGTCGCTGGATGGTCGGGTGGCGGCGGTTGAGGAGGACCTCGTCGTTCCGAACGAGGAGCGGACGTTCGACCTCGCCCTCCGGCAGCTCCACGAGACCGAGGCGGTAGTCGTCCAAGTCCAGCCGGCGACCCGCCGCCACCGGCTCGGCGTCCCGGGCTTCGACGAAGCCCCGGCGCAGCGCCGGGCCTCGAAGCCGAAAGGCGCTGACCCTCGCCACCCAGAAGTCTCGAGGATGGGACAGGATCCGACCCAGGGCGCGGACCCGCTCCGGTGCCAGGGCTCGGACGAGGCTCGCCAGACCGAGGCCCAGGGTCAGAACGAGCAAGACCCAGGCGAGGCCTCTGGCCGGGCCTTGGAGAGGGCTGAGGCCTTGGACCATGGCCTCCCCGCCCATGGCGCCAGGCAGCCCCGCCCCCAGGGCGAAGAGCGAGGCGGCCGCCCCGGCGGCCCCCGCCGTGAGCCAGACCCCGACACGCCGATCTCGCCGAGGGCGACGGCGGCGCAGGCGGACCGGCCTCAGCAAGGCGAGCTCGGCCGGGCTCCACTCGGCCCGCGCCACCGCCCGACCGGCTTCGGTCGGATCGACCTCGACCATCGACAGGCCGTGCCGGTCCAGGAAGTCTTCGACGTCCCGGTACAGCAGAAGGACCGGCACCCCGCGCTGGGTGTGGGCGTCGATCTCGCTCCCGCTCCGCGGCACCCGACTGACCGGGATCCGCTCCCCTCGGGCCTGGACCGACTGGACCTTCTGCCAGGAAACGAGGGCCCCGTCGGCTGTCTCCAGGACCGGCGCCTCCTCGACCAGGGCGGCGTCGCCGTCGCGATCCATGAGCCTCTGACGCAGCCACTCCAGGGCCGCCCGGTCGAGGAGGCGCCGGTCCAGATCGGAAGAG
>CAYZFR010000169.1:0-8573 GCA_964477875.1 uncultured Myxococcales bacterium
GAAGCGAACGAAGAGGGGTGGGCCCGGCTCCGCCGGGACCGGGACCCCAAGACCGGGACCCCAAGTCAGCAGCCGTTGTCCTCGAACTCCTGCTGCGACACGCAGAGGCAGCGGGCTTCTTCGGGGCGGCTCGGCATTTCGGTGGTGTCGGGTTCCGCGGCGTCGCGGCTGAAGGCGACCACGGGGATCGAGAGGAGCTGGGAGTCGGGCAGATTCACTTCGGCCTCGATCTCGACGTAGTCCCAGCCTCGGGACCCGGGCTCGAGCAGTAGCGAAATCGCCACGTCATCGTTGAAGGGGACGGTGCAGGGCGTCTCGTCCGAACACTCGGCTCCGTTTGGGCCCTCCGCCCCCTGCAGGCTGAAGTTGTTCCGGATGTCGGAGACGAGCCGCACATCGCTCACCACCAGATCATCCCTTCCCAGGCTCTGGATGATGGTGCCGATGGGATTCTGTTGGCCCGCCACCGGAAGCGGCGCCGTCACCCGGCACACGAAGGGGATGACGGAAGCGGTTGGGGCATCTCGAACCGGCTGGCGGATGTCGATGTCCTCGCCCCCGCAGGCGGTCGCGAGGAGGAGCAGGCTCGTCGGCAAGAGTGTACGGATCTTCATCGTCTGGTCTTTCAAGGCACCACGGTGCATCGGGTCGCGTTCTCACCCTGCCCGTTGTCGCAGGGCCCGCCCGCTCTACATCCTCCGACGAATCGGAAGCGAAGGCGATACTGGGCGGCCGGCGAGAGGTCGTAGTCGTCGGCCCCCACCGAGCCCGCGTCCCGGATGCGCACCGCGAAGACGGTGCGGTCTCCCGGCTCACCAAACACGACGTTGCAGACCGGGTCGGGGGCCAAAGCGCCCAGGTTCAAGGACTCGCTGTTGTCGACGTTCGGCGACTCGGGGTTGGGGAAATTGCAAGGGGCCGGGTTCTCCGGGGTTCCCGGCTCGTCGGGGCAGCCACCTCCGGTCGAGGTGGGCAGGTTGTCGGACCGGGCCCGCGGGACGTCGACAAAAACCGAGTATTCGACCTCGCTCGGACCTTGGACGTCGAACTCGACGTTCCACTCCCAGTCTCCGTTCTGAGGCGGGTTGAAGTCGTCGCTCGGCAGGGGAAGGATGAAGTAGTCCTCGTCCCCCACGTAGCTGACGTAGCCCCGGACCTCGTCGAACTCGAGGGTCGGTGCGGCCGTACTCGTGAGCAGAGGCACCACCCGCCCGTCGTTTGGATCGTTCGAGAAGTTCTCGGCGGTGTCGACGGAATCGACGTCCAACTCGGAGATTCGAAGCTCGTACTCGCTCTGGCCGTCGAAGCCGTTGTCCTGCCAGTCGTGCACCAGGACGTAGTAGGTGCCATCCTGGGTGAGCGGGTGTGCGGTACGGCAGCTCACGTTGTCGTGGCAGCTCGGCTGGGTGAAGGAGCCATCGGTGAAGCGCCGCCGGGTCAGGCAGCGATCCTGGTCCGTGCACAGATCATCGCCGTTCGGCCGCAGGAGCTCGAACTGGTACTGGATCCGATCGCTCTCCCGAAGCGCCTCCAGCTCCACCTCCAACACCAGCGGGGAGCCTTCCGAAGCCCCGCTGATCTCGACGCTGTAGTAGTCGAGGTCCGAGTTGGCCGCGATGTAGCCCCGCGCGTCGCCCCCCAGACTCAAAGGCGTGGCGGTGGCCAGGGTCTCGTTGGGCATGACCTCGTTGGCGTCGGGCTCGTCGAGGACGCTCAGCTCGATGGTGTACACCGCATCGGGATCCGACGCTTCGGCCTCACTCGGCGTCACCCGCAGCAGATACTCCCCCGCATCCAGCCCCACCGCCCGGCGCTGCTCGGGCCAGCCCGACTCGGTCTCCAACCCGGTGGCCAGAGGCTGATCCGGCTGCTCGACCCGAAACAAGGACCACTGAAATCGGATGCCCGCCCCTGCGCCAGCCCCGGTCGGCACGATACGCAAGAGGTCGCCCTCGGCGAGGCTGAAGCGGAACCAGTCCTGGTCCCCCTGGCTGGCGATTCGCCCTCCTTCGAGGACGGTGCTCATGGGGTCGGCGGGGACGCTGATCATCGCCGCCGTCATCGCCTCGTCGTTGGGCTCATAGGGGTCCTGCTGAGGCAGCAGAGAGACGGTCACCCAGTAGGTCCCGTCGTCGTCCCGATCATCGTTGCCGACGTCGCTGACGTCGAGGCGGTAGCTCCCCGTCGTTCGAGCCACGAACTGAATCACGAAGCGCTGCTCGTCGGCCGGACCACCCGTGTAGCGTCCCGCCGCCACCCCCATGCCGTCGGGCGCGAACAGCGATGCCCGGAGGGTGACCGGGCTTCGAGTGACGTCGTTTTCGACAACCACGTTGATGATCTCCCCGTCGGTAGCTTCGAAGCTGAAGCTGTCCACGTCGCCGACCGGCGAGATCACGTCGGAGCCTGGAACGTCCGGCTGGAGCGCGCAGGGTTCGGGGTTCATGGAGTCACCCGGCGTCCCGCAGACGTCAGGGACGCCGCCGGCGTCGGGGCTCACGCCGGTGCCGGGGCCGTTACTGGAGGTTTCTCCGCAGGCGGCCAACAGGCACGCGAAAAAGATCAGTCTCTTCATCATGAGTCCTCGTCGGTGATCGGGGTCCCGGTCACGCAGTCCTCGTCGGGGTCGAAGTCGGTCAGGAGCTTGAAGGCCGTCGACGCGGTGCGAACGGCCGGAAAGGGAGGAGAGCGGAAGTCCGGCGCCCGGAAGGCCTGCTCGACACAGCCCACCCTGAAGACGCCAAAGTCCTGAGGGTCGTCGAAGGGTGATTGACTGAGATAGATGAAGACCCGATTGCGGCCCCCGTCCAGGGTCTCGGCCAAGGTCACGTTCTCAATCCGGAAGTCGTAACAGATCTGGCCGGCTTCGAGGGTCGGCACCCTCGGGTCGTCTTCTTCGACCTCGTTGAGGTCCCGCTCTCTGACCTCATAACGATAGGATATCGCGCCTCGGCGGGCGGCGTCGTTGACCGCTGGATCCGAGTGACCCCGCAGCTCGTCGCCGTTGCGGGCCGAGTCGAAGTCCAGGTCGGCGCGAATGTCGTCCACCACCGGGTTGGTGCCAAAGCGCAGCTCGATATCGTCGGGGAAGCCGTCGGCGTCGGTGTCTGGGATACGCCGATTGGTGCCGACGAAGCGCTCTTCGCAGTCGAGCAGGCCGTCTCCGTCCGTGTCGACTCGGTCGATGCCAAAGGTGCAGTCGGCGTCGCTGGGGTCCAGGGGATCGAAGCCGGAGCTCCCGAGCAGGACCTCGATGAAATCGTTGAAGCCGTCGCCGTCGGTGTCGGGGTCGGTCGGCTCGGTCCCGAAGCGCTGCTCCTCTTCGTCGTCGAGACCATCTCCGTCGCTGTCGGCGGCGGCCCGACCGACCTGGTCCACGGAGCTTCGAAAGAGGAGGCGTGGACGAGCGTTCCGATTAGAGGCAACGATGTTTTTTAGGGTGAAGATCCGCCGGATGCTCGTGAAGTCGATCCGCAGGAAGTTGATCTCTTCGCCGTTGGGGAAGGAGCGGCAGGTTCCATTCCCGATGTCCGACATGGCGCACAGCAGGTCCAGAGCCTCGTCGGTCACGCTGATGAAGGTGCACTGATTGTTCATCACACACTCCTGTCTGGTCGGGAGGCTCTCGCAGGCTTCGACGCCGCCCTCGAGGAAGGTGTCGGTGCAGCGAGAGCCCGTCCGCAGCGCGCCGAGCACGAGGGCGGTGTGGAAGTTGATCGCGGCCGGACGAAAGACCTCCTGCAGCTCCGCAATCTCGTTCATGAGCTCCAGGATGGAGCTGCGGGTGTTGGTCGGGGGATCGACGGGATTTGGCAGCCCGTCGGATAGGAAGATCACGACGTAGCGGGAGCGCGCAAGGTCCTCTTCGTCGGCGTCGAGCATATCGGCCGACAGCACCCGCTGAACCGCGGCCAGTGCGCCCTCGTAGTCGGTGGTGGACTCCGCCACACCGAGTCGCACGATGGCGTTGTCGATCTCCATCCGGTCCCGGGTGAAGCCGTCTCGGACCTGGCCATCGCTGCCGATGGTCGAGGTCAACACACCGACCTGTCCCGAGAACTGGACGATGCCGAACGACACCCCCGGGTCATCGATGAAGGCATCTACGACTTCCTCCACCGCCAGCAGCCGCCGTCCCTGAGGATCGGTGCGGTTCATGGACTGGCTGGTGTCCACCACGAACAAGATCTTGGTGGGAAAGTCGATGGTGGTCGGGTCCTCGGTGCAAAAGCTCGACTCGATGGCCAGCTTGTTGTCGAGGGGCGAGGAACCGAGCCCTTCGGTCCGGAACAGGTCCCGGTCCGAGCAGCCGAGCAACAGCAGCAGGACGGCGAAGGGCACGCGATTCATGGCGAACTAGATCCCATCGAGGGCCCGCCGGAGCTCACAGAGCTCCGAGGGGCTGATCAGATCCTGGGGCGGAAGCTCCAGGTCGTCGATGAGCTCATCCTGCAGCGCTTCCCGGTAGCGTGCAAATAGACCGGGGGGCGTGATGTCGGGCCCCGAGGACAAGCCCAGACAATCGTCGTCGGGGTCGAAGAGGTCCGGCTCTACGAAGTCTTCCGGACAGAGGACCACCTCCCCCGCCAGCGGATCCTTGAAGTCGGGGGCGACGTAGCGGCCTTGCACACAGGCGACCTTGAAGCTCCCGAAGTCGGTCGGATCGTCCCGGGGAGCCTGGGAGAGATATACGAGGATGTCGTTACGAGCGAAGCTGTCCGCCTCGCCGGGACGGGTGGCGGGGGTACCGAGCTGCACGTTTCGGACGTCGAACTCGTAGCAGCGACCCCCCTGGTCGTTAGGCTCGATCTCGTCGGTTCGGTAGCGATAGGACAGCCCCGGCGCCAAGTTGCCCTCGTCGAAAAAGAGGCTGGTGTGGCGCCGGATCTCGTCGGCGTTGGAGCGCTCGTCGAGGTCGGCATCCGGCAGCGGATTCCCGATGTCGGACACCCGCGGCTGAGACCCCACCACAACCTCGAGCCCGTCCGGAATGCCGTCGGCGTCGGTGTCGAAAAGGTCGGTCGAGGTGCGCAGGAGCTGCTCTTCGCACACATTGAGCCCGTCGGCGTCCACGTCCCGGCGCAGGTCCGGATCCTCACAGCCGGGGTTGGGCACGATCGGATCCAGCCCGTTGCGTCCCTGGGCGCGCTCGATGCGGTCCGAGAAACCGTCACCGTCGCTGTCCGGCGACTGGTCGTCGAGGCCGTCTTCGATCTCGGTCTCGTCGTCGATCCCATCGGCGTCGGTGTCGATCTTCAGGCCCCGGCTGGTCGGCATCAGGTTGGTGTTGGTGACGATCAGGTTCTTCAGCGCCTGCTCTCGCTTGATGCTCGTGAGATCGAAGCCGAGGAAGTCGATCTCCTCCGCATTGCTGAAGTCGCGAAAGACGCCTTGGCCAATTTCCGCCATGGTCCCCAGCAGGGACCGCGCCTCGTCGGCGCAGACGAAGTTGACGCCGCCAATGACGAAGCAACCGTCGGCGTTCAGGTCGTCGACCAGGCTCTGGTCGAACAAAAAGCCCGTCGACAGCCGCAGGTCCCCGACCCCGAAGTTCTCGGAGAGCTCCATGATGTCCTGGACTACGTCGAAGATCTGGTAGGGCTGGTTGTAGTCCTGAGAGGCCTCCAGAAAGGGGATCTGGGTCGGGTTTTGGCGGATCGCGTCGGGGTCCTCGCAGAAGAAGATGTTGGTGTCGGCGTCGCAGATCCCCGCCGCCTGACTCTCCTGGGAACAGCAGGTGGGGAAGGGATCGCCGTCGGATAAAAAGAGCAGGACATAGCGGGTGCGGGCCAGCTCGGCAGGCGGACTGTCGAGCATGTCCTGCGACAAGAGCAGAAATGCGGCGGAGAGGGCGCCCTGGTAGTCGGTGACCGAGTCGGCGATGTTGAGGCCGTTGACGGCCTGGGTCAGGGTGTCGACGTCCCGGGTGAAGGCGCCGCTCAGGTCGACGCCGAAGGGATCGGAGGCCGAGATGTCGGTTCCGGGCTTGGTCAGCACCGCGTCGGACTCGTTGAAACGAATGACCGCGAACTCGACGCTCGGGTTGGCGCGAAGGCGGATGATGGCCTCCTCCACTGCCCGGGCCCGAAGGTTGTTGGGGTCGACGAACTGCATCGAGCCCGAGCCGTCGATCATGAAGAGGATCTTGACCGGAAAGTCCGTCGCCTCGGGCGGGTCGGTGCAAAGCTCGCCTTTGATGCGCAGCAGGTTGTCGACCTCTTGCACCTCGATGCTCTGCGAGACGGTGAGCGGTGTGTCCGTACATCCGCCCACGCTCAGCGCCAGGGCGACGAGGAGCGCAGGAGGTCGGAGAAAGGGCGGCGGTGTGAGCATCCGGGTCTCCTCACGACGAAAGCCGGGGTCGCGTGTAGCGACCCCGGCTTCCAGCCGTTCACATGTTACTCGGCCCTGGAGCCGAATTCGATTCCGGCATCAGGCGCGGCGGCGGCGAAGCCCCAGCGTGAGGGCTGCGACGCCCAACATCCAGACCACCGCGGTGTTCGTGCGACCGGGCAGCGAGGTGCAGCCGGCGCTCCCGTCGTCCTCGACGTCGAGGGTCAGGCGAGCGCTGCTGGAAGCGGGCCGGCCGGGGAACTGCGGGTCCTCGAACACCATCTCGGCGTTGACCTGCAGCTCGTAGGTGCCGGGCTGGTCGGGAACGAACTCGGCCACGTTCCCTTCGATGTACCGGTAGTTGAAGAACTGCGAGTCGGTCACGGAACCTCGGGGGTTGCCGACCTGCGCGTCGCTGCCGTCAGGGCGGCTGATGACGCTCCACTCGTAGCGCAGCGGCACGTTCTCGCGGTTGGCGAACAGCGGCAGCGTGGTGGGCTCACCGACCGAGCCGAACTCCTCCTGCACCGACAGGACGGTGAAGGTGACGTCGGGGTCGAGGCAGTTGGCGTTCGGGTCCTCGATGGGGGCGCCAGCCACGATGTCGGCGGTGCGGCGGACCACGTAGCAGAGGTTGGTGTCGCAGGCGTCGCCGATCCCGTCGCGGTCGGTGTCGACTTGGAGGGGGTTGGGGGCGCCGGGGCAGTTGTCGCCCGAGGTCAGGAGGTCACCGTCGGGATCGACGTCGCAGGCGTCGCCGATGCCGTCACCGTCCAGGTCCTCCTGATCGAAGTTCGGGATCTCGAGGCAGAGGTCGATGCTGTCCGGAACGCCGTCGGCGTCGAAGTCGCCCGAGCAACCAGCGGCGCTGGTGTCTTGACCGAACAGGTAGGGGCAGTCGTCTTCGGCGTCCAAAATGCCATCGTTGTCGTCGTCGTCGTCGCAGGCGTTGCCGAACCCGTCGCCGTCGTTGTTGGACTGCGAGGGATTGGCGATGGCGACGCAGTTGTCGAGCTCGTTCAGGAAGCTGTCGTTGTCCAGGTCGTCATCGCAGAGGTCGCCGGCGCCGTCGGCGTCGGTGTCGAGCTGAGCGGGATTGGCCCGGTTGACGCAGCTGTCGCAAAAGTCGCCGACCGAGTCACCGTCCGAGTCGAGCTGATCGAAGTTGGCCGCGAAGGGGCAGTTGTCGAAGTCGTCTTCGAACCCGTCGCTGTCGTAGTCGTCCGCGTACTGGTAGGTGTCACCGACATCGGTAAAGTTGATGAGAATCGAACCGCCGCCGCCGCAGCCGCAGCCGCCGCCGGTCTGGTTCGGCGCACCGCAGAGACCACCGGAGCACTCGCCCCCGTCGTTTCCGCTTTGTGCCTGAGCCGCTGGCGTCGTGAGAGCGAACGCCAGCCCAAAGGAGAGAGTATTGCAAAGGAGCGTCTTCATGCCTGGCTTGGAGAGCACGGTCCGTGCCAACGCTCCGAAGCCTGCTACGAGACGGTCCCGGCTGCAAACCGGGGCCCCCATCCCCCAAGCGCCCGGAACCCGAGGGGGCCGGCCCCCCCACGCGATGTAAGTGGAGGTCCTCCAGAGGGACCCCATGTCCTCCAACTCCCTGATTTGACTTGGCCCATGGACGACTATAGCCGTTGCCCATGTCCCGGTGGGTCCTCTCGTTCGCGCTGCTCTTCGGAGCCGCCGAGCTGCTCGCCATCGCTCGCCCCGCGACAGCCGACGCGGCGCCGCAGCGCCGGCGCCGGCGCCGGCGCGCGGCTCCCAAGCCTCCACCTGCGCCCGAGGCGCCGAAAGCCCCCGCAGGCGGCTTTCGCGGCCCGACGCGGATCGACTTCGATGATCGGCTGATCCAGGGCCAAACCAACAAGAGCGGCGCCGTCGTCCTGTTCAGTCGCAAGGCCACCGACATCTCCAGCATGGTGCGTCGCCGCAAGTCTTTCAAGCATCTGACGATCCGCACGATCTTCGACGAGAGCGAGACCGACGCGCGATGAGCCAGCCCCTCCTTCAGGTCTTCGTGTTCCGCTCCGGCAGCTACGTCGGATCGGAGATCTTCACCGAGCCCGAAATCGTCATCGGGAGCGGTGAGGGCGTCGATCTGTACATCGAGGAGGCAGCCGGCAATCACGCGATCCTGAATCGGAACGATGGCCAGGCGACGCTGCTAGACCTCGGCTCGCCCCAGGGCACGAAGGTGAATCGCGCACCGATCCAGCACTGCTACGTGACGCCGAGAG
>CAYZFR010000170.1:0-4162 GCA_964477875.1 uncultured Myxococcales bacterium
GAAAAGCCTGCCTACCCAGACGAATAAATCCGTTCTTCAGCACCCCCCTAGAGCTCAATCTGAAGAAGCTGGCGGTTTGCGGCGAGCAAGTTTCTTTCTCATGGCTTCACGCCACTTCTCGATGCCCCCGGCCTCTTCGATGTCCTGCTCAATCAGTTTCTTGCGGACTTCGGGCGTCAGGATCGGTCCAAAAAACAGGTCGTTCATTCCACGTGCTCCAATGAGGAAGGCTGCGCCCCTGGACTCATTCACGTCAACCACTCGGACTTTTTCTAAAGTAGATGCCTCAGGCCTGAGGCTCTTCGATCTGGCCGGCCCGGGCCAAGGCCAAGGCCTCGACCGACTGCACCTCGACGTAGCCCTGGCTGCTGGCGGGGTTGAGCCCCGAGGACTTTTCCATCGAGGAGTCTTCGGCGTTGTAGATCGAGTGGGGGACCTCGGTGAGGCCCTCGAAGTACAGGTTGCCCTTGTACATCCCCACTTGGACCGTGCCCGTCGCCTGCTTGCTCAGCTCGTGGATGGCGGCGAGGGCGGCGCGGTTGGCGGGGTCGAAGTAGCGCGCGTCGTAGATCTGGTCGGCGACATAGGCC
The DNA here is from genome assembly GCA_964477875.1 of uncultured Myxococcales bacterium. Lineage (GTDB taxonomy): Bacteria > Myxococcota > Kuafuiibacteriia > Kuafuiibacteriales > Kuafuiibacteriaceae > Kuafuiihalomonas. The sequence goes on from CAYZFR010000170.1 coordinate 591, forward strand.
GATAGCTGCGCGAAGAGCCGCGAGGCCCGTCGGTCCATGACCGCTTGGTAGACGGCGCGGAGCCCGAAGCCGAGGAGCTCCATGCCCGGCGCTTCGTAAACCCCTCGGCTCTTGGTTCCGATGACGCGGCTCTCGAGGGCGTTCTTCATCCAGATCCCGTTGCGCCCGGCCATCTCGTTTGCCTTCAGCATGATCGCCAAGGGCGGCATCGCTTCGCCGTCGATCGCCACGCAGCGACCACCTTCGAAGCGCAGCTGCACCGTCTCGACTTCGTCGGGCGCCTCCTGGGGCCAAACACCCATGATGGGCGCGACGATCTGACAGGAGGTCTCGAGCTCCTCCAGATCCTCGGCCTCGTGGGACAGGCCGGCCAGGTTGGCGTCGGTGGAGTAGCGTTTTCTCGGACCGACGGCGGCCTCGATGCCTTTCGCCTCCAAATAGGCGGCCATCTCCTTGCGGCCCGGAAACTGCTCGAGGAGCTGCGGGTCGCGCCAGGGGGCATAGACCTTCATGTCGGGCTGCAGCACGTTGGTGTAGCGCTCGAAGCGGAGCTGGTCGTTGCCCCGACCGGTGGCGCCATGAGCGAGGACCGTGCAGCCCCGGGCGCGCATCTCCGGAAGGAGCCCGCTCACCGTCACCGCCCGGGCGATGCCGGTCGTGTTCCAGTAGCCGCCGTCGTAGGTGGCCTGGGCCCGAAGCACGGTGAAGCATGCCTCGGCCATCGCGTCCTCGAGGTCGACGACGAAGGTCTCGGCGCCGGTCGGCTTCATCTTCTCGACGACGCCGGATATGTCCTCCTCGTCGGGCTGGGCCAGGTCCGCGGTGAAGCACAGCACATCTACCCCGGCTTCGCGAAGCCGGGTGGTGACGGTCTTGCTGTCGAGGCCGCCGGACACGCAGATGCCGACCCGCTCGCCGCGGAGCTGTTCGAGTCTCATGGGAGGACGCGACTTAGCACGGCGGACCGATCGTAGGCCACGGCCTCTCTCCACCATCGCCTCGCCCCTGGGTACCGGAGCTCTTGGAGGAAGCCTGCCAAAAGGCCGGACAGCCCCTCATGGCGGCGCTCAGCTGTTGACCATATGGCGAACGAAGTCGGACTCGGTCAGGATGCCTTCCAGACGCCCGCCTTCGACCACCAGCAGGCAGCCCAGCTTGTGTTGGAGCATCAGCTCGCCAGCCTCGCCCGCGCTGCTGTCGGCGTCGATGGTCTCCGGGGAGCGGGTCATGATCTGCTCCACCGTTTGAGCCTGCAAAAAGTCCCGCTGTGTCGTGAGGGGCATTTCGCCCACCTGACCCAACGTGCCTCGAAGCAGGTCTCGATGGGTCACGAGCCCGACGACGTTTTGGTCTTCGTCGAGGACCGGCACGTGCCGGAAGTGGCCGACCGTCATGAGATCGTAGACCAGGCTCAGGTCGTCCTCGGGACGGACCCAGTCGGGGTTGGTGGTCATCAGGTCGCGAACGTTCAGTGTCGTCATGTCGTCCTCCAGGTCCATGAGTACCACGCCGCGTGCCAGACGGGCCTCTCCTAGCCCCGCCGCTGTCGTGTCGCAGGCGGGTAACGCGGCTCGGCGCGGCGTCCGCCGGCGGTAGCGAGAGGGCCTTCGGGGCCGGCGGCGTCGGCGGCCATCCGTACGCACGGGCTGCGCCCGCTGGCGAGCAATCCGGTTGACCCCCAACCCGCGGTCGGATGGCCTGCCCCGGCATGAGCGGTGCGGAGCTGGGCCCCCGACTAAGGCTTTCGGTCGGTCTCGGGTTCGCGGGCGCGCTCGGCTCGGTCGCTGTCTTCCCCTATGCGCTGGCCCTTCAGGGCAGCAGCCTGCCGGCGCTCGCCGCCGACGCGGAGGTTGGGGTGCTGGCCCTGATCGCCATGGTGTTCGGCCAGGGGGCGGTCATTTGTCTGGTGCTGTCCTGGTTCGCCTCTGCCTGGGCGCCCCGGCTGGGGTTCGCGCTGCCGGTCTTCGGTCCCTGGGCCGAAGGCCGGGCGGGGCGTCTTCCGGTCTTTCATGCTGTGGTCGGGCTCGGGACCGGCCTTGTCGCGGGGGGAGCGCTGCTGAGCTTTTCGCTCTGGTTCACCCCAGAGGCGCTCCTCGCCGCTCCGCGGCCCTCTCCCGGGCCCCTCCTCGGGCTGGGAGCGAGCGTCTACGGTGGCGTTACCGAGGAGATCATCGCCCGCTTCTTCTTGCTCACGGCGGCGACGGGCTTGTTACGGGGGCGGGCCGAAGAGGACGGCCGGCAGCCGCTCCGCTTCTGGATCGCCAACCTGCTGGTCGCGATCTCGTTCGCGGCCGGGCACGCGCCGACCCTCGCCGCGACCGGGGCGGAGCTCGACGCCTCGGTCTGGAGCTACCTGATGGTCGGGAACGGCGGGGTGAGTCTGGCTTTCGGCTGGCTGTACGGTCGCTACGGCCTCGAGACGGCCATGCTCGGTCATTTCACGACCGATCTCCTGCTGCATGTCCTGGCCCCCCTCTGGGGCGGATGACCCGTGCACTTCAGCCTCCGAAGCGTGTAGACGGCCTGGCCATGGGACTGCTCTACAAACTGGTCATCGGCCTCATCGCGGCCGGCTTCGTGGCGATGACGGCCTACATGATCTTCGGAGACGTGCCGACCTGAACCGGGTGCTGGTCTCGCTCCCCAACCGCTCTCTCATCGGATAGGTGTTTGGAATGGGTCGAACTTTCGAGAACCGCAAGCAGGCGATGGCCAAGCGCGGCGACCGGGACGCCAAGGCCTTCACCAAGGCCGGTCGTCAGATCAGCATTGCCGTCAAGTCGGGCGGGGCCGACCCCGAAGCCAATCCCGCGCTTCGGCGAGCGATCCAGAATGCGCGCTCGGTCAACATGCCCAAGGACCGGATCCAGAACGCCATCGAGAAGGCGATGGGTTTGGGGGACGACGCCCAATACCAAGAGATCATGTACGAGGGTTACGGGCCCCATGGGGTGGCCATCCTCGTCGAGGCCGCCACCGACAACCCGACGAGGACGGTGGCCAATGTCCGCCTCGCCTTCAAGAAGGGGGACGGCAACCTCGGGAACTCGGGCAGCGTGTCCTTCCTCTTCGATCAGTTCGGGGTCTTTCGGCTGCCCCGAGAAGGCATCCACCGTGAGTCCCTAGAGCTCGACCTCATCGACCACGGCCTCGAGGAGATGCTGGAGACGGAGAGCGAGGATGGGGAGCCTCTGTACGAGATCCGGACCTCCCGGGAAGCCTTCGGCCAGATGCAGTCGGCCCTCGAAGCGCGGAACATCGACGTGAAGTCGTCGCGCATCGAATGGATCCCCAAGACCGAGACCGTCCTCGTCGAGGAGGACGCCGGCGCCGTTCTCAACCTGATCGAGCGACTCGAAGAAGACGACGACGTGCAGAATGTCTTTGCGACCTTGGGGCCCGGGCCGGGCTGAGCCCGGCCCACCCCTCTTCGTTCCTCTCGTCGGACGAACGCTTTGGCGTTCTCCTCCTCGACTCACTGCGCGCCGAAGATCAGCTCTACGCGCTGCCTTCGGCGTTGCGACCTTGGGGCCCGGGCCGGGCTGAGCCCGGCCCACCCCTCTTCGTTCCTC
>CAYZFR010000170.1:4262-8569 GCA_964477875.1 uncultured Myxococcales bacterium
TTCTCCTCCTCGACTCACTGCGCGCCGAAGATCAGCTCTACGCGCTGCCTTCGGCCTGCCCAACACTCCTTCGGCGTTAGTGGGTTTTGGTCGGGGTCTCTTCGCGGCCGTCGGCGTGGCGGGCGAAGCGGCCGGCATCGCGAGGGTGAACAGGGTCGGCAGCCGGCCAGGGCCAAGCTCCGAACTTTCCGGCTCGATAGTCGGCGAAGGCCTCCTGCAGCTCTTCGTGGCTATTCATGACGAAGGGTCCGTAGTGGGCGACAGGCTCGCCGATGGGCCGGCCCTGAAGAAGCAGGTACTCGGTCGGATGGGGACCGCTCCCGATGCGGGTCGGCACGTCGGGCCTCAGCCGTAGCCCGATGTGGTGCTGGAAGTGCTGGCCGCCGACCGTGGTCTCTGGCCCTTCGAACCAGTAGAGCGTGCGGTTCGTCTCCGCCCGCGCCGGGGGCAGGGTCCAGGTCGCGCCCGCTTCCATTTTCAAGGTCCACACCGCGATGTCGGATTCGTCTTGGGCGGCGAAGGAGTCGGGAGGCGGCGAGGGCGCTTGGTGGTCGTCCAGTCGTCCGGCGGCGAGGAGGATCTCGGTGGCCCGACCCTTGTCGTCGTTCACGCGCACCCGAGGGATGCGCTCGTTCCAGAGCATCGTGAAGTAGGGGTCGGCGAGCTTCGACTTGGCGGGGAGGTTCAGCCACACCTGAAACAGCTCGCAGGGGTTGTCGCCGTCGGCCCGGAGCAAAGGGAACATCTCGGCGTGCTCGATGCCTCGAGCCGCTGTCATCCACTGCACGTCGCCCTGACCGAAGCGCGCGGTGGCCCCCAGGGAGTCCGCGTGATCGATGAAGCCCTTCCGCGCCAAGGTAATGGTCTCGAAGCCACGATGGGGGTGGCGCGGAAAGCCAGGCACCTTCTCGCCGTGGTACATCCGCCAGCCGTCGATGCCGCCGAAGTCTTGCCCCAGGGGGCGGCCTTGCAGTCTCGCTGGGTCGGGGCCCAGGTGCACGCCCCCGGCCGGATAGGAGTCCTGGTGGTGCACGCAGAACAGGAACGGGTCCAAGGTGGTCCACGGGAAGCCCAGCTCGAAGGTTGAGACGACGCTCATCGCTCGAAAGCTTATCGAGGAACCCGACCGTACCGCGCCAAAAGTGTCACTCAGGGCGAGAACGGTGTGTTCGCCGCCGGTCGCCGGCCCGGACGGCGCGAACGACCAGGGTGGCGCCTGGCCCTGGGGCTGGACCGGGCCCCCGGAGCGCAGCCGCGACCTGGGCCAGGATGCGCCGCGCCCCGCCGCCGAAGTCGGTCCGGTCGCGGGGTGCCCGGCGAGCGATGGCGACCAGGGGGCGCTCCCAGGGTTCGACGGGGGCCCGGGCCGCCTCCACCCAATTCAGGCCCGCGGCCGCGACGAGGGCGCGAACGCCCGCCTCCTTCCACCGGGTCAGATGGTGCGGCGGCGCGTCGAGGACGAGATCTTTTGCTCGGGCCAGCCATCCCTCCATCACCGGCATGCCGATGAAGACCGAGCCACCAGGCCGCAGGTGTCGGGTCAGGCGGCGCAGGGCTGCTAGCGGATCGGCGAGGTGCTCCAGGACCTGAAAGGCGGCTGCAAAGTCGTACTCCCCGTGAGGCCCATCGGGCCCCATGGCCGCCCACTCCACGCTCGGCGGGATGTGGCGCCGGAAGTGACCCGGTCCGGGCCCCAGCTCGAGCAACCGGGCGGGACCGTTCACCCGGGCCCCGGCCCAGCGGAACTCGAACTTGTCGGTCTGGTCGTATCCGGGGCGGCGGTGGAGGGCCCGGTAGAACGATGCGCCGCCCGGCGTAGGAGGCCAAAAGAAGTCGAGCCCGGCGTCGGAGCGCCACAGCCCGAGGTCCCCGCCCGGCAGCTCGGGCCCCACGTCCAAGCCGAGGGTCCAGCGCCAGCGGCGCCGCAGGGCCTCGATGTCGACGGCGCAGACGAAATGGACGGGCGCCTCGCCGGTGGCGGGGCAGCGGGGTCGGAATCTACTAGAGAGACTTGATGTAGGCGATGAGCTGATTGATCTCTTCCGTGGTCAGCTGACCCTGAAACGAAGGCATGATCGGCGGGTAGCCCTTCACCAGCTTCTTTTGTGGGTACAGGATCGACTCGGTGACGTAGTCCTCATCGACCCTGACCACCTGCCCCGACTGCATCTCGTGCTGCTCGCCCCAGGACCCGTGCAGACTGGGGCAGGCCGCCCCGGGGTTTTGGTTGTGGCAGCCTACGCAGGCCTTCTGGGAGAACAGCGTTTCGCCGGCCGAGACCATCGAGGGATCCAGGCCTCCTTCCTCGTCCGCCTCGTCCGCCTCGTCCGCCTCCTCGGGCACCGTCAGCTGCGACGACACGCTGGCCAACAGGCGGTCCCCGGACACCGACTCGTCGCCTCGGATCCAGTCCTGGTACTCCTTGGCGCCCATGACCACGACCTTGCCCACCATGCGGGAGTGTTCGGTGCCGCAGTACTCGGTGCAGAAGAGGTGATACTCGCCCCGCTCGGTGGCCTCGAACCACATCGAGCTGTACCGGCCGGGGAGCACGTCCCGCTTCAACCGGAAGGCGGGGACGAAGAAGCTGTGAATCACGTCCTCCGACGTCATGGTCAGCTTGATCGGTGTGTCGACCGGGATGTGCATCTCGTTGATTTCCCGCTTCCCACTCGGGTGCTGGAGCTTCCACATCCACTGCTTGCCGGTGACGTAGATCTCGGTCGCGTCTTCGGGCGGGGTGTAGGCGTTGATGTACAGGCGCGCGCCCCACACAAAAAGAGCGGTCACGACGAAGGCCACCGGCATCGACCAGAGGACCTCGACCAGGGTATGGGTGTGGCCCCTGTCCCTCTCGTAGCGACCGGCGCCGCGGCGGTAGCGGATGGCAAAGAAGACCATCACCGCGGAGGTGGCGAAGAAGGCGAGTCCGCAGCTGAGCATGAAGAACCAGAAAAGCGCGTCGTACTGGCTGGAGAACGTGCTCGCGGACGGGGGAATGAATCGAACGGCACCCATGTGAGTCGTTGGCCTCGGCGCGAAGATTCGCCCAGGACCGAAGGCCACGCAACAACAGTCGGAAGAGGGCTGGTCTCCTCGAGGCGGGACCCTGTCCGGTGCCGGGGGGACGAGTCGGTGGCTTCAGGCTTCGGGAGGCGGAGAATGGTTCGAAGCATGAGTCGTTGCCTCAGGATCGGGCGGCAAGACCAAACCTAGAGCCTCGTGCTCCTCGCGAAAGGCCGTGCCCCATGTCTTCGCGGCGAACAGGCCGGCCAATAACCAGAGCGCCCAGCTCAATCCGTAGCCCACGGGATGGAGCGCGGCGCTGCGGCCGCCGACGATCCACGCCACCGAGAAGCCGCCCAGCGTCGAGAAGAGCAGCGACGGCAGCCGGGTCCGGATCGCCGCGATGGCGCGGAGCGTGAGGAGCGGTTCACCGACCGTCGTCTGGAGATCGTACAGCGTCGCCACGCAGGCGGCGGCGGGAAAGTAGGCCGCGAAGACGAGCAGCGCCACCGCCGCCGTGACGTGGTTGGGCAGGAGGGCGACCAGCGCCAGCAGCCCCAGCCCCACCACCCAGCTGGCCGCGAACAGGCGCACGGGCAAGAAGAGCATGCGCTCCAGGCGGGGCAGGGCGACCTCGCGGCTCCAGGCTAGCGCGCCGTCGAAGCCGGTCTCCGCCATGTGGGCCATCAGATAGGCCTGGACCAGGTACAGGGCGAGCAGCCACAGGTGACGGCTTGCCTGGGCGATCCGACCCTCCGGCGCCCAAGCCGCCATGGTCCCCACGAGCCCCACCACGACGAGCCACAGCCAGGTCTTCCAGGCCGTAGGGCCCGTCAGCAGCGCGGAGGCCAGCTCATGCGTACTTCGTCGTCTTGACTTCTCCATCGCTGGAGCCCATAAACCCGGTCCCCACGCGGAAGTGGCGGAATTGGTAGACGCGCAGGATTCAGGTTTCTGTGGGCGTAAGCCCGTGAAGGTTCAAGTCCTTTCTTCCGCATGCCCGCCGCTGGAGGCTCCGTGAGCCGGCGCCGGGCAAGGTCTACACCATCTGAAGCACCGACGCGCCCAGGAGCGCGCGACGCCGAGCCCTCGATCGTCACCATGCCCGGGACCCAGGTGCGACCCGGCTTCTCCTTCGGGCGAAAGCTCGCTTTCGGGTCGGTGGGAGCGCTGCTGTTGGCCCTCGGGACATGGGCCCTCTGGCCCCAACCGACGACGGTGGCGCCGCCCAGCGCGAGTCAGCACCGCCCTAGGGGGGTGCTGAAAAACGGCTTCACCCGTCTGGCTGGCGGTCTTTCCGT
>CAYZFR010000171.1:0-8563 GCA_964477875.1 uncultured Myxococcales bacterium
CTAGGTTCGGGCGATCAGGAGGGGGACGAGGTTCCGCTGAAACTGGGCCTCGGGCTCGACTTCGCTCGCGGTCCCGTACGAGCAGGCCGGGGAGGCGTTGAGATCCCGGTGACCCGGTGCCAGCCTCCCGGACCGTGGCGGAGCGTCTCGTCTCGGATTGGTACCCCGTCGCTTGGGCCGACGGTGCGGCCGCACCGAAGCCCGTCCGGATAGAGGGCCTGCCGTTTGTGCGATGGCGCCCACCCAGCGGCTGGCGGGTGATGGAAGACCGCTGTCCGCACCGCAATGCGCCCTTGTCCTGTGGGCGGCTTCTCGGCGGACACCTGGTTTGTCCCTATCACGGTTGGCACTTCGACGGCGCCGGACGCTGCGCATGGGTGCCGGCCATGGGCCGGGTCGGCAAGAAAGGCTGGGGGGTGCCCAGTCTGAAGACCAGGGTCGTCGAGGGCTTGGTCTTCGCCGGCCCCGAAGATCGAGATCCCCCTTCGCCGGCGCTGGATCCAGGCGGTCATCGGGTTCGCCTGGACCGATGCTTCGAGGCGCCCTTGGACCGGGTGGCGGAGAACATCCTGGACGTCCCGCACACCGCCGTCCTTCACGGAGGCTTGTTTCGTCGCGAGGCCCGCCGGCCGATCCGGGTGCGGGTCCAACGAGAGGCGGACCGGGTGCGGGCGATCTATCCAGAAGAACAGCCCCGTGGTCTGGTGGCGAAGCTCTTCGGGTCGGGGCCCGTCCACCACCAGGACGAATTCCGCCTTCCGGCCTGCGCGCGGGTCCGGTACACCCGGGGGCCAGCGCGGTTGGAGATCGCCTCCTGGCTGTGCCCCGAGGACGAGGGCCGGACTCGGATGTATGCCCAAGCCCGGCTCGAGGGCCTCGACCGTTGGGCGCCCTTGCTGGAGCGAGTGGTCCTTCCGGTGGCTCGACGGATCTTGGACCAGGACGCCTGGATCCTCGGCCGGCAGAGCGAGACGGTTCGAGCCTTCGGGGGACCGCGCTTCATCTACGCCCACGACGTTTTGACCCGGCACATTCATCAGCTGCGCGTCGATCGCCGGGAAGGCCGTCAAAGTGAAGAGGTGGAGGAAGAGATGGAGCTGTGGGTCTGAGCGAGCGGGATTTGACGGCGGCGGGACCGATCGAGAGCCTGTGGTGCGACATCGATGACACCTTGACCAACGATGGCCGGCTCGGGTGCGAGGCCTACGCTGCCCTTTGGCGCCTGCATGAGGCGGAGGTCACGATCGTCCCTGTGACCGGCCGACCGGCTGGATGGTGCGATCTGATCGCCCGGCAGTGGCCGGTGTACGGGGTGGTGGGCGAGAACGGCGCCCTGTTCTATCGCTTCGACAACGAGGCCCGGCGCATGGAGCGACGCCACGCCGCCTCGGCCCAGCGGCCTCCGATCGAGGCGCTGCTGGACGACCTGGCCCAAAGGGTCCCGCGGGCCCGGGTGGCCGCGGACCAACGCTTTCGACAGTTCGACCTGGCGATCGATTTCGCGGAAGACGCGGGTCCCCTGGCCCCGGAAGAAGTCGAAGCCATCGTCGCCGTGTTCGAGGCCCACGGGGCCCAGGCCAAGGTCAGCTCCATCCACGTCAACGGCTGGTGGGGCGACTGGGACAAGATGCAGATGATTCGGCGCGTGATGCGGGAGGACGCGTTCTCGATCCCGGGCGCCGTCTACGTCGGCGACTCGCCGAACGACCAGCCAGCCTTCGCCGGCTTCGAGCGGTCGGTGGGGGTCGCGAACGTCCGGGACTTCCACTGGGCGACCGGGGAAGGGCCCCGTTTCGTCACCGAAGCTCGGGGCGGCCAAGGCTTTGCGGAGCTGAGCCGAGTGATCCTCGCCGCGAATGAAAACTTGCGGGCCTCTCGGAGCCTGCGTTGAATGGACCGGTGACGGCGCTCGCAGTCGTGAGCCAGAAAGGGGGGGTGGGAAAGACGACCCTTGGCCTGAATCTGGGCTATGCCCTGGCGCGGCGGGGGAGCCAGGTCTGCGTCGTCGACCTCGACCCGCAGGGCGCGATTGGACTCTCGCTCACCCGGAAGATGGCCCAGCGCCCCGGGGTGTGTGACTGGGTGAAGGGCCGGGCGGGCGTGGGGGAGGTGCTGGTCCGGACCCGTCTCCCGAGCCTCTCCTTGCTGCCCGTAGGCCGGGTAAAGGGTCTGGAGAACCATGATTTTCAGAACACGTTGGCGGACGGAGAGCTCGTTCGCAGCCTGGTTGGGGAGCTCTCGGACTTCGACCTGATCTTACTCGACACGCCGAGCGGTTTCGTCGGTGCGACCCTGGGCGCACTGCGGGGTGCGAGCCATGCCTTGGTACCGGTTCAGGCCGAGCCCATCGCCGCCCGCACCCTGATGCGAACCTTCGAAACGCTGAAGGCGCTGCAGGAGGAGGGAGAATCCGTGAGCCTGCTCGGGCTGGTCATGACCATGCTCCAAAGAGACGACGAATCGAGCCTCGCCATCGCAGAGGACATCTGGAAGACGGTGCCCAAGCACCTGCTGTTCGACACCTCGGTGCCGCGGAGCCCGGTGTTCTTGGAGGCGAGCGCGGCCGGTGTCCCCCTGGGCCTACTGTCGAAGCGACCGCCCCCCGAAGCGGCCAGCTTCGACGTCTTGGCTTCCGAGGTAGAGCGGCGGATCGGTCTGAGCGCGGAGGACGAGCACGATGCCCCCATCGCCCTCGTGGATTGATCCCGAGCTGATCGACGGGCTGTTGGCGCCCCGGTCCAGGTCGCGCCGGAGGCCGGCGACTCCCCCCGGCGGTGCGGCAGCCTCCCCCGGGGCCGAAGCGCCTCCCCGCGGAGAAGGCATGGCATCGGCTGTCGCCGCGCCGCCGGAAGCGCAGGCCGCGCCGCCGAGGCTTCACGCCCGAGAGGGTGCGCCCGCCATCGGAACCCTCGTCCATCGGGTTCAGCTCCTCGCCCGCTGGCTTCGCATGGTGCTGGAGGAGCGGCCCCATCAAGTCGTGGATGAGGACGGCCTCACCCTGCTTCACCACGAGATGCCGGCGCGCTCGAACCTGAGCGTCCAGGCGGAGCGAGCAGCCCTGTCCCTCCGGCGGCTGGTCGGCGAGAGCCCGGTCCGGAGCATTCGGGTGGTGGCCGACGGCGGGCGGAGCCTGACCGCGGTGTGGTTCTCGACCACCCAGGGACGGGTCGGCCTGGCGGTCCTGGACCTGGAGCTGGACGAAGCTCTGGGACGAGAGATTCAAATCGCGCTGGAGGAGGTCTTTGGACGCCCATGAAGCTGGACGAAGCTGCTGCGGGCGTCCCCGGGCTCCTTCACCTGGTCGTCTTCTCGGCCGAGGGGCTGCTCATCCATTTTTGGACCCGGTTGGCGGAGGCCGATGGCGAGGAGCTCGCGGTAGAGTTCGCACGCCTGCATTCGGTGGCCGGGGAGGTTCTCGACCGGACGGGGCCGAATCGGGGGCCCCAGTGGGTGACGGTCGAGGCGCCCGAGGGGCGGCTGCTTCTCGGTCGGGTGTCGGCCCAGCTGCGGGTCGGGGTTCAGTTCGACCGGTCCTGGCCCCTCGGCCTGGTCCGGGCCCAGGCCCGACAGCTTGCCGAGCTGGCTCGGGCCTTCGAGGACAGCGAGGGGGAGATCGAAGCGGTTCGCGCGCTGATCGAAGCCGTCCGGCGTCGATCACCGGACGCCGAGGCCGTGCTGTCGCACATGGCCCGGTCGGCGGGTATTTCCGTCCTGGACCTAGCGAGGCCCGAGCTGCTCAGCCCGGATCAGGCCCAGGCCGTGCTGGCGGCGGTGCCGCATCCGAGCCACGCTCGTACACCCGCGGGACTCGAGGACTGATCCCACTCAGAACCTCATAGGGGACGGTCTCCATCCAGGACGCCAGCTCCTCCACCGAGATGGCCTCAGGCCCGGGTCCCCCCAAGAGATAGGCCACATCTTCATTGTAGGCCTCACCATCGGGGCCGAGGTCCGCCATGATCGCGTCCATCGTCACTCGGCCCACGACGGGGCGACGCCGCCCGCGTATCAAGACTTCGGCGCGATTCGACAGGCGGCGGGGGTAGCCGTCGCCGTAGCCGACGGGAAGAGTGACCACCCGCGTGTCCCGAGTGGCCGACCATGTTCGGTCATAGGATACGCTCCGCCCGGCGCGAACGACCTTGAAGTACACCACTCGAGTCTGGAGCGAGAGCGCCGGCCGAAGGGGAAGGACGTCGGCCAGGTGAGGACTGGGCGCGATGCCATACAGCGCGAGCCCCGGTCGGATCATGTCTAGCCATGTATCGGGGTGGCCGAGAACGGCGCCGGAGTTGGCGAGGTGATGGGGAAGCTCGGGAAGGCCGGCCCGCACCTCGTCGAAGCGGGCCAGTTGAAGGCGAGTGAAGCTGGGGTCGAGATCCTCGCTGCAAGCGAGGTGGCTGTAGAGTCCTTCCAGCCGGCAGGACCGGACCTGCCGAGCCGCCTCGATCAGGGGCGCGGCCGTGTCCCACTGCATGCCGAAGCGGCCCATGCCGGTGTCGACCTTGAGGTGAACCCGGGCTGGCTTTCCGATCTTCGACGCGCAAGCGTCGATCTGGCCCAGCTTGTGGACTGAGGAGGCGGTCATCGAGAGGTCATGGGCGATGAAGCTCTCGATCTGGTTTCCAATGATGCCCCCCATGACGAGGATCGGGCAGCGGAGGCCCGCGGCCCGAAGGGCCAGGCCCTCTTCGAGGAAGGCCACCCCGAGCTGGGCGACGCCAGCGTCTACGAAGATCCGAGCCGTCTCCTCCAGCCCGTGGCCGTAGGCATTCGCCTTGACGACGGCCATGATGGCCCGCCCGGTGTGGCGCCGGAGCGCATCCACGTTGTGACGGAGCGCGTCGACGTCGATGTGAGCGTAGGTCGGGCGCCGAGGGGCCGTCAGGACCATTCCAGCATGCGCTCGATGGGCGCCCGTGCCCGCTCCATGAGAGTGGCGTCCATCTCCAGAGCCGGTCTCCGAAGCCGCATGGCGAGGACCAGCTTCTCGAGGGTGTTGAGCTTCATGTGTGGGCACTCGTTACAGGCGCACTGGGAGTCCGGAGGCGCGGGGATGAAAGACTTGCCCTCGGTCTCCCTCTCCATCTGGTGAATGATTCCAGGCTCGGTAGCCACGATGAAGGCCGGGGAAGTGTCCTTCTTCACGAACTCCAGCAGGGAGCGGGTGGAACCGATGTGGTCGGCTTGTCGCAGCACGGCAGCCTCGCATTCGGGGTGCGCGACCACCTTCGCTTCCGGGTGTCGGACTTTCAGCTGGACGAGCTTCTTCTCCGAGAACAGCTCGTGCACCTGGCAGGTCCCGGGCCAGAGCACCATGTCTCGGCCGGTCTCCTTGATCAGGTAGCGACCCAAGTGCTGGTCGGGCGCGAAGATGATCGGCTGATCCTCGGGGATCCGGGCGATGATCTTGGGGGCATTGGAAGACGTCACGATGACGTCGGAGAGCGCCTTCACCTCGGCCGAGCAGTTCACGTAGCTCACCACGTAGTGGCCGGGATGGGCGTCGACAAAGGCCTTGAAGCGATCGGGGGGGCAGCCGTCGGCGAGGGAGCAGCCCGCCTTCATGTCAGGGAGGAGAACGAGCTTCTCGGGATTCAAGATCTTGGCCGTCTCGGCCATGAAGTGCACGCCGCAGAAGACGATGGTTCGGGCGTCCGTCTTGGCCGCTTCTTGGGCGAGCTGCAGCGAGTCGCCGATGAAGTCGGCCACGTCCTGGACGTCGGGGTCTTGGTAGTAGTGGGCGAGGATGACGGCGTCGAGCTCGGTCTTCAGGCGGTCGACGGCATCGAAGAGATCGAGGCGAGGGGGCAGCTGAATGGCTTCGCTCACGGGGTGAAGGTGACGCGAAGGCGACCCGGGGGTGTACTGAAAAACGGCGATGGAGGAGCGCCGTCCTCAGATCCGCCCCTGGCCCCGGGCGAGGAGACGACGGCGGGGCAAGGAGACCAGCTCGCCGTCGGGATGGTCGACGCCCTCGCAGCTGCGGCGCATCCGTTCTGGATCCTCGAGGAGTTCGGGCCAGAAGGGGAAGGTTGCGCATTGCGCAGGCTTGACCGGGTCCACCGTACACCGGCCATCAGCGTCTAGCAGCGGACAGCCATCCAGACCCACCTCGATGTGCTCGGCGCCGGCGTCCGGATCGGAGTGGACGGGCAAGCGGGCTCGGAGCTCGCCGACGGTCGTGGCCAGGTGATGAGCCATTTTGCGGAGCTCACCCGCTTCGAGCCAGACGAGGCCCGGCCGTCGGCAGCAGACCCCGCATCGCGTACAGTGAAAGCGGACCATGCAGCTTCGTCCCGAGATTCAGCTCCGCCGCTTGTTCGCGCGCGGCGGTATGGCGGATCTCTACGAAGGAGAGCTGAAGGGGCGCCGGGTCCTGGTCAAGACCGTCCGATCGGATGCCTCGGAGGCGGACCAGCTTCGAATGGGAAAGGCCCTTAGAGATGAAGTCGAAGGCCTCCGCCGGGTGCGACATCCGGGCATACCCCATGTGATCCATCACGGTCTGGAGCAGGGTAAACCGTATATCGTATTCGAGTATGTGGAGGGGGTCGACGTGGACCGAATTCGTCAGGACGGGCATTCCCTCCCAGAGCCGGAGCTGGTGGAGATCGCCGACCAGGTTCTGGCCATCCTCGAGGTCGTGCATCATCCGGGTCTGGTGCATCGAGACATCTCGCCCGAGAACATCGTTCTTGGAGCCGATGGATGGGTTCGGCTGGTGGACTTTGGTCTGAGCGCAGATGTTGAAGGGACGACGGGAGACCTCGGGCCTCGGAAGGGCAAGAAGCGCTACGCTTCCCCGGAACAATGGCGGGGAAGTCTGCCGGATCCTCGAGCCGACTTCTACGCGCTGGCCCGCTCGCTGCGGAGGGTCCGGGGCCCGGAGCGGACGTGGCGCTTCGGCCTATGGCTCAGCTGGGGGGACCTCCGCTGGCCCGCACTGCGGCCTCGGTCGGCGAGCGCGTGGCGGCGAGGCCTGGAGGGCCTTCCGCGTCGCCCGCTGGGAAGCTGGCTGAAGTCATGCTACCCAGCCGGTTTCGAAGGTACCCATGCGCGAGACCCTGAAGACGCTTAGCCCTGAGCGGATGGACGCCCTGTTGAGGGCCGCCCCGCGAAAGGTGCGTGAAGAGCTCTATAGACGGCTGGGCATCAAGGCCAAGTCAGCCACCTTTTCGCTGAAGAGCCGGAGCGCCGAGAAGGGTCAGCGGGTGCTCCAATGTCTGGCTGAGGGCCGCGACCCAGGCCAAGAGGTTCTCGAGGAGCTGGTCCGGAACCATCTGTACGGACAGCGCGCCCTCCTGGCGGCAGCTCTCGACCACCTCGGTGTTCGACACAATGACGGCCTGACGGATCAAGACTTGGACTTTTTGGCCTCGCTCGAGCCCAAGAAGGTCAAGGCCTTGGAGGCTGCGCTGGCAGACCATGATCCCGTCGATGTCCGGCTCTACCTCGAGCTGATGCATGTCCCCCGGGTCGACGGCTAGCTGGGGCCGGACCTACGAGGGCTGGGTCTCCCGGGCTGCCGGCCTGCCCGAGGACGGATGGCGAAGGCGGTCCTGGGTCGAGGCCTATCGTCGCGTATCGGACCTGATTCAGCGTCGAGAGGGGGAGGGTCGCTCGACGGGGAGCCTGGCCGGAGACGAGGAAGGCGCTTGGATCCGAGCGCTGGTCTTCGGCCAGCGGGCCTTCCTTTGTGCGCGTCGTCTGGGAGTAGGGGGCCAGGCGTCGATCATCGACGTGGGTTCCGGGACCGGTGGTGCGGGCCTGGCCGCGCTGGAGAACGGTTCGGAGGAGGTCTTGGCGTACGAGATGAGCGACCTGGACGCCCGCATTGGAGAGGCCATTCATCGGGCCCGGGGCGGAGGCGCGTGGCGGCGGGCCCGTAGCTTGAAAGGAACGGGAGCGGGAGATTGGCTTTGGTCCTTCTCGTGGGGCGAGATGGCTGAGGGCGAAGAGGCGCTGGCCCGGTGGTTGAGGCGCGGGGGCGGCGGACAGTGGTGGATCATCGAGCCGGGGACCAAGCGGAGCGCCCAGGCTTTGGCGAGGACCCGGGACCGATTCGCGGTTCACGTGCGAGCGCCCTGTCCGGCCACTGCCCAGTGCCCCCGGCGGGAGGGTCGAGACTGGTGTCATTTCACGTGGAACCTCGGATTCGGGCCGATGGCGAGCTGGATCCTGGAGGCCTGTGGCCGGGAGAGCCGGCGTATCCTTTGCTCTTTTCTCAGGCTGAGCCATGCCGAGGAGAGGGTTGCCGGCGGCGGGTCGCGGCTCTTGCAGGTCCAGAAAGGAAAAGTGGAGAGGCTGGACTTCTGCGGACCCGACGGCCCCTGGCGGGCCGAAGTCAGCCGAAAGCGCCGCGGGGCCGTACAGGGGCTTTCGGGCCAAAAAGACGGGTACGATTGGGTCGAGCGGCAGGGTCCCTGGCGGCAGGATAAACCGGGGCTGTGGAGGCCTGATCCCGGCGGCCACTTGGTTTCACGTGGAACGCTCTGAGTCCCGGCCCACGGTGGCCTCGGCACCAAACTTCAACGAATCCGCCCCCTCCCGACCAGCGCCA
>CAYZFR010000172.1:0-8550 GCA_964477875.1 uncultured Myxococcales bacterium
TCGCAGCGCCGACGACATCGTGGACGAGGTGAAGCGCCTCGCCGACCGAGGCACCGTGGAGGTGGTCCTGCTCGGCCAGACCGTCAACGCGTACGGCCGGCGCAAGAAGGACGGCCACATCCCCTTCGACGAGCTTTTGGCCCGGGTGGCGGCGGTGGACGGCATCCGCCGGGTCCGCTTCACCTCGCCCCACCCCTCCCACTTCACCGATGGCCAGATCCAGGCCTTCCGAGACCTGCCCGAGCTCTGCCCCCACATGCACCTGCCCGTGCAGTCCGGAAGCAGCGCAGTCCTGAAAGCGATGCGCCGGGGCTACACACGGGAAGCGTATCTGGAGGTGGTGGCCAGGCTCCGCGAGACCGCGCCCGGCGTGGCCCTCGGGACCGACATCATCGTCGGTTTCCCCGGCGAGACCGAAGACGACTTCCAGCAGACGATGAGCCTGGTGGAGGAGGTCCGCTACCACTCGGCCTACAGCTTCGCCTACAGCGAGCGGGTGGGGACCCGGGCCCTGCGTATCGAGCCTTCGGTCCCGGTCGAGCTTCGCTTCGAGCGACTCCGCGCGCTGCAGGCGCTCCAAGACCGGATCACCAGCGAGTGGCTGCAGTCCATGGTCGGCCAGACCGAGGAGGTGCTCATCGAAGGTCCCTCCCGGACCGAACCCGGGCGCAGCACCGGCCGCAGCGGCACCAACCGTCTGGTCCACGTCGACGGCGCTCATCCCGCCGGCGCCTTCCTCGAGGTCCGGATCAGCGAGGCCTTCAAGCACTCCCTCCTCGGGACGCCGATCTGAAGATGTGCTAGCGACTGGAACGTGGCCGGCGGCGCGATCGACTTCGTGAGTGTGCTTAGGAGCACAGATCTGTTCCGCAACTTCACCGACACCGGCCTTCAGATCATGGCCAGCATCGCCGAGGCGAAGGAGGTCCCGCCCCAAACGCCCCTCTTCGTCGAGAACATGATCGGTGACTCGATGTACGTGATCGCCGAAGGGCGGGTCCGGCTCGCGCTCCGCGGTCCCGATGGCCGGGATCTGCGCCTGTCGACTCTGTCCGCCCCCGCCACCCTCGGCGAGGCCGCCATCCTCCGCTCCGGTCCCCGGCTCTGCTCGGCCACGGCCGAGGTCCACGCCACGGTGCTCGAGATCAGCCGCAAAGACATCGCGAACCTTCAGCGCAGCAAGCCGCAAGCGGTCATGAAGTTGATGATGGCGGTCGTCGACACCGTGGGCGACCGGGTCCGAAACGTGGACCAGGAGATGCGCGAGTTCTTGAGCTGGCGGGCCGGCGGATGAAGGGCGAGAAAGACTGGGAGGCGCTGGTGGCCCGCTTCCGCCGCCACCTTCGCCACGAGCGGCACCTGGCGGCGAACACCGAGGCCGCCT
This sequence comes from uncultured Myxococcales bacterium, assembly GCA_964477875.1. Taxonomy (GTDB): domain Bacteria; phylum Myxococcota; class Kuafuiibacteriia; order Kuafuiibacteriales; family Kuafuiibacteriaceae; genus Kuafuiihalomonas. Next base: position 1,385 of record CAYZFR010000172.1, read on the forward strand.
ACCGGCGCGATCTGGAGGCCTTCGCCGAGGCGGCGGGCCGCCCCCCCTTCGAGGTCGAGGGGAACGACGTCGCCGGCTGGGTCCAGAGCCTGAGCCGCCAGGGCCTCGCCGCCCGCACCCAGGCCCGAAAGTTGGTCTCGGTCCGCGCCTTTTATCGCTGGCTCCAGAAGACCGGCCGCCGGGAGGACGACCCGGCGGCCGACGTCGACGTCCCGAAGCTCGGGCGACCGCTTCCCAAGACGGTGGCCGACGGGGCGATCCGCCGGCTCTTGGACGTGGCGCGCCTCTCGGCTCGGGACACGGCGTGGCTCGGGCTCATGTACGGCGGGGGCCTGCGGGTCAGCGAGCTGACCGGCCTTAGCGTCGACCGGCTTCATCTGGAGGAGGGCTTTCTTCGGGTCCGAGGAAAGGGGAACAAGGAGCGCGTGGTGCCCATCGGTCCACCAGTGGCGGGCATGGTGCGGGCGTACATGGAGCTCGAGCGCCCGCGTGCGCTCTGCGGACGCCTCAACGATGCGCTCTTTCCGGGCCGCGGGGGCCGGGGAACGGTCAGCCGTCAAGCTGTCTTTCTTCGGCTCAAGCGTTTGGCCCGAGCGGCCCACGTCGATCCCTCGATCTCGCCTCACGTGCTGCGCCACGCCTTTGCGACCGAGCTCCTTCGAGGGGGGGCGGATCTCCGATCCGTCCAGGCCATGCTCGGCCACGCCGATCTAAAGACCACCGAGATCTACACCCATCTCGACCGACGCCACGTCGCTGAGGCCCATCGCAAGGCTCATCCTCGCGCCTGAGGGCGATGACGCAGTGTGTGTATTCGCGCAGGGATTCACCGATATCGGCTGGCGAGGACGGATGGTTGGAACGGCCTTGAGTCTGCTGATTCTCCAGCATTAGCTTCCTCTCGTGAGCCCGCGTGCCCACTCGCGGTCGTCGCCCGAACTTTGGTCCGACGACATCTTCGACTCCTTCCTGGACGAAGCCGAACGGGCCCTCTGCGAAGTCGATGCGCGAAGCGACGCCTCCGGTGAGCGTGTTCGGATCGAGGACTGCGAGGGCTCGGGTCTGTGCGAGCTGAAGCTCGCCATCGCAGAGCTCGTAGACGGCTATCCCGGCCTTCCCTACGAGCTCGACGAGCTCGGCGAGCGTCTGCGCTGTTGCGGCGCCCAGGCCGCCTTCGGCGACCTGATGAGACGGCCTCACATCGTCCAGCTGGTACGCCTGTCGCTCCAGATCTTCTTTCGCCAGTGGCCGACGGTCGAAGCGTACGAGATGCAGCTTCGGGAGGACGAAGCCGAAGGCTGCGGAGCGGAAGAAAACTGCGCCTGCGCTCACGAAGTCTTCGCTTCGAACCGCCTGTTGCTCGCTTCCCTGTCCCGCACTACCAGCTGAGGGGCGATCTTCTTCGCGCTCAGTCTACGTTCGCGCTCGGGACGGTCTCGAGCAGCTTCCAAAAGTTTTCCTTGAAGACTTCCCGCATGGCGTCGCGGGCCGAGTTGGCCTGAAACACCGCGTGGATCGGCTCCAGCTCGGTGTCGGCGCCGTGGCTTCCGTGCAGGTCCGAAAACGCGAACACGCCCCGGGGGGCTTCGGAGAGGACGCTTCGCCACTCGGGGTCCAGGCCGTCGAGCTGAGCTCGGGTTCGAGGCAGCACGCCCCACAGCCGCATCCGTCCCCGGGCCACCTCCTTGAGCCACCTCCGGCGCCGGCGCCAGAGCGGTCCCTCGGTCTCTTCCTCGAGCTCCAGACCGTCGAAGGTCTGTATGACCCGCCGCTCTGCCCGCGGACCGAAGCGGGCCCGGGCCGCGGCTTCGAAGGCGGCGTACATGGCCCCCGCCACCACGCGCTCCGCGGTCGAGGGCTCGGCGTTGCGCTTCTTGAGGCTGTCGGCGATCAGGACGTCGAGCTTCGGAATGTCGGCCCGGTGACGCAGGTGGATGAGGCGGCCTCCGTCGAGGATGGCGTCGATGAGCTCGGTGTGGCCGGCCAGGATCGTATTCTCTTCCAGCACCGCGTTTCGAACCACCGATGGGCCTTCGAGCACGGCGCCCGAGCCCAAACTCACGTAGGGGCCCACCTCGCAGTCCGGACCGATCTGGACGTAGTCCTCGAACCACACCGGAGGCCGGATCCGGGCGCTCGGATGGATCTGGGTGAAGCGTCCCAGCGCCAAACGCTCGAAGTGAGGGAGGCGCTCCGGCGCATGCTCGAACCAGTGGCGGCGGAGCGCGAACCAACGATCGAGCAGCTCCCAGCCGTCGGCCGGGGGGGAGGCGGGGCTTTGGCCCGGAAGGCGGTCGATGCGCAGAGCGTCGCCGCCCTCTGGCTCCCTGGGAACGGCCTCCAAGCTCCACTCGATCCGCCACAGGTGGGCTTGCTCCATGCTGCGCCGAACCTCGGAGGGGCGATCGCTGCACAGGATGTGAACGGAGCGGACGCCCTGGTTGACCGCCTCGTCGAGCCAGTGGTGCAGGATCGGCTGGTCGCCGACCTTCCACAGCGGAAAGGGCAGCGGGCTCTTGCGGATGGTGTCGAGCTGCGCCCAATCCGGGAGCGCCAGCGTCCAGTCCATCAGTACGCGCCTTCTCCTTTGAGCACGGCGGGGATGGTCTTGAAGAGGAGCACGACGTCGCTGAGCAGGCTCTCGGAGGCGATGTATTCGAGGTCGAGGCGGACCTGGTCCTCGAAATCGATCTCGCTGCGCCCGCCTACCTGCCACAGGCAGGTGATGCCCGGCTTCACCATCAGCCGCCGAAGGTGGACCGAGCGGTACTTCTCGACCTCCTTGGGCACGGCGGGACGCGGCCCGACCAAGGACATGTCCCCTCGGAGCACGTTGAAGAACTGTGGGAACTCGTCGACGGAGAACTTGCGAATGAAATGACCCACCTTCGTGATCCGGGGGTCATCCTTGATCTTGAAAGTCACGCCGTCGTCGTGCTGGTTCATTTCGTCCAGCTTGGCCTTGAAATCCTCGGCGTTGGGCACCATGGAGCGGAACTTGAACATCGGGAAGGACTCCCCGCCCTTCCCGACCCGCTTCTGGGTGAACAAGACCGGACCTCGATCCTCGAGCTTGATGGCGAGCGCCGTACCTACGAAGACGGGGCTGAAGACGATGATGGCTGCCCCCGCCCCGGTCACGTCCATGCCTCGCTTCAGCGTCTCGGCGAGGCGGTGCGTGGCCCGCCAGGCCAGCTTCTTGTAGATCAGCCGCCGCTTCCAGGCCCTGACCGTGTTGTCGTCGGCCGGCCGGCCCCAGTGCTCCAGCAGCGCCCGGGGGTCGAAGGCGGCATCTGGGTGTTCTTCCTCTTCCGTGTTAGACTCCACAGAGGAGTACGGAGGACGGTCAGCTGGATGGGGCGCGCCCATGGGGCCATGAACCTAGGAGCGACCCGCGTCCAGGTCAACGACCGCTCCCCTCAGTGATGTTCCAGTTCGAATTCAGCCCCGACGACCGCGTGCTCACCATCGAGGTGCGCGACGACAAGTTCGACATCACCTCGGCCGCCGACTTTCGGCGGGAGGTCCGGAAGTACTGGCGGGACGGGGTCGAGGAGGTGGTCATGGACTTCTCCCAGGTTCAGTTCGTCGACTCCTCCGGCGTCGGCGCCTTGGTGAGCGTCCACAAGCGGGTGGCCGAGAAGGGCAACGCCGTCACCCTCAAAAACTGCTGCCCGGCCGTGACCAGCGTCATCGAGCTTCTCCGGCTCCACCGGGTCTTCAACCTGGTTCGCGACTGAGAGACTGCAAGGCCCGCCGGACCACGTCCAGGCTCGTCACCTGCCGGTAGTCCTCTTCGATCTTTCGCTCTACGGCGTCGTAGTCTCGCACCTCGGGTGGGGATCGGATGGGCATGGGCTCGTTCGGTGCGCGCTTCAGGTCGAGGGCGCCGTTCCCCGAGGTCGTGACCAGCCAGCGCCCCGGGTCGAGCTGACCGCGGTACACGCTCAGGCCCCGGGCCACCGCGGGGTCCGACCAATCCAGCTCCCGCAGCTCCGGGTCGACCCACAGGGCCTTCTGGGGCGCCGTTCGATCGTCGTACACCCGCCGGATGAACAGCCGCCCCGCCTTCACCACGAAGTCGACGTGGAGCTCGTTGCGGCCGTCGAAGGGCGTCTGGATCCGCCGCAGCACCCCGGCTGCGCTGCGGACCACCACCGAGACCCGATGGTCGGGGTCGACCAGGATCTCGGTCACCGCCGAGGCCTCGACGGCCCGGTCGTAGCGCTCCCGGAGATCGGCGTACTCTCGGCTCAGGCCCTGTAGGCGCTCGGCGTACAGATCGGCCAGGACGCGGCTTCGCGCCCACTGGTAGCTCGCCGCCGCCCCGCCCAGCAGTAAAAGGGCCAAGACGAGCCCGAAGGTCCGCATGCCTCGGTGCATCACCTGCCGCCGGAGGGAGTCAAGCGGCGGGGAAGAAGGCGGCGTGGAGGGCAGGAATGGCCCGGGGGACCTCGCCGTCCCGGACCATGATGCTCAAATTGATGTTGTTGGCCCCGTGGGAGATCATCTCTACGTTCACGCCCGCGTCGCCGAGGGCGGCGAAGACCCGGGCCGCGATGCCCGGCTCGCTCCGGATCTGTCGGCCCACGATGCAAATCAGCGTCCGCCCCCGCTCCACCGTCACCTTTCCGAAGCTCTGAAGTTCCTCCTGCACCGGCAGGCCCTCAATGCTCTGCCGGGTCGTCATCGACACCGTGACCTCGGAGGTCGAGATCATGTCGATGTCGACCTCCGAGCGCCCCAGCACGTCGAAGATCTTGGCCAGAAAGCCGGGCTGACCGAGCATGGTCGTGCTCGCGACGGTGATCACGGTCGAGCCCTCCTTGTACGCGATCGAGGTGATCGGCCCTTCGCCGGGAGCGTCCTCGGTGATCACGGTCCCGGGATGCTCCGGTTTGTTGGTGTTGAGCACCCGGACTGGGATGTTCTTGCGAACGGCCGGAAGGAGGGTCGAGGGATGGAGGACCCGGCCGCCGTACAAGGCGAGTTCGCTCGCCTCGGCGAAGCTCATGGCCGCGATGCTTCGCGCGTCGGAGCATAGGCCGGGATCCGCGGTCATGACGCCGTCGGTATCGGTCCATATCTGACACTCTTCGGCGTCGAGGGCGGCGGCTAAGACGCTGGCCGAAAAGTCGCTCCCGTTCCGCCCCACCGTCGTGACCTCTCCACTCCGGGTACGGCCGACGAAGCCGGTCACGACCGGGATCACATCGGTCGGCAGCGCTGCGAAGGCGGCCTTCATCTCCGCATCTTGGCCGGGGAGAGGACGGGCTTGGCCGTGGCGTTCGTCGGTGACGAAGCCGAGATCGAAGGCGTCATGAGCCCGGGCCTTCACGCCGGCACGCCGCAGCGCGTGGGCGACGGCGCGGACGCTCATCCGCTCGCCAAAGCTCTGGACGTAGTCCATGACGCGAGGGCTCGACTCGCGGAGGAGGGCGATGCCTCGAAGCAGGTTCTCCAGCTCCTGGAAGAAAGGCAGCAGCTCTTCCTCGGGCATCTCGAGCTCGCGACAGACGGCGCGCTGGCGGTCGACCGGCGAGAGGCTGATCCGGCTCTGGACCGCCTCCGCCGCGGCGGTGAGGAGGGCGTCGGTCATGCCTTTGTGGGCCGAGCACACCACGACCGCGCCCGGACCGCCGCGATCGCGGACGATGTCGACCACCTTCTTAATTTGGACGCCGTTGGCCAGGGAGGACCCCCCAAACTTCATGACGCGCACCTTCGCTGCTTGAAGGTTCCGTGCAGCCCGGGGTCAAGGCCGAGCCTTTCACCCGTGTCCGGAATGGGGGAACATGCCCCCGGGTGAAGCGGCTCCGGGTACGTCTCAAGGCCTCCGGTCCGGAGGAGCTCGCCGCCACCTTCGGTCGACGGCTGCGCATGGACGGTCTCGACATTCCGTCGAAGGAGCCGCTGGAGCCGGGTCTGGAGCTGTCGGTGACCCTGCTGTATCGCAACGGCCAGCTCGCGCTGGAGGGGACGGGGCGGGTCGACGCCTGCATGTCGCGAGCCCGAGGCGGACATACCCTCCGGCTCGCGGTTCGATGGTCCCCCTTCTCGATGCACGCCCTCGGCCGGATCTTGCCCCGGACCGGTGAAGAGCTGGTGGCGGACCTGCAGGGCCTGCCCACCCCGGTCGACTCGACGGCTGATGTCCTCCGGCTGCCGAGCGACCTCCTGTCGGCCGACAGCCTGCAGCATATCCCCGATGTCTGGCAGCAGCCCGACACGCCGCCCCAGGGGTCGGAGGCGACCCAGGACGAGCTACCCCCCGAGATGTCGACCCCGGCTCTTCCCGCCGACGCGCTGGAGTCGGGCGAGGTCACGCCCCTCGCCCGCATCGAGCTCGTGCGGCCTCGCCGCGTCCCCGAGATCGAGCCGGTTGGACCGGTGGCCAGCCTCGGGGCCGTCCGCCCGGGCACCCGGCCTGGCGAGGCTCAGGGGCGCTTGGTCCTCGGGGTCGACTTCGGCACCAGAGAGATCCGGGCCGCCTGCATGACCGGGGACGAGACCCAGGTCGTCCCCACCCGGCGCGGCATGAGCGCGCTGCCCTCGGTGGTGCACATCGACGAGTCGGGCAAGACGATCGTGGGTGAGCCGGCGCTGCGGCGCATGGCGCGCGCCCCCAGCTTTGGCATGCGGGACCCGCGCCGTTTGCTCGCCTTCGCTTTCGATCCCGGGAGCCTGGAGGAAGAAGCGGCCCTCATCGGCCAGACCTTGCGGGCCAGCGAAGACGGCGAGACCCGGATCGGCCCACACGAGGTCCTGCCCGAAGAGCTGGTCGCCCTGCTCCTCAAGGAGGTCCGGGAGGCGAGCAATCTGGTGATGCCCGACCGCATCAACCGGGCGGTGCTGACAGCGCCGACCTGGAGCGGCCCTCGGCTTCGCTCGGCCATCGTTCGCGCCGGTGAGGCTGGGGGCTTTCATGTAGAGCGGGTAGTCGGCGAGGCGGCGGCCTGCGCGCTCGCCTACGCGGTGTCCGGAGGTCGAGGGCGCGCCTTGGTGGTGTCGATGGGGGCCGGCGTCCTCGACGTGGCGGTGGTCCGCATGGAGGAGGGCGCGGTCCAAGTGCTCGCCGCTGGCGGCAGCGCGCGCCTGGGCGGCGCCGAGTTCGACCGGGCCCTGCGCCCGGTGATCGAAGACGTGGTCCACCAGGCCACCGACCG
>CAYZFR010000173.1:0-8471 GCA_964477875.1 uncultured Myxococcales bacterium
CCCCTGCTCGGGCGCCGATGGCCGCGGGCGAGCCGGCGCCAGAGCCCGAATCCGAGCCGCCTCCCCGAGCCGGATCGCCGCCGACGGAGCCCGCCCTCCGGCGCGCCTCCGGCGGCACCACGCCCGACCTCCTCGCCGCGGGTCGGCGCGCTCTCGAGGACGAGGTCTGGCTCGACGCGCTCGACGCCTTCGGTCGGGCGAGCGAGCTCGCGCCTGCTCGGCCCGAACCTCATGCCGGCAAAGGCGCCGCTTATCTCGGGCTGGGTCGCGCCGACCTCGCGCTGAACGCCTACCGCACCGCCCTCCGCCTCGACCCTGACTACGTCAGCGCGCGGCTCGGGGTGGGACGGGCGCTTCTGGCCACCGGAGACGAGGCGGGCGCTCGCCGGGCGATCCGGACCTTTTTGAAACGCGCCCCCGCGAACCCCCCGGAACGGCCCGCCGCTCAGGCCCTTCTCGAGCCCCGGCGCTGAGCGACGCTCCGCCTTGCGGCTGCTGATGCCCAATCAGCGCCCTCTTCACGAAGGCTTCCAAAAAAGCCTGCTTACCCAGCCGAGCAAAACCTTCTTCAGCAAGCACCGAGTCCGTCGCTGGCTCGCTCCCCGTAGAGCAGAGATCCGAGATCTTCGACCACCAGATAGAGGGCGGGGACGATCAACAGGATGACGAAGGTCGCGAACAGCACGCCAAAGCCGAGGCTGATCGCCATCGGAATCAGAAAACGCGCCTGCACCGAGGTCTCGAAGATCATCGGGGCGAGGCCGAAGAAAGTCGTCAGCGACGTCAGCAGGATGGGGCGAAACCTTCGCGCCCCCGCCGCCCGCACCGCCTCCGTCGGGCGCATGCCGCCGTCTCTGAACTCGTTGGCGGCGTGGACCAGCACCAGGCTGTCGTTCACCACGATGCCGGACAGCGCCACGATCCCGAAGATGCTGATCAGCGACAGGTCATAACCCATCAACAGGTGGCCAGCCGCCGCGCCCACGATGCCGAAGGGGATGGCGCTCATCACCACCGCCGGCTGAACGTAGGACCGGAAGGGGATGGCGAGGAGCGCGAAGATCACGAAGAGCGCAAGCACGTAGTTCTGCTTCAAGCTGTCCAGCGACTCGGCCTGCCGCCTGGAGTCGCCCTCGAAGCTGACCGCCATCCCTCGATAGTCACCCACGATCTCGGGCAAGATGCCTCGCTTCAGATCGGAGAGGACCTCCTGCGCGTTGGTCCCTGCGTCGACGTCGGCGGTGACGGTGATGACCCGCTGACCTTCCGCCCGCTCGATGCTGGTATAGGCCCGGCCTCGATCCACCTTCGCTGCCACCGGCAGCGGGATCTCGCCCCCGCCGGGCGTGGTGAGGACGAGGCTCTCGACGTCGTACTCGCTCTCGCGCTCCGCTTCGGGCCGCCGGACCATGACCTTTATCTCGTCCCGGCCCCGCTGCTGGCGAAGGGCCTCCGCGCCATAGAAGGCAGCCCGCACCTGACGGGCCAGATCGTCCACCGTCAGCCCCAGGGTTCGAGCCTCTTCCCTCAACGTGAAGTCGAGCTGCGGCTTGCCGGCCGCGAAACCGTCATCGATGTCCTTCACCCCCGGGTAGCTGCGAAGCTCGTCTGCGAGGCGCTGTGCGCCCTCCTCCAGGATCCGAGTGTCGGGATGAGAGAGCTGCACTTCGATCGGCGCATCGCCGCCGGGCCCGGTGCTGTACACGAAGCCGAGTGACTCCAGCCCCGGCAGCTCACCGACCTCCTCTCGCCACATTCGGGCGAACTTCGAAGCGGCGAAGCCCCGCTCCTCGGCCGACTGCAAAAAGAACTGCACGTTCGCCAGGTGGCCTCCACTGGACCCGACGAAGACGCCGGGTCCGGTGGCGGTGTTCAGGGCCGAACCGACCAGGGTGTACACGCCCTTGGCTCCCTCCGCCCCCCCGAGCCGATCCAGGACGCGACGCCCCGCCTGATCGAGCTGCTCGCGGAGCTGGAGAGTCTGCTCGACCGGCGTGCCGTAGGGGAGCTCGGCTTTGGCCGTCACCACGTCGGTGTCCACCTTGGGGAGAAAGGTGAAGGCGAGGCGACCGCTGGCCAAGAAGCCGAAGGTGGCGAAGAGGATCGCAATCCCGGTGGCGATGGTCAGATATCGCTGCGCGGTGCAGGCCGCGACGACCGGCATGTAGACCTGATCGACGAAGCGCTGCAGCCGGCGAGAAAAGGCCCGTTGAGGCGCGTTGAGGATTCGGAGGATCCGTCCCTCGGCCCGCTCGCCGCCATCATCCTCCCGGTCCACGACCTCGGCCCGAGCCCGCGCGCTGAAGGGGTAGAGGAAGAATCGCTTCAGCGCCGCCCCGAAGTGCCCCCGATGTCCGAGGTGGGCGGGCAGCACGAAGAGCGACTCGATCAGCGAGATCAGGAGCACCGCCACGACGATGGCCGGGATGACGCGGAAGAATTTGCCCGAAGCCCCTGGGACCAAGAGCAGCGGCATGAAGGCGGCCACCGTAGTGAGGACCGAAAAGCTGACCGGCATGGCGATGCCCCGCGCTCCCTCGACCGCCGCCTCCATGCGGCTCATGCCTCGCTGCCGCATCTCGTAGATGTTTTCGCCGACCACGATCGCGTCGTCGACCACGATGCCCAAGGTGATGATGAACGCGAACAAGGAGATCATGTTGATCGAGACGTCGAGCCCCGGCATCAGGAGCAAAGAGCCAAGGAAGCTGATCGGGATCCCCATCGTGACCCAGAAAGCGAGCCTCGCCTCCAAGAAGACGGCGAGCACGATCAGCACCAGAATCAGACCCACGGTGGCGTTGCGGCGCAGCAGGTCGACGCGTTCCCGGTACATGACCGACTGGTCGTTGAGGACCACCATCGAGAGCCCGGGAGGCAAGTACTGCTCGTTGTCTTGGAGGTACCGCTTGACCGCATCCGAGACCGAGATGGGCGTCTCGTCGCCGCTCCGAAAGGCCTTGATGATGACGGCCGGCTGACCGTCGAACTGGGCGAACAGGTCGACGTCTGCGAAGTCGTCTCGAATGCGCGCGATCTCGCCCAGCCGCACCACCGCGCCCTCGGAGCCGGTGACGACCGGGATCGACTCGAACTCGGCCCCAAAGTCCCGCCGCTCGGCGGTACGAACCAAGACCTCGCCCGAGGTGGTCTTGACGCCGCCGGCCGGGAGTTCGAGGGCGGTCCTTCGGATGACATCGGCGATCCCGGGCAAGGTGAGCCCATGACGCCGCAGCTCGGTCTGGGGGACCTCGACCGCGATCTCTCGCTCCTTGACCCCGCCCAGCTCCACGTAGGTGACGTCGGGGCTCTGAAGGAGCTCCAGACGGATCCGCTCCGCCACCTCCTTGAGCACATGCTCGGTCTGGTCGCCGTACAGCGCCACCGTGATCCCCTCCCGCCGATTGGACAACAGCGAGATCTGCGGGCGCTCCGCTTCCTCGGGGAAGGAGCTTATCCGGTCGACGGCGCTCTTGACGTCGTTGAGCGCCCGGTTGGCGTTCACTCCCGTCTCCAGCTCGATGATCACGCTCCCCGCGCCCTCGTTGGCGGCGGCGGTCACCCGCTTGACGCCGTCGATGCTGCGGGTCTCTTCCTCGACTGCGAGCAAGATGCCTTGCTCGACCTCTTCTGGGCTCGCCCCCGGGTAGGGGACAGTGACGATCACGAAGTCGAGCTGAAACTCGGGAAAGACCTCTTGCTTTACCTGTCCCGCCGTCGCCAGCCCTCCCGCGATGAGCACGATCATCAGCAGGTTGGCGGCCACATGATTCCGAGTCATCCAGGCGATGGGCCCAGCAGGTTGGGGGCGGGAAGACGGCGGGGTTGAACCGGAGCTGCTCATCGGTCTTGCTCCTCAGAGAGCCGCCGCCGGCGTACCGGCCTCGGACTCGCCGGTGCGAAGCGACATTCCGGGAACGGGGGCCCTGACGCGAGACGTGATCAGCTGATCGCCCGCCTTCAGCCCGCGCTGGACGTAGACCTCGTCCCGCCCCCGCCACACGACCTCGACCTCTCGGATCTCGAGTCGGTCCTCGGCGTTCATGAGCCACACCTGCTCCTCGCCTCGCAGGGCGGCGCGAGGAATGACCGCCACATCTTGGACCGCCCGCCCCTGGAGGCTCGCTTCGACGAAGGCCCCGACCAACAGGGGCTGACGCCCTGCTTCTGGCCGGGCAAGGTGAAGGGGGTCGGCTATGCGGACGAGGATTTGAGCCATACGCCCGACCTCGTCGAGGTCGGAGAGCACTTCGATGACCTCACCCTCGTGCTCGATCGCGCGCCCGGTGGTCACCTGGCGCAGGCTGACCTTCGTTCCCGTGCTCACCCAGCTCAGCGCCGAGACCGGCACCGAGACCTGAACCCAGAAGGCCTCCGTACCGACCAGAGTGGCGACCGGCGCCTGCGGATTCACGAGCTGCCCGAGCTCGACCGACTCGGACTTCACGAAGGCGTCGAAGGGTGCGCGAATCCGGGTGCGGGCGACGTCGAGCCTGGCCTTGTCGACCGCGCTCTCGGCGGCCCGGACGGCGGCCTGGGCGTTCCGAAGGTGCGGCTTGCGCAGAGCGAGGGCCTTCTCTTCCTCACCCATCGCTTCATCGCTGCGGAGCAGGTCGAACTCCTTGCTCGCAATCCGCTGGCGCCCTTGCTCCAGCTCCAGCTGAAAGCGAGCCTGCTCGAGATTCGCTTCCGCCTGGGCGAGAGCGGCCTGGTAGTCCCGGGCGTCCAGGGCCACCAAGAGCGCTCCCTTCGTGACCAGACCGCCGGGCCGCAGGGCCGGGTGCTGGCTGCGAATCCGCCCCGTGACTTCGGACAGGAGCTGGACCTGGCGGGCGGCCACGACCTCGCCGGTGCCGCTCACCATCACCGGTCGCGTCTCGGTCGCCACCGTCTCCACCTCGACCCGGGTTGGAAGGGGCTCGGGCACCACCCGCTCCGGCGTGGAGCGGGTGACGACGAAGAGGACGGCGAGACCTAGGCCAATGGCCATCACGAAGAACGGGGCTAGGTAGCGGATGATCGAGTTCAAGAGGAGCTTCCTTCCGTGTCGTCGTCCTCGCCCGAGGCGAGGCTGGGCTTCTCGACCTCGCCGGCCCAGGTCCCGCCCAGGGCCCGATACAGCTCGACCTGGGCCGACAGGAGCTGGCGGCGAGCGGTCAGGAGTCGACGCTGGGTCTCCTGCTGCGCCCGCAGCGCGTCGAGGACCGGGAGGTACTCGGACAGACCGTTGCCGTAGCGAAGCCGAGCTTCCTCCAGAGTAGATTTGGCCGCCGACAGCTCGAGCTCGGTGCTGGCGATCAGCTCTTCGGCCGCCCTCCGGGTGCTGAGCGCGTCTTCGACCTCGCGGAGCGCTGTCAATATGACTTGCGCATAGGCGCCGATCCGTTCTTCGAGGAGCGCTCGGTTGCGCTTCACCTCGGAGCGCAGGCGGCCACCATCGAAGAAGGTTCCCGTAAGCCCAGCCGTCAAAGTGCGAACGTACTCTTCGAAGAGCGCGCTGACCGGGAAGCCGCGCGTACCAAAGCTGGCGCTCAGATTCAGCGCTGGGAGACGGTCGGCGATGGCCGAGCCGATGCGATGGTCGGCGGCGACGACCCGCTCCAGCGCCGCATGGACGTCGGGTCGCTGAAGGAGGACCGCGCCCGGTACTCCGACCTCGGGCATGGGAAGGGGCGCCGGCAGGCGTCCTTCCACTTCCATGCCCAGACCCGGGGACCGACCCACCAAGACCGAGAGTCGATGTTCCAAGGTCTCCACGCCCTGGCGAGCGTTCGGGAGAAGGTTGCGGGTCGCCGCCAGCTGCTGCCGCTGCTGAAACACGTCGAGCCCGCTGGAGACCCCCTGGTCGAAGCGAAACTCGACCAGCTCCAGGTAGGTCTTCGAGACCTCGAGCTGATCTTGGATGAGGGCAAGATTCGCCTGCTGCTCGAGGAGCTGAAGGTAGACGTCGACCACGCTGGAGGCGAGCGTCATGGCCGCCGCCTCGACGTCGGCCTCGGTGGCGCGGAAGTCGGCCCGGGCGCCGCCGTAGGCATGGGCCACTCGGCCCCACACGTCGACTTCATACTGTGCGGACAGCCCGAGATTGGAGGTCGTGATGGTGTTGGTGAAGGGATCGCCGGGTCGGTTGAAGATCGAGGGATCGGTCACGCTCCGATTGGAGTTGATGCCCGCCTCCGCGCCGATGGTCGGAAAGAATCCAGCCTTTTGACCTTGGGAAGCGGCCCGGGCCTGGGCCATTCGAGCGAAGGCCTGGAACAAGGTCGGACTCTTGGCGAAAGCCTCTTGCACCAAGGCATCGAGGGCCGGGTTTTCGAAGCTGTGCCACCACCGACCGGCGCTGGGCGTCGTGCTGGTCCCGACCAGGCTCCACGCGCTCGGGGTCGCGACCGGCGCCTTCGGCGTGTCGTCGACCGGATGGAGGACCCCGCCGCATGCGAGGAGAAGGACGGGCGCGAGAAGGGCCACGCGGGTCGCGCTCACGCCGGCGCCCCCCGACTGCCGTCCAACAGGATGCGGACCGCGTCTCGGGCGTAGGTGTCGAGGGATACCGGCTGGAGGGCGTGGGCGGGGTGCTCGACCAGCCCCGTCGCTTCCAGAAAGACGAAGTGGGTGCACAGGCCCAAAAGCATTCGCGCGAAGACTTGAGGATCGGCGACCCTGAGGGCCCCGGCTTCGACCTGACGCCGGACCCAGGCCTCCAGCCCGGCCAGAATGCGCAGTGGTGGCGGCGCCTCCATGGACTGAAAGAAGACCCGGGGGGTGACGCTCGCCCACATCAGCATCATCCTGGGAAACACGACCCGCATCTTCTCGACGAGCCGGATGACCAGCCCCGTCAGGGCCTCTTCGATCGAGGTGGCGCGGTCGAGATGACCGACGGTCTCCTCCAGGCTCGCCATGGAGTCGAAGGTCATCGCCTCGGCGAACAGCCCCTCCTTGGAGTGAAATCGGTTGAAGAGCGTGCCCTCCGAGACCCCGGCCCGCTCGGCCAACAGCGCCGTCGAGGCTCGGAAACCGTGCTCCATGAAGACCTGACGGGCGGCCTCCAGGATCTGCTCGTCGGAGATGCTGGGGGTTCGGCCCATTAATTAGTGAGTACTCACTCAGCTATCCGGCTGTCCACCGGAATCGTCTCCGGTCAGCGCCAGCCCGAGATCCCCCGCGCCCTCGGCCAAGGACAGCTGGCCGCGGGCACGGCGCCGATCGGACGCCAGCTCGGAGATCCGGCGAGCGAGGCGGAGCACCCGGGGACGGTCCCCCCGGGCGCGCGCGACCCGGAACAGGGCGAAGGCCGCCTCGAGGCGGATCCAGTCCGGAAGCGCCTCATCTGCGAGCAGGGGCTCCAAGGCTTCCGATTCTCCGTGGCGGGTCAGGTGCAGGGCAGCCAAGGCTCGCACCCGGGGGTCGGGATCCCGAGCTGGGTCGGGGGCCGTGTTCCATCGAGGGTGGGTCAACAGCTCGAGCGTCTGAAAGAGCTCGGGCCGCCAGCGGCGCCGGATCAGGATCAAGCGCTCGGCCCGAAGGCGAAGGGCCCCGGGGCCGGGAAAGAGGAGCCACCGGACGGCGGCCCGGGCCGAGGCGTTCATCCATCGCCGGACTTCCGCCTCGGGGCCTTCGGTCCGGACGTCGCCGTCGAAGGCCAAGTCCCCGGTCTCGGGACCGACACGCCGGACCGGGGGCTGGGCCCAGAAGCTGAGGCATCGGCTGGGTCCGGCGGCCAGAGGCCAGAGGATCAAGAGCCGCCGCCGGCTGGCGTCGACCCGGCGCCCGTCGGGCCCCTGCCACCGGCCGGGGCCCTGGGAGACCAAGCCGAGAGGCCGCAGCGCGTGGTCCAGATGCTTCAAGGCTCCCATGGGTTTTCGGCCACTCGACGATGCAGTTGACGCCGAGGCACCGGGCGTTTAGGCCCGCGTCTCGGTGGGCGCTGCACCCATCTGGAGACGTGGCCGAGTCCGGTTGAAGGCGCCTGATTCGAAATCAGGTATACGGGCAACCGTATCGGGGGTTCGAATCCCTCCGTCTCCGTAACGCAGCGCGTCGAGGAACCCCATGAATCTCGTCGACAGCCTGAGCCGATTCATCGAGAGCTCGACGGCCGACTACATGCCCGACGCGGCCCACCGCCTCATCGAGCTGCTGGAGGCCGACGAGGTCGAGCCGCTCAAGAGCCCTGGCAAGGCAGTCAACGCCGAGGACATCGCCGAGCGGCTCGAGGACCGAGTGGAAAAGCTCCGCAATCGTGACGCCGATGGCCTGGACCTGATCGAAGACGCCATCGCCCACTTGCGAGCCGCCGACGGCGTCCGGCTGGAGCCCTGGACTTTCGAGGACAGCGACGGCATCCGATGGTTCGTCCTCGCCGACGAAGACGAGGACGTTGTGGCCTGCTACACCTCGGCCCCCTTCGTCGAGTCCGACGTCTGACAGCCCCTTCTCCGACGCCGATGTCATTCGGCGCCCAAACTGAT
>CAYZFR010000174.1:0-8451 GCA_964477875.1 uncultured Myxococcales bacterium
TAGACCCGGCGCAGCGTCGGACGCATCTGCATATAGATACGCTTGATGTCGAGCCAGCAGGCGGCCTGGACATCGCCTGGTCGCTCGCCACCGTCTCGGGCGAGCCAACGCCGAAGGAAGAGCGCATGTTGGCCTTCGGGGAGGGGTCGAGCCTTCAGGTGCGCGCACCAGGCGGCGGTCACCGGATCCTGCATCAACCCATCAGGGCAGACCGTCGAGGGGTCTAAGCTCGCATGAAAGCCAGCGCACGCTCCGCGCTCGTCGATCGCCACATGGAAGGACTGCGGGGCTCGCTCCCACCAATCGATCAAGTGCCCGGCGGCTACGACAACATCGTCAAGATCGCCAACCTCACCGTGGACCTCCACGCCGAGAACCCCGTCGTCCGCACTCGGTTCACGAACGTCGACCTGGACAAGCTCAAGGCCCTGGCGCGCGACTTCATCTGCGCCGGCACCGGCGGCCCCGGGAGCTACGATGGGCGCTCGATGCTCGAGGCCCACCGCCACATGAACGTCAGCGAGCAGGAATTCATCGCCGTCGTCGACGACATCCTCCTGGCCCTCGAGCGCAACGGAGTGGCCCAGCGCGAGCAAGACGAGATGCTCGCCATCGTCTATCCGATGAAGCACGAGATCGATGGCCGTTGTGACTTCGACGGATAGAGTCGAGGTAATCGTTCACAGGCTTCGGACGAAGCTCGACTCGGCCTTCCTTCTTCAAGTTTCTACTGACCCAGGAGACTAGGGGGGTGCTGAAGAACGGATTTATTCGTCTGGGTAGGCAGGCTTTTCGTGGAACGCTTCGGCGAAGAGGGCGCTGATTGGGCATCAGCAGCCGCAAGGCGGAGCCGTCCGGAGCGTTCCACGGAAAGACCGACAGCCATACGGATGAAGCCGTTTTTCAGCACACCCCTAGGCTAGACTAGCCGTCGACCTGGAGGCCGAGCTCGCGGCATTCGCGGGCGGTGCGGGGGCGAAGTCGGCGGGGGACGGCCCGCCACATCGACTTGGCGCCGGCGAGATCCTTGAGGCCGCAGTAGGCGGCGGTCATGAAGATGTACACGTCGGGCGGCGCGCCATCCCTGAGCTGGGCCTGGCCGACAGCGAGGGCCTTTCGGTAGTCCCCGCTCGAGACCACGGCTTGGAGTCGCTGGGCCTCGGCGCTGAGTCGAACGGGGCGACGCCGCTCCGGGCGCTCGGGGCGGGAGGACTTCGACGACGCGTCGCCGCCACCGGCTTCGGGCGCTGCCGTCGATTCGCCATCTTTAGAAGGGCCGGCCGCGTTCCCCTGGTCCTCGGCTTCGGTGGTCCCCTGGCGCGGCGCCGCCTCGGTCGCCGAGCCGGCGCCGCCGGCCAAGGCCGTAGGTTTCGCTTCCTCCAGAGCCTCGACCTCGCCGACGGAGGCTGCGGGCGTGCGCAGAATGACCGCGAAGGCCCCAAAAGCCACGAGCAGGCCCAGGGCCACGGCGGCCGCCACCAGCGCCGGGCCCCGACGCCCTGGCGGGGCGGGGGCGCCGTCGGGGACGGTAGGGGCCTCGCTGTCGAAGGCCTGGAGAAAGGCCGTCATGTCCTCGAAGCGCTGCTCCCGAACCTTCGAAAGCGCCCGGTGGATGGCGCTCGCCATCCGGCTCGGCAAGGAAGGCTTCAGTGAGTCCATCGGCGCCGGGTCGACGTTCGAGACCTGATGGAGCACGGCCGGGACCGAGTCCCCGGAAAAGGCTGGCCGGCCGGTCAGCATCTCGTAGGCGATGGCGGCGAGGGCGAACTGATCGGTCGAGCCATCGATCTTGGTGTTCTCGCCCCGGGCCTGCTCCGGGCTCATGTAGCGGGGCGTCCCGAGCAAAGCCGCGTCCTGGGTCACGACCGTCATCGAGCCCTGGACCTTCGAGATCCCAAAGTCGAGGACCTTGACCAGGATCGAGCCGTCGTCGGTTCGGCAGAGGAAGATATTTTCGGGCTTGAGGTCCCGGTGAACGATGCCCTCCTTGTGGACCCGACCGAGGGCCGAGGCGACCTGCCGGACGATCGCCACCGCCTCCTGCTCCGAAAAGGCCCCCTGCCGCATCCGGTCCCGGAGGCTCACGCCATCCAGGAATTCCATGACCAGATACGCGCGCCCGTCTTCGAGGACGTTGAAGTCGAAGACCTGAATGATGTTCGGGTGGCCGAGCTGGCTCGTGACCTCGGCCTCGCGACGAAAGCGCTGCAGCACCTCGCGGGACTCATAGGCGGCGTCGTTGAGGACCTTTATCGCGAAGGGGCGGGGGAGGCGGGTGTGGCTTGCCTTCCAAACGATGCCCATCCCGCCGCGCCCCAGGATGTCGACCAGCGTGTAGGTCCCGTGCAGGACGCTCCCCGGCTGCAGCTCCGGCACGGCGGGCAGGCTACCACGGAGACACCGAGGGGGCTGCCCCGGACCTCGGATCCGTGATGAGTTCCGGCCCGTGAAGCGCTCTGTCCTCCTCGGCCTCCTGCTCACGGCCTGCGCCAGTTCGGGCCGCCTACCGCCCCCCCTGGCGCTGGACGAGGTGGTCTCCACCCAGCGGCTGGAGGGCCCGGAGGGCCTGGTCTTCGAGATCGCCCAGACGAAGGAGCGGGCGCTGGTCCAAGCGAGCGGGCTCGGCAACGAGTACGACGGGGTCGTCTTCGACTGCCGGCTCGAGGGCACGCGCGCGGCCCGCTACTTCGAGACCACCATCGACGGACGAGACTGGCGGGTGCTGATCCGGGACGGGGGCAGCTGGAAGACCTTCGTGCCCGGCGCCCGGGACGTCCGGCTGGAAGAAGTCGAGGGCACCGTCGACCCGAAGGCCTTGTTGAGCGCCCACATGAAACAGCTTAGGTCGGGCCGGATCGCCGAGATCGCTCGCTTCGACGAAGCGGGCGCCCGGGCAGAAGAGATGGAGGGGCTGAGGCGGGAGGTGGTCGATGCGGCCGAGGCCTGCGGGCGGGAGATCGGGGTCGAGATCGACTGGGCCGCCCTGAGCCAGGAGGACATGATGCAGTACGACATCGACAGCTACTGCGACGCGGGGGCGGCGGCGCTAGAGCGGGCCTGCGAGACGCCCGAGCTGAAGGCGACCCTCGGGCCCCGGGTGGGGACCTATCGCTGCACCTTCGGCGAGGCTTCGGCCCTCGACATCAAGGACGGGGTCCTGGCCTACACGGTCCAGTTCGGCGCCAGCAACCTCGACCGATGGGCCCGCGAGGCTCTGGACGACTACGTCCTCGAGCCGGGCCGCACGGTGGCCGATGCCCGCCATGAGCACGGCTCGGTCGTGTGCCGCTTCTCTGACGACGATGCGGTCGTCGTCGTGGGCAGCCCCCAGTCCGAACGCTACGCCGGCGTGGGCTTCGGCGTGATGGAAGACGGCCAGCGGGTGGTGTACCGGCAGCCGGAGCGGCGCTTCCTCCCCGGCGGCTGGTTCTTCGAGCCCCGCTTTCGCAACCCCCAGAACAACGAGGCTTTTCGAGGCTACGACCTCCGGGTCTACTCTCACGTGGACGTCGAAGAGAACGACGCCGGCGAAGCGACGGCCTGCGCTCTGAGCTGCGGCGAAGAGACGAAGTCCCTCACACTCCTGACGAAGGGCGAAAAGCGAAGCTTCTTCGAGGAGGCCGAATTCCGACCCTTGCCGAATCCACGCGAGGCCTACGCCCTCGCCCGAGACCGGCGGGGGCGCTACTACTTCGTGGACCGAGGGGCCACGCCGGACTCGGCCCGGGACTTTCGACTGTACATCGGCCGGCCCGGCCGCCTCGTCCGGCAGCAGATGAAAGACATCGTCTCCGACTCGAAGGGGGAGATCTTCGAATCGCAGAACGGCAAGCTCCGGCTGCTCCTCGCCAAAGAGGATGCAGAGTGGATCACACCCCGCCGTCGAAGGAAGCTGACCCGGGTACCGGTCGCCGACAACTACGAGCTCATCTACGGCCGGCTCGGCGTCTACCTCGGGACGCCGCTCTTCACGCCCTGCGACGCCTTCCATTGAGGCCGGCGCAGCTCAGGGGCAAGCCGCCTTCATCATCGTCATCGCCTGCTGCATCTGCGCCGAGCACGCGCGCTTCGCTTTGCCGCTCACGGACGCGCAGGCGGTCTCGGGATCCATCCCGCCCAACTTGGCCTTCATCTCCGCGCACTGGGCGTCGCTGAGCTCGACCCCGCGTACGGCGCCGTCGCCAAAGGGGGATGCTGCCGCATCGCCGCAGGGGCCCTGATGCCGGTAGCGGACGTCCATCTTCATGCTCTGACCCCGGGCCGTCGTCTCGGCCTGAACCCGGAAGGTCTTGGCGCTCTCCTTGGTGATGGTGGCCTTCGAGTTCATGCCCGCCTTGCAGTCCATGGACACTTTGGCCTTCTTGGCCCCGTTCTCGATGACCTGCTGCTCGCACTGGGCCTTTTCGGCCATGCCGGTCTCCTGCAGGCTCTGAAGTCCGTTGAAGCGATTAGACGGGTCCATGCAGAGCGTGATGCTCTTGGGGACCTGATCGGAGGGCATGCCGTCGGCCTGAAAGCTGATGATCTCCATCTTCCACGAGGACTCGCCCGAGGGTGAGTCGGACAAGATCTTCAGGTCCAGGCCGTCGGCGGCCTGGGCGACGCCTGCGACGAGGACGAGCGTGAGGGGGAGGCTTCGCATGGCGAGAGACTCCCGCATCCATGGCTTGCTGCCAAGGGAGAGTTCCTGGGATTGCCCGAATCGGAGCTCATCTCTCCGGGCAAAGAATCGAGCGGCTGTAGGCGCAAGCTCTCGCTGCAAGATGTGAGCGCGACGACATCATTGACCTGGATTTGGCAGCGATTCATGCCGGCCCGGTGCGGATCCGAATCCTACTGACCTTGGCTTTTCTTCTTGTCGGGAGTCCCTTCGTCCAGGCGGCCGAGACCCCCGACATCATCCGCTTCAAAGACGGCGGCTTCGTACGCGGCACCATAACCGAGCTCGATCCGGAAGGAGAGGTCGTGATCCAGACTCTCGACGGCCGAACGCTCACCTATGACGTTTCGGCCGTCGTGTACGCAGGCCCGGTCGCCAGCCAGAAGATCGAGGGTGCCGGGCCGACCTTCGACGTGAAGCTTCAGCCTGCCGATTTCCAAAACCTGCAGTTCTACCGATTCATCGGTCCCTACGACTTCAAATCGCTCTGCAAGCGCCCATGTACACTGGAGGTGGCCGCGGGCCCGCTCCGACTCGGCGCGGGCATCGGAGCCCAACGGCCGGTGGAGGGAAACCTGATCACGGTCGAGGGAGACGGCCGGATCGAGGTGGAGTACAAGAAACGGAGCGGGCAGCGAATCGCAGGCGCCGCCGTCGGCTTGACCGGCGGGGCGACCGCGGTGGGCCTCTTCATGGCGAGCTTCTTCGGGGCGGAGCAGCGCGTCACGGTCAGCGGCACCGGCATCGAAAGCTCCCTCGGGCAGCCAGACAACGGCTTCTTGTTCGCGGCCCTAGCGACCGGTGCGGTGACTGCTGGAGCGGCACTCTTCTTGCTGCTGCGCAAGGACGTGGTCAAATCGACCTTCGTTCCAGCGCAATGAGTGCCCTGGACCGGCTTGACTCTGGGTATAGGGCCGGAAAGCTTCCTCGCGGGCACTTCGCCCAAATCTCTTTCAAGGAAACGTTTGCATGAACAAGACACTCTTCATTCTCCCCGCTCTGCTCTTCGGCCTCTCGTCGGTGGCGCACGCCGATCCCTACGGGATGGCCGGCTGCGGCCTCGGGTCGATGGCCTTCGGTGACAAGCCGGGCATCGTCCAGACCTTCGCCGCCACCACCAATGGCCTCTTCGGAACCCAAACCTTCGGCATCACCTCCGGCACCTCGAACTGCGTCAGCGGTGGCGAGGTCGCTGCCGTGGACCAGGCCGCGTTCATGAAAGTGAACTACGGCGCCATTTCCAAGGAGAGCGCCGAAGGGCAGGGCGAGCACCTGGTCGCCATGGGCGTCCTCCTCGGCTGCTCCAACGACGCGCATGGGGCGCTGTTCGACACCCTGCAGACGAAGCACCAGCAGATTTTCGCGCCCGGCTCGAACCACATGGACGCGCTGTACAACATCAAGAGCGCTGCCCGGGCCCAGCCGAAGCTGGCCCAGTCCTGCTCCCGCATCTGAGGTCCGCGCCTCATCCGAGGCCAAGAGCCGAGCTCGGGACCTGGTCCCGGGCTCGGCGTTTTTTGTGAGGTCTAGCTTCGATGTCCCTCTGGTTCGCCTTGTTCTTGGCCTCCGCCCCTCCATCCCCGCCCGCCATCTCCAAGGAGTCGGCCGCTTATCGCGTCGAGCTGGTGCAGCAGGCGAGGGCGCGTGGCCTCCACGAGGAGAGGATGTGGCAGCTCTTGTTGCACTACAAAGGGCGCCTGTTCGGCGGGAAGAAGAGCGAAGCCGACGGCCAGGCCTTCTTTGCCGCCCCCAACGGCAAGTTCGATCCCGAGGCCGAGCTCACCGCCACGCTGGAGGCCTTCTTCGAGCCGACCCTGGACGAGTTCCACCCCAGATGTCGCTTTGCCGCTCGCTACAAGTGGCTGGACGCGGAGCTGGAGTTCGACCGAGCCCGTATGCCCGAACCCGACTGTCCGGGCCTCGAAAAGTATTTGAGGGTCATGGATCCGGCGTCGGCGACGCTGATCTTCGCCTCCGCCTACATAAACGCGCCGCCGTCCATGTACGGGCACACCTTCTTGCGCATCGACCGGCGCACCGCGCCCGACGTGCCGCTCCTTTCACACATCCTCAACTACTCGGCCAACCCGTACACATCGAATCCGCTCTTCTACACGGTGCTCGGCCTCACCGGCGGCTTCGAGGGCCACTTCGAAGGGATGCCGTACTACGTGAAGATCCGCGAATACAGCGACCTGGAGTCCCGAGACCTATGGGAGTACGAGCTAGATCTCAGCCCGGACCAGCTCGACACCATGCTCCGCCACACCTGGGAGCTCGACCACACCCACTTCAACTACTACTTCTTCGACGAGAACTGCTCTTATCACCTTCTGTCCTTGCTCGAGGTCGCCGACCCCACCCTGCACCTGACCGACGCCTTTCCCGCCTGGGTGATACCGACAGATACGCTGCAGGAGGTCCTGCAGACAAAGGGACTGGTACGAAGCCGAAAGTATCGGCCATCCCACGCAACCAAGATGCGCGCCCGGACCGAACGTCTGACGAACGAAGAGCTATCGGCGGTTCAGGAGCTGGTGAGGGAGGAGGGCGAGCTTCGCTTCGCGGTGCTGGACGACCGCCCCCCGGAGCGCCAGGCGGTGATCCTCGAGTCGGCTCATGACGTGTTCAAGTACAAGAACGGCTTCGGGCAACCGAATGAGCTCGCGCCAGAGCCTCTTCGGACCGCTCAACGCGAAAAAGAGCTCCTGGACCGCCGCTCTGCGCTCCAGCTTCGGACCACACCGAGCAAGGTCGAGCCCCCGAGCCCTCCGGAGGCGGGACACGGAAGCGCACGGGTCGGGATCTCGGGTGGCATCACCTCGGACGGCGACTACGCCCAGGAAGTCGAGTGGCGCGCCGCCTTTCACGACTTCTTGGACCGGCAGCCCGGCTTCGTTGGGAACACTAGGCTGGAGATGTTGGCCCTGGCGCTGCGTGTGATCCCCGAGCAAGCGGGCAGCTCGGATCTGGTGGTTCTGGAGCGAGTCGACGCCTTGAACATCATGTCGGTGACACCGTGGTCCCGCTTTTCCAAGCCGCTGTCGTGGCGCGTCGACGTGGGCTACCGGCGCGTCGACGACATCGGACCCCACACCTGGAACAACACCGCCTTCGAGCTTCGCGGCGGCCCCGGCCTGGCCTTCGAGACGAGCGTCCTGAAAAAGGAGGTCGTCTACCTCTTCACCGACCTGCAGTTCGAAGCCGGACCGGCCTTCAGCAGCCGCCGCTCGCTCCGCTTTTCAGGCGACGTCGCCTTGGGTCTCGGCCTCGATCTGACCGACTGGTGGCGCCTGTCCGCCGAAGCCCGCGTGGGTTACGTGCCTGTCGGCGACCCCCTCGACGTCCTGTGGCAGGTGCAGGGCGGCACCAACTTCGCCCTCGGCCGCAACGTCGCCGTACGTCTCGAAGGCGGCTATTTCCGCCGCGCCGAAGAAGCCCACGCCGGCCTCTTGCTCTACTACTGAGCGGCTCGCCGCGAGGGGAGCGAGGCCGCGAGCAGCCTCAGCGCCGCCCCTGGCGTGAGTTAACATAATGTCGATTATCAGACATCCCAATGAAGGGCCGCAGGGCGCTGAGAGCGGCGGCAGTCGCCGTCGCGATCTCGCCCTCGCGCCTGCGTGCGCTCACTTCGAGTCGTCTGGGTCGGGTTCGGAATCGTCGGAGTCGGAGTCCGAGTTGGAGTCCGAGTCGGCGTCAGAGCCGGACTCGGGATCGTCCGAGTCGGCATCGTCGTCGTCGCGAGGCTGGGGTCCGGGAACGATGCCGGCGATGTCTGGATCGACGCCCTC
>CAYZFR010000175.1:0-8449 GCA_964477875.1 uncultured Myxococcales bacterium
CGAATGGCGCAGCCGAGAGGTGCTGGTCACGAGCCTCTTCTTTGGCTTCACCGTCGTTCTCGTCTTCTCCTTCTCCTTCTTCCGGGGGGACGCGCCCCTGTCGGTGGTGGGGGCCGGCATTCTATGGGTCTCGGTGGCCTTTGCCGGCAACTTGGCCCTCTCCCGCCTGTTCGACCGAGAGCGGGTCAACGACGGCCTCAAGGGTTTGCTGCTCATCGGCGTCCGCCCCGAGGCCGTCTTCTTCGGAAAGCTGGCCGGCGTCGTGCTCTTGATGAGCTTGCTGCAGGCGGTGGTCACGCTCTCGGTGCTCTTCTTCTTCAGCCTGGGGCTGCCTCCCGTACGGCTGGCCGCTCTGGCGGGCACCCTGTTCCTGGGCGCGGTCGGCTACGGGGCCTTGGGGGTCATCCTCAACGCCCTTCTCTTGGACTCCCGCAGCCGCGACGTCCTTTTTTCGGTCGTGCTGGTCCCCTTGGTGCTGCCCGTGCTCATCATCGGGGTGAAAGCGAGCACCGCCCTGTTGGAGCCGGAGCTGGAGTGGACGCAGTTCGGGATTTGGATGAGAGTCCTCGCCGCCTTCGACCTGCTCTTCTGCGCCGCCGGCGCGTGGTTGTTCGGGCCGGTCACCATCGAGTCGTCATGAAGAAGAATCCGATCGCTTTGTCCGTCCTGTCCGCTGGCGCCGCCCTGGTCTTGGCCATCGGCACTTGGATGGTCTTTTTTCACGCCGCCCAGGAGGCGAAGATGGGCTTCGTCCAGAAGATCTTCTACTTCCACGTCCCCGCGGCCTGGATGATGCTGCTGTCGGTTCCGCTGATGGCGGTCGGCGCGGTCGGCTACCTCGGCACCCGGCGTCCTTTCTGGGACCGGCTCGCCGACAGCGCGGTCGAGCTCTCGATCTTGTTCGGCGCCCTGGTCCTGATCACCGGCCCCCTCTGGGGCCGGAAGGCATGGGGCGTCTACTGGGTGTGGGACGTGCGCTTGACCTCTTCCCTGGTCCTGGTGCTGACCCTGGTCGCCTGCAAGATCGTGCGCTCCTATTCCGGGAGCCAGGCCCGCCAGGTTGGCGCCGCCCTCAGCCTCCTGGCGGTGCTGAACGCGGTCTTCGTGTGGGTATCGGTCGACATCTGGCGGGGGACCCACCCGCCCAAGCTCGTGCAGACCTTGGAGCCGTCCATGATGCAGACCTTCTGGCTGTGCGTGCTCGGTTTCCATCTGGCCTACGCCAGCCTTCTTTGGACCCGGCTCCGGATGGCTCGCCTGCAGGACGAGCTCGAAGAGCTCGAGGTCGAGCTGCAGGAGGAGCAGCCGGCATGAAGCAACTGCTGGTCGCAGCCGTCTTCGCTCTCGGGCTGCTCGTGGCTGGCGTCGGGGCCCAGGCGCAATCGCCGACCGAAACCGCGACCACGCCGCCGGCCGGTTTCGTGCCCATAAAGGGCAAGAACCGGGCGGCGCAGACGCCTGCCGGGCCGCTGGTCGTGGCAGCCTACGCCGCGGTGCTGGCCGGGCTGTTCATCTACCTGATCTACGTCCAGCGAACCCAAGGCGAGATCGCCCGGCAAATCGAAGAGCTTCGCCGGCGCAAAGACTCGTGAGCATCCCGGTCAACCACATCATCCTCATCCCGCTCGCCCTCGGGATCGGCTTTTGGCTGGGCTTCCGTCTCGGCGCCGAGAGCGCCCGCAAGGCGGCCGAAAAGCGCGCCCGGCGAGAGGCCAGTGGCCCGTGAGCGCCGCCGCTCAGGCGGCGAGGCCTAAAGGGCGCGACGAAGCTCATCGAGCAATTCGTCGGTCCGCTGGGCGAAGGTTGCCTCACGGCCGCGCACCGGTCGGGCCTGGACCTCGATCCGCGGCCCGTCTACCTCCACCCACCAGTCGCCCTCGGGGCGCCCGGCGGCCAGAAAACCGAAGCCGATCAGCACGAGTCCCAGCATCAGCAGCAGGGGCAGGGGCCCGGTCGTCAGGCCTCGGCCCGGTCGTGGGACCAGACTGAGACGTCTCGCCTCCACGCTGACCTCGCCCTGGCGATGGCGCCCGTCGAAGCCAGGCGGTGCATCGGCGTAGACCCAAAACTGCTCGGTGCGCCCGCTCTCCGGGTCCCGGATCTCCAGGGAGACCGCCGGCCCGAGGCCGTTGCGGTCGGGAAGGTAGGCGCCGAGCGTGTAGGGACGCGGGTCCCGGAAGAAGGTCCGGGTCTCGCCCTGGCTCATCTCGAACACGCTTGCCGTGCCGTTGCGTCGGTCTCGGACCTCGAGGACGGCCCGGGCCACCATGTCGGACGGTGGCGGGGGCGCAAGGGAGGCCGCCCCCGCCATGATGATCACGAGGACGCCCAGGTTCATGGCCAGGTCCGGTGCGCGGCGGCCGAAGTAGAGCTGGACCCGGGCCCCGTCCACCTCCAGACGGCCGGGACGGCCAGCGAGGCGGCGAAAGGACCGCTCGACCGTCTCGACCGCGGTTTCGGGGCGCTCGCTTCGGAGCACGGTTCGCCGGGCTGGCCCCAGGCCTCGGGGCCGGAGGGCGTGGGCGAGCATCGACCCGAACGTGAGGCTGATCGCGGCCCAAAAACACGGAGCGCGGGCCGCTTCGGTCAGTCCCCAGGCCGCCCACTCTCGAAGCTCGGCGTACCGCTCGCTCTCGAGCAGCGCCTCGGCCCACCAGCCCTGAGGGAAGCGGGCGGCGACCAAGACCCAGGCGGTGGTGAGGGCGGTGGCCAGACCCACCGCCGGACCCGAGCCCAGGCCGCGGAACGGGATGCGGACCCAGGCCGGCGAGACGGCGTTCATCGGCTCGGCGGGGCCTCCGCGGTATGAGGGAGGCGGTTCGTGCAGACCCGGCGAATGGCCTCGCCATACGAGAAGTCCCTCAGCCCCGGCGCCGAGCCCCGGTGGCATTGGGCGCAGGTCTGCGGCGTGATCGGCTGCAGGCCCATCAGCTTGGAGAGCACCTCATCCCGCATCACCGCCTCGGCCGCGTAGCTCCGGCCGGGGCCATGACAGGACTCGCACTGGACGCCTCGGAGCTCCGGCGGGCCCTCGGGCGCCATGTTGTGGCAGGAGGCGCAGGCGGGGTCCCGGGCCTGCCGCGGGGTCAAGGAGCGAAGGGCGTTGGCGTGGGGCCCCTCCTTCCAGGCTTGAAGCTGCGGCGCGTGGCAGGTGCCGCAGCGCTCGGCCCCCAGAAACTCGTGGATGTCGGCGGCATGCGCAGAGCCGGCGGTGACCACGAGGAGGGCCGTCAGCGCGAGTCGATGCACGCCCGGGAGCCTACCAGGCTATCGCGCCCGGGACTCGCCTGAATTCTCGGGAGACATGGAGCCGATGCCGAAGAACGGATGCTTCTCTCGCCTCGCCGGTTGGCCGGTCCCGGTCGCTCCGCTATTCGGAGCCCGGTGCGGCGGATCGGACTGACAGGGGGCATCGGAAGCGGGAAGTCGACGGTGGCGGCCATGCTGGCCGAGGCCGGGATCCCCGTCGTGGACGCGGATCAGCTCGCGCGGGCCGCGGTCGCCCCGGGTACGCCGGGCCTGGAGGCGGTCCGGGCCCGCTTCGGCCCTGGGATCTTGGATGCCGGCGGCGCTCTGGATCGCCCTGCCCTCGGCCGGCTCGTCTTCGCAGACGCCGCTGCCCGCAGAGACCTTGAGGCCATCGTCCACCCCGAAGTGGCCCGGCTGAGTCAGGCCGCTTTCGCCGAGCTGGAAGCCGAGGGTCACCCGGCCGCGGTCTACGACGTGCCGCTTCTGTTCGAGACGGGGCGCGAAGGCGAGTTCGACATGACGGTGGTCGTCTCGGCGCCGCCGGCGGAGCAGCGGGCCCGGATCCAGGCCCGGGACGGCACCGACGCCGAAGCAGCCCAGGCTCGCATCGACGCCCAGATGCCCCTCGCGGAGAAGGTCCGTCGGGCCGACCTCGTCATCGACAACGGCGGGAGCCTGCAAGAGACTCGGCGGCAAGTGGACGAGCTCATCGAGAACTTGAAGGGACGAGCGTGAAGCGCGTCGTCTTCGTAACCGGCTTTCCGGGCTTCATCGGCCGGCGGGTGGTGCAAAAGCTCTTCGCAGTCGACGACTCGGTGGAGGTGCTGTGCCTCGTCGAGCCCCAGCAGGTCGCCCGCGCTCAGCGCGCCAAGAACGCGCTCGTCCTCGAGCACACCCGTGACATCGGCCTCGAAGGCCGCCTTCGAATCATCGAGGGCGACATCACCGCGATGGACGTCGGCCTGTCCGGGCCGGAGTACCGAGACGCCACCAGTCGCACCACCGAGATCCATCACCTGGCGGCGATCCGTGCCCTGGACGCCGACCGCCGGCGAATGGACGCGGTCAATGTGGCCGGCACCGAGGCCCTGCTGTCTCTCGGCCGCTCGATGAACCGGCTCAGCCGCTTCGTCCACTTTTCCAGCGCCTTCGTGTCGGGCGATCGAACCGGGGTGGTGATGGAGGACGAGCTCCAGGTCGGTCAGTCTTTTCGCAACGGCTACGAGGCCAGCAAGCACCGGGCCGAGGTGCTGGTCGAGAACGCCAAGGGGCAGCTTCCGGTGACCGTCATCCGCCCGGCCGGCGTGGTCGGCGACTCCGAGACCGGCGAGATCGATCACTTCGACAGCGTCTATCACCTGGGCATGCTCCTCGCCGGCTCTCCAGCCGCCTTCCCCGTCCCTCTCGGCGGCAGCGGGCGCGCCCCCCTCCACATCGCCCCCGTCGACTACCTGGTCGACGCCGTTCACGTCATCGCCAACCAGTCGTGGACCATCGGGCAGACCTTCCACGTCGTCGACCCCAACCCGCTCCCCGTCCGACGGGTCTACGAGAAGGTGGCCGAGCTCGCCGGCCGCAAGATGCCGCGCTACACCATGCCGGCCAACCTGGCGAAAGCCATCTTGCGGATCCCGGGCATGGAGCGGCTCTCGTCCATCAGCCACGAGGCGATGGACTACGTGGACCACATGGTCTTCTACAACTCGCGGAACACAAGTCGGGCTCTCGAAGGCTCGGGGATCGCTTGCCCGTCCTTCGAGGCCTACGTGGAGAATCTGATTCAGTACGTGCGGGAGCACTTCGAGTCTTCGGGAGCCGGTTGAGCTGGCTGGGCGACCGGCCCCGGGGGCTCATTTCCTTCTCCGGCGGGCGCGGCCAGAGCCTCTGATGCGGAGGCCGACGCCGACCAAGGCGCCGAAGAGAAAGCCACCAATGTGGGCGAACCAGGCGACGCTGTCGACGACCTGGGTGGCGCTGGTGACGGAAGCGTAGCCGTTCAGGAACTGCTGGAGGCTCCAGATCCCCAGGAAGACGACGGCGGGGACTTCGATGAAGGTGAGGAAGATGAACACCGGGAACAAGGTGACGACCCGGGCCTTGGGGAACGTAACCAGATAGGCGCCGAGGACGCCGGCGATGGCGCCGGAGGCGCCGACCATGGGGGTGGTGCTCTCGGGCCGGACGGCCCACTGGGCCATGGCGCCGGCGACCCCCGCCGCCACGTAGAAGAACGGATAGAGGAAGTGGCCGAGGCGATCTTCGATGTTGTCCCCGAAGACGCGGAGATAGAGCAGATTTCCGAGCACGTGAAACCACCCGCCGTGGAGGAACATGGCGGTCACCGCGTCCTGAAGGCCGTCGAGCGGGGCCTCGCCGAGGCGAGCGGGGACGAAACCGTATTCACGGATGAAGGGCCCGAGCTGGTCTTCCAGGCTGAGCTGATAACCGAACGCGAGTCCGCAGCCCGCCATGAGCAGGAAGTTCACGAAGGGGACCCGGACCCGAGGGTTGATGTCCCTGATCGGAATCAACGGGAGCGCCATAGCACGGAGCCGGCCTGACCGCCGCCCTAGGCTGGACCCGAGCCCGGCGGTGGGATTTGTCAAACTGCATGGATCGACTGGCCAAGGTGCGGGCCGAGATGGAGGCGGCGGAGCTCGACCTCCTGTGGGTGCGCTCCACCGACCCCTGGCTCAACGAGTACGTACCCCCCGAGGATGCGCTCCGAGCCTGGCTCACCGGCTTCAGCGGCTCGATGGGCGAGGCGGTGGTGGGACGCGCGCGGGCGTGGCTGGTCGTGGACGGTCGCTACTGGACCCAGGCCGAGCGAGAGACCGACGACCAGTGGACCGTCGTGCGTGCCGCCGGATCCCAGAGTTTGGAAGATCACGTGCGCGCCCTGCTGTCCGAGAACAAAGGCTACCGGATCGGTATCGGCGCCGAGCGCACCACCCTCGCCCAGCTCGCGTCCCTGGAGGAGGCCTTGCCTGACCGCAGCTTGGTCCCCTCGACGCCCGACCTCGTAGAGCGGGCCCGAGGGCCCGTCGATGGGACCCGGGCGCCGGCCCAGTTCCGGGCCGTCGATCCGGCGCGACTCGGTCGCACGCCCGGCCAGCGCCTGGAGCAGTTGTGGTCCGAGCTCCCCGACGAGGTCGAAGCCTGGCTGGTCCAGCCCCTCGATGACATCGCCTATCTGACCGGGGTCCGGGCGACGGAGATGCCGTACCAGGCGACCTTTCGTGGCTGGGCGCTGGCTTGGAGAGACGAGATCTGGGTGGCGACCCCCGGCGGCCGAGGTCCCGATCCCGAGGTCGAGGGCGTCCGCTTCATGAACGAAGACGCCCTCCTGGCGCGCCTGGGTGAGCGGGGCGCGGAGCGGATCGGCCATGATCCCAGCCGCTGCACCGTCGCTCACCGGGACCGCTTGGAAGCGGCGGGCTGCGGGCTCGTCCCGGCTCGGGACCCCGTGGCGGGGCTCAAGACGATCAAGACCTCGGAGGAGCTGGCCCGCATGCGAGAGGCGCTCCGAAGGGCGGACCGGGTCCTTCACGGCACCATCACCTGGGCCCAGTCCGAAGTGCGTAGCGGACACCGAGTGAGTGAAGCCGACGTCGCTCAGCGCATCGAAGCGAGCTTTCGGGACGAGGGCGCGACCAACCTCAGCTTTCGGGTCATCGCCGGCGCCGGCGAGCACAGCGCGATCATCCACTACGGTACGCCCGACCCGGAGCGCTGGCTGAAGCCGGGGGAGCTGATGCTCATCGACAACGGCGGGCATTTTCACGAGGGCTTGGCCACCGACATGACCCGAACCTTCCTGGTTGGTGACGGCTCGCCCACGCGCGAGCAGCGGCGACGCTACACCGCCGTCCTGCGGGGCGCGGTGGCGGGGATGCGGGCACGGCTCCCCGAAGGCGCCACCGCCGCTCAGCTCGACGGCATCGTGCGGGCGCCGATCTGGGAGGCGGGGGGCGACTACACCCATGGCACCGGCCACGGCGTCGGGATCAACGTGCACGAGTTCCCGCCGCGTCTGTCGGGGGCCTCCTCGGACGTGCTCCGTCCGGGTCAGGTCTTCTCGATCGAGCCGGGCTGGTATGACCCGGAGCTGGGCGGGATCCGGATCGAGAACCTGTGCACCCTGGTCCCGTCTCCCGAACACCCCGGCTTCAACCAAGTCGAGCCCCTGACCTTCTGCCCGCTGGACGAGCGTTTGGTCGATCCGACCGCCCTCAGTGAAGCGGAGCGGGCGTGGCTGGCCGACTATCGTCGCCGCTTCGTCGATGCCTGAGCTCGCGGAGGTCGAGGTCGGTCGCAAGGTGGCGGCGTCGGCGCTGGAGGGAGAGCGCCTGGTCCGAATTTGGACCGACGACGACGACGTGGTCTTCGCCGGCGTGCGTCCGCGCGTCCTCGCCCGCCGGCTGAAGGGCCGGCGCGTCGAAGCGGTGCGACGGAAGGGCAAGCTTCTTTGGTTCGAGATGGACGAGGGCCCCTGGCCGAGCTTCCACTTCGGGATGACGGGCGCCTTTCACGTCCCGCCAGACCAGGTGCGCCTGTCGCCGGTCGCCCTGCACCACGGGCCGGCGAACGACGGCTGGCCGCCTCGCTTCGCCAAGATCCGCCTTCATGCAGAGTCGGGCCGTGAGCTGGTCATGAGCAACGCCCGTCGTCTGGGCCGAATCCGCCTCCACGAGGATCTGTTCTCCGAGCCCGGCTTCACGCGACTGGGCTTCGATCCGCTGCTGGAGCTGCCGAGCGCCGCCGCCATGGAGCGGCGCCTTCGAAAGCGGCGGGGCGCGTTGAAAGGCATCTTGCTCGATCAGAGCTTCGCGGCCGGGGTCGGCAACTGGCTGGCCGACGAAATTCTCTACCAGAGTAAGCTCTCTCCGCACCGGATCCCGGCCAGCCTGGACTCGGCCGAAGTCCGGGCTCTCCGCTCGGCCATGAAGCGCGTGGTGACGAAGGCGGTACAAACCGACGCCGACGCTTCCCGCCTCCCCCGCACCTGGTTGTTTCATCACCGCTGGGGCAAGGGAGCAGGCCGAAAAACCGCTCGCGGCGAGGCGATCATCTACGAAACCATCGCCGGCCGAACCACCGCCTGGGCCCCGAGCAGGCAGACCTGACGAAGCGCCGGCCCAGAACCACTAGTCAGGCTCGGAGCCAGGCCTCCAGCTTGGTCTGGACCGACGGGGCGTCG
>CAYZFR010000176.1:0-8445 GCA_964477875.1 uncultured Myxococcales bacterium
GGCGACCACCGAGATCTACACTCTTTCCCTACACGACGCTCTTCCGATCCGACCCGCCCTTCGCCGCGACAGGTGTTTCTGGAGGCGGCGTCCGTCGAGCGACGAGGCGGCATCGAGCGTGGACTGCAGGCCTGGGGGGCAGCTCGTCACTTGTGGGAAGCGGGTCGTGCCGAGGCGCGTTTCATGTTGGTCCTCGTGACCGACGAGCCCGATCAGTCGCCGGATCCTCGGCCCGAGCACGCAGCCGCGTTCTTGGCCTTCGGACCAGACCCACGGTTCCTCGATGATGGGCCCCTCGAACGCCTGGACCTGTGGCTCGTGGGGGGTGGCCGTCAGGGCTGCACGGGCGAAGGCGGGGCGGTCCCGCCCCAGCCGGCCCTCACCTCCTACGTCGAGTCCCTCGGGGGACGGGTCGGGTCCTTGTGCGGCGACTGGAGCCGTAAACTCGTGGAGCTGATGATGGGATTCGGGCCCCCGGACCTGAGCTTGCGCTTGGCTACCGAGCCCGCCTTCGACGCCATCGAGGTCTTCATCGATGGCGAGGCCGTGCCGGAGACGGCCCCGAGCGGCGTCAGGAATTGGGGCTATGACTTCAGCAATGGGGCCATCCGTTTTCCGAGTCTTTCGGCTCCAGGACCGGGGAGCGTCGTGGAGGTCTGGTATCGGCCCGCCTGCCTGCGCTGATGCTTGCTCGCGGGCTCGGTTCTGGGGGATGACGAAAGCATGGCGAGCTCGGCCCATGAGGTGCAGCACAGCTACGTCGAGTACTTGGCCTTGGAAGCGGCCAGTAACGTGAAGCACGAGTTCCTGGGGGGCCACATCTATG
This sequence comes from uncultured Myxococcales bacterium, assembly GCA_964477875.1. Taxonomy (GTDB): domain Bacteria; phylum Myxococcota; class Kuafuiibacteriia; order Kuafuiibacteriales; family Kuafuiibacteriaceae; genus Kuafuiihalomonas. Next base: position 827 of record CAYZFR010000176.1, read on the forward strand.
CCATGGCGGGGGGCTCGCCCGCTCACGCCGCGCTGACGGCCGCCGTCGCTCGGCACCTGGGCAACGCCGTGGTCGGCGGCGCTTGCCGGGTCTTCAGCTCGGACCTCCGGATCCGGGTCGAGGCGACGGGACTGTCGACTTATCCCGATGTGACCGTCGTCTGTGGGCCGCGGCAGACGGCCAGCGATGATCCTCATGCGGTCGTCAATCCGAGCGTGCTCGTCGAGGTCCTGAGCCCCTCCACCCGCAAGTACGACCAGACCGAGAAGTTCGAGCACCTTCAGCAGTTACCGAGCCTTCAGGCCTATGTGCTCGTGGACGTCGAGGCTTCGCACGTCGAAGTTCGGGAGCGGTCGGAGGGGGGCTGGACCTCTTCGTCCCATGGGCCGCTCGAGACGGCGTTCATCGAAGTTCTGAAGGCCGAGCTCCCAGTCGACGCGATCTACGCCGAAGCCGCCGACCCCGAATGAGCGCCGGGGTTTCGAAAAAAAGGTCGCTCACCGGCGCCGAAGCTTCGTTCAGCGAAGACGCTCCAGGACCGGGCGGAGCTCTTCGAGGGCTTGCTGGTTGCCGGCGTCGCGGTGGGCGCGGGCGAGCATACGGTAGGTGACCGGGTGGGGGTGCGCGCGGACGGCGAAGCGACAGGCCTCGACGGCGTCGGGCTCGTCCTCGCGGAGCGCGGACTCGCAGTCCTGGACGGCGAGATACTGAGAGGATTGCTCCCATTCCGCGCCTTCGCGGACGGTGATGAAGAAGAAGGAGCTCGGGTAGGCGTCGTCGGCCAAAGAGCCGGGCCCTGAGCGGAGCTCGTTCAGCATGGCGGCAAAGCACAGGACGATGCCGGCGAAGACGCCCAGCATGAGGACCGACAGGGCGCGGTTGGCGGCCACCGACTTGGTGAGGCCGAGGGGCAGGACCTGGCCGAGACCCAGGCCGACCAAGAAGCCGCCCCCGTGGGCGGCGTTGTCGATGCCGGGGATCAACAGCCCGAAGAGCACCATGTAGATCGCCCAGCGCGCGCACACCTTGACCAGCGCCGCCCCCCGCGGGCCGGCGCGGCGGCCGCCGCTGATCGCGGCGCCGATCAAGCCCGAGATGGCGCCCGAAGCGCCGACCGATGACGAGAACAAGTTGCCGTTGATCTCTACGTTCCAGGCGTAGCTGGCCATCATCGAGAGCACGCCGCTGGCGAAGTAGACGACCCACATCTTCTTGCGGTCCAGCAGCTCTTCGATGACCGGACCGATGATGGTGAGGGCATAGAGATTGAAGCCCAGATGGAGCAGCCCGCCGTGGGCGAACATCGAGGTGACGAAGCGCCACCCCTCGCCCAGCACGATGTCGGGACCGAACAGCGCTCCCAGGACGCGCAGGCTGTAGGGGCTGAACGAGAACACCTGGGCCGGCCCGGCGACCAGGGCCTGGAACACGAAGAACAGCCCGACGATCAGGGCGATGAGCCCCGTCCCCGGCGAGGCGCGGAGCTGGGGTGGCAGCAGGTGCTCGACCAGAAAGCCCTCGAGGGCCGTCCCGTGCAGGTAGGTCTTACAACTGCGGCATCGATCCAGCTGGGGTGTGATCAGCGCGCCGCACTTGGGGCAGGTGCGGACGGAGCGATCGTCCATGTCTTCATCGGAGCCCGCGGCGCAGGCGCTCGTCGAGCTGTCGCTGCTCCTCGGGGCTCTGGGGCCGGTCGTAGTCTGGGTTTTCCCCGTGCGAGCGGGGCGCGACGCGCTCTCGGGCCTCGGCCAGGGCCTCGACCCGCCGGCGGGAGGCGCCCCGTGGCTGGGCGGCGTCCGGGGCTCGGGCTTCTGGCGCCCCCTCGGCCGCTGGACCGTCGAAGAGGGCCCGCGGGGCCTCCTCCCACTGTCGGCGAGCCATCTCCTTGGCCAGCGGCCAGGCCCGATCCCAGGCCGTGGCCGCCCAGTCCTGGACCCAGTGGCGCAAGGGCCGTCCCTGGTACTCGAGGACGAAGGAGGCCCACACCAGCCCAGCGAGGAGCAGGATGCGGAACAGGAAGCGGAACATGGGGCGAGCATGCGACAGCCGCGCCCGGGCCGCCAATTTGTCGCCGCGTCCCCGGACGAGGCGCCGGTCAAGGCCTCGGATTTGCGAGCGATTCGGAAGGGGACTACCGTTCGAGCCGATGTCCCCCTCGCCCCCGAGGCTCGGTCAGCTGCTGGTCGACCTTGGCTTCATCGACGAAGCCCAGCTGGACGCCGCCCTCCGTCAGCAGGAGGAGCGGGGCGGGCGTCTGGGCAAGATCCTGGTCGACAACGCCGTCATCACCGAAGAGCGCCTCACCCACGCCCTCTCCCGGCAGCTCGGCATCGACAGCTGCGACCCCGTCGACACCCCCGTCCATCCCAAGGTACTGGAGCTCATCCCGGCCGAGACCGCCCTCGAGCTGCGGGTCCTGCCCATGGCGCGCAAGCGCGAAGGGGAGGTGGACGTGGTCTATGTAGCGCTGTCCGACCCGCTGGAGCAGCGGGCCATGGAGGCGGTCCGCCAGGCCCTCGGGAACGGGGCCCGGGTCCACTGGATGATCGCCGGCGAGTCCGAGATGGAGCTCGCGCTGGAGAAGAAGTACGGCCGGCCGGCGCCGCATCAAGCCGCGGTCCGGGCGCAGGAGCCGAGCTTCTATCAAGGCGTTCCGGTCGTCCAAGGGCTGCCTTTCAAGGCAGATCTGCCCCAGCGCCGGGGTTCGGCGGCGGCGCGACCGTCGCCCCCCGGCCCCGGCGCCAGTATTCCCCAGCCCGGGTCCTCCTCGGGCTCCGTTCCGGCGGCGGCGCTCGAGTCGCCTTCCGGTCCGAGCTTCACGCCTGCCGCTGATCGAAGCGCGTCCAGCCTCTTCGGCAAGCCAGGCGGCTTCGATCTGCAGACCGACTTCGAAGGTCTCGAAGATGACCGCGGCCCGTGGCCGGCCCATTCAGCAGGGCCGGCGGAGGCCCCTGAAGACGGGATCAACTACGAGGCCTTCGGAACCCTGCAGAGCGTCGACATGCAGCCGGTCGAAGACGAATTCGACGGGATCGAGGGCGTGGACATCGAGGATGGGCCTTCTCACCAGGTCGAGGCCGAGCCACTGGATCTCTCGCCGGCCCTCGACGGCCCGCCGCAGCCGCCCGATGACGGACCGTCCGCATCCCCCGAAGTCGAAGCCCTCGAGGAAGCGGACTCCCGAGACATCGAGCCCCTCGACGAGGATGACGTCGAGCCCCTGGATGACGACGTCGAGCTCATCGACGACGTCGAGCCGCTGGACGAGCCGGCAGAAGACGCGCCAGGCGCGGGCCGCGAGGACGGCTCCTCCGACGTCGTGGCTCTGCCGGCCTCTCCCTCCACCGGCCGACTGGACGGGGGGACGTCCGCGCTGTCCCCGTCCCGCGAGCGCGAGCGCGAGCGCCCGGCGGCCGGCCTGGAGGCCGTGGGCCCTCAGTCGGAGGTCGAGGCCGAAGCCATCGCCGGCGATGAGGATTCGGTGGAGGCCATCGCGCCCCCAGCCGACGCGTTCCCCGGCGGCGGTTCGCCAGCCGCGGCTCCCCCCGCCGAGGAAGAGCACGTCTCCGAAGATCTCCCGGAATTCTCGCCGGGGGCCCTGAGCGCGTTCTCGGAGCGAGTCTCGCATCCGCCGCCGGTCGTCGCGACCCGGGAGCTGGCGCCACCGCTGGAAGACGAGCTGCCTCCGGTCCGAAAGCCTGCGCCTCGGGTCAAGAGCAGTCCGGACCCTGCCCTGAAGTGGGGCGACCTGCTGGAAGGCCTCACCGCGCCCAAAGCGCCCGCACCTGCGGACGACGCAGAAGGGCCGCGTGAGGCCTCGACCGAGATCGCAGCCGAGCCCCCGAGCGAAGCGACGGGTTTCGAACCCGAGCCGACCGCCACCGGCTCCGAGACCCTGGTGGAGGCGACGGCTCTCGAGGCCGGCCCGGAGTCCGAGGTCGAAAGGGAGGCCGTGCCGGAAGCGCCGGAGCCCACCGACGACGTCGAGGCGACGCTGGACGTCGGGCCCTCTACCCAGGACGTGGAGCCCGAGCTTGGCGACGCCTTCGCCGAGACCACGTCGGCCGACGGCGCTTCCGCCAGCTTCGAAGCCGAGCCCACGGCGGATGGCCAGAGCGACGAGATCCAGCCCGAATGGGCCGAGTGGGTGCGGGCGACCCCCAGGGACGCTCTGCGTTCACGCCTCGCCGCCGCACTGCGGGTCTTGGCCGAGAACGGTCTGTTCGACCTGGAGCGCCTGGAGGCGGAGGTCGAATCCATTCAGGCGAAGAACGACGTACGGCTGGAGTGAGTGCGCACGTAGCCCAGTCGTTCGTAGAGCTTCTTGGCCGACTCGTTGTCTTCGTTCACGAGCAGGCAGGCCCGGGGCGAGCGGTCGAGGATCCAGCCGGTGACCCAGCTCGTCCCCTTCAGGCCCAGGCCCCGATGGCGCTGGGCGGGGGGAACGAAGATCCCCTCCACCTGGCCCCCAAAGGGCGATAGCGCCGCGACGTTGCTCTTGAAGGCCAAGCCCTCCGGCGTCGTGAGCACGAAATCCCGACCCCGCTCCAGCCGATTCTTGATTCGGCTGCGGAACAGGCTCGGGTTGCGGGCCTGGGGATCGTCGCCGGCCTCCTCCCGGGCCATCTCCGCCGACGCCTCCACCAGCGCGTCCAGATCTCCGAGCTCGGCCGGTCTCAGCTCGATGCCGGTGGCGGGCCGGAACATCTCGTCGCGGACGACGAAAGCGAGCTGATCCCGATGCAGGCGCGGCCGAAAGCCTCGGGGGACCCAGGCGCGGAGGAGGTAGTCCACGACCGAGCGCTCGCCGACCACCACCCGGATCACCTGTGGGTTGCGGGCCCCCAGCTCCACCAGCGCGTCCAAGGCCGGGACCTGCTCCAGCACCGGCAGCACGATCCCGTGGTCCGAGACATAGACCAGGCCCTGAACCCGCCGCTGCTCGTCCTTGTGCGCGAAGAGCCAGGCCTTCTGGGTCCGGTTCGAGCGCCGCAGGCCGCCCTCGCCGAGCCAGCCTGCAATGACCAAAGTGTGCTCGGGCTGGCGAGCGCAGAATTCCAGGGCCTCGGCTTCGGCTCCCGGTCCCAGCTGCACCAGTTGCGACACTCCGGCCAGGCTACCTCCGAGTCGGGTTTGGGCCCAGACGGATCGAGCCGGCTCAGAGACGTCCGCGCGAGGCGAGGTCTTCGGCCACCAGGACTGCGCCCTTGGCGGCCCCCATCTTGGTGTTGTGCGATACGAGCACGAAGCGGAGGGCGTGAGGGCCCAGCACCTCTTCGCTGCGCAGGCGGCCGACGGTGGTCGTCATGCCGCCGTCCTGCTCGCGGTCGAGGCGCACCTGGGGTCGGTCGGCCTGGTCGAGGACGGTCACCCATTTTTCGGGGGCGGTGGGGTGGGTCCCCGGATTCACCGCTCGGCCGAAGCCCTCCAGGGCGGCGCGGGCCGCCTCCACCGTGCATGGCCGAGTGAAGGAAGCCACGACGCTCTCGGTGTGGCCCTCCAGAACCGGGACCCGGGTGCAGGTTGCGCTCACGGCGATCTGGGCCGGCTGCTCTGCGCTGCCGAGGAGCTTTTTCGTCTCGCGTTCGACCTTGGCCTCTTCGCCTTTGATGTACGGCACCACGTTGTCGACCACGTCCATGGCCAGAACGCCCGGGCTGCGGCCGGCGCCGCTCACCGCCTGCATCGAGGTCAGCACGACGCGCTCGGCGCCGAAGGCCTGGTGCAGGGGAGCGAGCGCGATCGCGAGGCCGGTCGTCGTGCAGTTCGGTATCGGAACTACGAAGCCCTTCCACCCGCGGGCTTCGCGCTGGCGGTCGATGAGCGTGGCGTGATCGCCGTTGATGGCGGGGATGATCAGGGGGACGTCGTCCTCGTAGCGAAAGGCGCTGGCGGTGGAGACGACGGGGGTGGTGGCGGCGTACTGGGCCTCCAGGCTGCGGGCGGCGTCGGACTCGATGGCGCTGAACACGACGTCCATCCCCGTCAGATCCAAGTTCCGGCCGTCCACGACCTCCATGTCGCCGTAGGCGGAGAGGGCGGCTTCGTCGGTGTACCACGCCAGACGGTCGTCGGGCAGCGTGACGGCCTGACGCAGCGTCTTGCCGGCCGACCGCTCGGACGCGGCCAAACGCGTGACCTGGATGAAGGGATGGGTGCGAAGGGCCGACAAGAACTGCTGGCCTGCGATGCCGGTCGCACCCACGAGCGCGCAGCGCATCAGTCGTTCGCCGCCTCCTCGTCGTCGTCGAGATCCTTGTACATCGCCTCGGCGATACGATGCGACGAGCCCTCCAGTCGTTGGATGGCGGCCCGGAGCCTATCGATCCCTTCTTTCAGCTCCGTCATCCCGTTCGGCTCGCCGTCCATGGCCTCTTTGACGGCATCGACGTCTTCCTTGATGTCCTCGACGTCGTCCGACTCGAGCATCGAAGCGTACTCCTCCAGCGACTTCTCCGAAGTGTACACGAGCCCGTCCGCCATCACCTTGAGATCGGCGAACTGCTTTCGGAGCTCGTCGTCTCCCTTGGAGGCCTCCGCCTCGTGAACCATGCGATCGATCTCGTCTTCGGTCAGGCCCGAAGAGGCGATGATCTTGATCTGCTGCTGTTTGCCGGTCCCGAGGTCCCGCGCCGACACGTGCACGATCCCGTTGGCGTCGATGTCGAAGGTGACCTCGATCTGGGGCACGCCGCGAGGGGCGGGCGGGATGCCGACCAGCTGGAAGCGGCCGAGGGTCTTGTTGTCCTCGGCCATGGGGCGCTCACCCTGGAGGGCGTGGACGTCGACGATCGGCTGGTTGTCCTGAGCCGTCGAAAAGACCATCGAGCGCTTGGCGGGAATGGTCGTGTTCCGCGGGATGATGGCGGTGAACACGCCGCCCGAAGTCTCGACGCCGAGAGAGAGCGGGTTGACGTCCAGAAGGAGCACGTTCTTGACGTCGCCCTTCAGCACGCCTCCCTGGATGGCGGCCCCCTTCGCCACCACCTCGTCGGGGTTGATCTTCTTGTTGGGCGCCTTTTCGAAGAAGTCGCCCACCACGGTCTGGATCCGCGGCATGCGGGTCTGCCCCCCGACCAACAGGACCTCGTCGATGTTCTTCTTGGTCAGGCCGGCGTCTTCGAGGGCCTTCTTGCAGGGCTCGAGGGAGCGCTGAATCAAGGGCTCCACCAGCCGCTCCAGGTCTTGCCGCATTAGGGTCACGTTCAGATGCTTGGGGCCGGTGGAGTCGGCCATGATGAAGGGAAGGTTGATGTCGGTCTCGGTGCTGGAGCTGAGCTCGTGCTTGGCTTTTTCGGCCGCCTCCTTGAGGCGCTGCAGCGCCATCTTGTCCTTGCGGAGGTCGGCGCCGCCGTTCTCCTCCGCGAACTTCTCGGACAAGAAGTTGATAATCTCCAGATCGAAATCATCGCCGCCGAGGTGGGTGTCCCCGTTGGTGGACTTGACCTCGAAGACGCCGTCTCCGAGCTCGAGGATCGAGATGTCGAAGGTGCCGCCGCCGAGGTCGTACACCGCCACCTTCACATTGTCCTGCTTGTCGAGGCCGTAGGCAAGGGCGGCCGCCGTCGGCTCGTTGATGATGCGCTGAACGTTGAGGCCGGCGATCTTGCCCGCGTCCT
>CAYZFR010000177.1:0-2628 GCA_964477875.1 uncultured Myxococcales bacterium
TCGGCGCCGAAGACCACCATCGGCCGGTCGGGCACGTCCTCGGGCAGGTTGGGCTGCGAGCCCAGCACCGCCGGGAGATCGCGGGCGATGATGCGCAAGGTCCGCTTCCCGTCCGCCACCGACTCCGTCGTCTTGGCCCGAAATCCGATCGCGCTCGCGCGAAGGGCAAGCGACGCCGGCACCACGAGGACGACCGCAGAGCGAGAGACCGGCGCCGCCAGCCCCAGGCCGTAGCGACCGCTGATGGCGGGATACAGCGGGTCGGGCTGCAGGTCCTGGTGGGTGACCACCCGGGTCACGACCGCCCCCACCTCCACCCCGGGCACCTGGGCCGACAGCACCCGCTCGCCGGACCCGTCGCCTTCGGACTGGATGACCATCTCTTCGTCGAGGTGGAGGGTCGTTCCGTCGGCCTGGACCGTCTCGACCTCCAGGACCGGTCGGGCCTGGCGCGCCGGATCCCACCGGGCCTGAAAGCGGCCCCAAGCCTCCAGCGCCTTGGCCTCGGTGATCCGAAAGCGCACCTCGTGGCGGAATCGCTCCACGCCCCTCGGGCCCCACTCGAAGCGCCCTTCTTCGGACAGGATCTCGACGCCGCCGTCGTAGCTGGCGGGAACGGGGAGAGTGGCCGGCCGGGCGCCGGCGTCGCTCGAGAAGACCCGCGGGGTAGAGCAGCTGGTCCCTAGGATCAGGAGCAGAGGCGCGAGGCTGCGCATCGCTCCATCATGCTCGGTCCAGCTCCGGAACGGAACGAAAGGCGCGCCCCCAGTCGGCCCCGACCTCATGGCGTTTCCACTGAGGGATGTGCTGGACCCGGGCTGCCGTCGGCCCCACCTTGGCGCCCATGCGCATCGCGGCCTTCGACGACGGCGGCGTAGCCCGACTGGGCCGCGTCGAGGGGGACCAGCTCCGGCCGCTTCAGGTGGAGGACGGCCGGCTGGCGCTCCACCTCCGGGCGGCCGGTGGGCTCCAGCGGCTCGAGGAAGCCCCGACCCTCGGCCCCCGCCCGCTCTCCGAAATTTCGCTCCTCCCTCCCGTCACTGGCCCAAAAAGGATCATCTGCGCCGGCGCCAACTTCGAGGCGCACCGCAAGGAGATGGGCCGAGAGCGGCCCAGCCACCCGATGCTCTTCGTGCGCTTTGCGAGCAGCGTGGTCGGCCACCGGGCCCCCCTCATCCAGGCCTCGGGCAAGTTCGACTACGAAGGCGAGCTTGCCTGCATCATCGGCCGGCGGGTTCGACGGCTGCGGACCGACGAGGCCTGGGACACCGTCGCGGGCTTTTCGATCTTCAACGACGGCACGGCCAGGGACTGGCAGCGCCATACTGCCCAGTTTACGCCCGGCAAGAACTTCGACGCCTCGGGCGCCTTCGGCCCGTACTTCGTGAGCCGCGACGAGATCGAGGACATCACCGGCTCCACCCTTCGCACTTGGGTCAATGACGAGCTTCGCCAGGAGGGCCGACTCGACGATCTCACCTTCGGCGTGCCAGATCTGCTCGCCTACATCACCCACTTCACCACCCTGGATCCCGGAGATGTGGTCGTCTGCGGCACGCCCTCGGGGGTCGGCGCCGGCTTCGACCCGCCACGCTTTCTGTCGCCAGGTGACCGGGTCCGGATCGAGATCGAGGGTGTAGGCGTGCTGGAAAACGAGGTCACGGAAGACTTTTCTTCGCGCTGAGGCCAGCGGCTTCCGTAGGGACGGGCGTGAAGAAACTCATCTCCTTTGCCGCCGCCGCCCTCGTAGGCGCCTGCGGCACATCCACCCCGCTATCGCCAGGGCCTTCGGACCCGAGAAGCCGAGGTCTACCGCCTGCGCTTTCAAGAGGAGCTGGAGATCGAGGAGGTCGCTCGGCGCGCGTCCCCCGGCTGACCATCCCAAGGCGCATGGCCGGACGCTGGTCGCTATGAGACCGCAGCAGCACCCCTTTCACAGCTCGCGGGTGGCGACGATGTCGACGTGGAAGCGAAGGGGATCGTCGTTCTTCAAGGCGCCAAGGGCGTTGGAGTAGGGGTCGAAGCCAAACTCGTGGCTGCGGGTGAAGTCGACCTTGGCGCGGAGGCGGTCTTCTTGGAATTCGACCTGCATGGGGAGGCTCATCTCGACCGAGACGCCCCGGATGGAAAGAGCGCCGGTCACCGCCACTCCACCTCCGGCCTGCGCTGCGCAACGTTTGGCTTCGAATCGGATCTCGGGAAAGGACCGAGCGAAGAGCTGACTCTTGGCGAGCATGTTCTTCCGGACCTTCTGCTTCCCGCCCTCGTCGAGCTCTTTGCCGAAACCCAGGGCCTCCCTCTTCTCGTCTGGGTCCACGACCAAGGCCCGCACTGGCACCGTGATCTCGACCTTGCAGTTCGAGGGCTGGTTCGGGTCCCACTCGACGAAGCCCGTAAACTCCTCGGCGACGATGACGTGGTCGTGGCTGAGCCCCGACAAGAGCGTTCCCCGGTCCTTCTTCACGACGACGTAGACCTCGCTGTCCTGGGGCGAGACCAGGTAGCGGCCCCCCCTTGGGTCGGTGTCGGCTTGGGTGGAGGTCATGACGATCAGACCGAGAGCGAGGCATGTGCCCATGTCCGCAGTCCAGCACGGGCCGAAGCTGCAGTCTTCACGGGACCGCCTCA
>CAYZFR010000177.1:2728-8369 GCA_964477875.1 uncultured Myxococcales bacterium
GGGCTTTGGCGGGACCTTCATGGTCAGCGCCTCGGCCACCCTGCTCACGGTGAGTCTTTTGGAGCTCTTCCGTCAGCGTGGGCGTTGAGGAAGGCATCGAGCCGCTCCTGCAGCTCCCCTTCGAAGCGGCTGCGCTGGGTCAAAGAGACGATGCGGCAGGACACGATCCACTGATCCTCGGCCTCGGGGAGAGCGGCGAGGCGGACATCGGGCTCGATGGGAACGAGCGGCGATGTCAAGACGGCCTGGCGCGCGGCGACGCGAAGGGTTGCGGCGTCGCAGTGTCGCCGGATCCGGACGTCGACTCTGGGCCAGCGCCCCGTCTCGATGACGAGGCTCTCGGCGATCAGCTGCCGGTTCGGCACCATCTTCCGCCGGCCGTCGGAGGTTCGGATCCAGCTGGAGCGGATCCCGAGGCGCTCTACCACGCCCTCGGCCGAGGGTCCGGAGATCGGCGCCCCCCGCACCACCCGGCGCTCGATGAGAAGCCACAGCCAAGCGCTGATGTCGGGCAGCACGTCCCGGAGGGACCAGCCGACCGCGGCCGCCGCGGCGGCGAAGGCGATGAAGAGGGCGGGCGCGAGCCAAGCCGGCGACAGGCTCAACAGCACCGCCATCACCACCAAGATGGCCAGGGCTCGCAATGAGCCGGCGAGGATGGAGAGGGGCTGGGGCAGCCGCCCCTCGCGGCGCCGGGTGAGCAGCCACGCCCCCACCACCGCCACCAGCGCCACCCCGATCCAGAGCAGGCGCTCCTCGGACCCGACCACCAGAAGCTCTCGCAGCCCCCGGAGGACGGTCCGGATCGGCTCCAAGTCGAGGGGCGGGCCGTTGCCGACCGCCTCGCCGCCCGCAGCGACGGAGGAGGTGAGGGTCGAGGTCTCGCTCATACGAAGCCTCGATCCTGGAGAAGCTCGTGGGCGACCCCGCGGAGGTGACGGCGAACAACGTAGACCTCGTCCACCGAGCGCTCCAGCAGCCCCCGATGGACGAGCCGACGGAGTCGACCCTCGGCTTGGAGCCCGTCGAGCTGCAGCACGAAGCCGAGGGTGGATGCGCAGATCCAGCCCTGTCGAAGCACGAGGTACAACAGCTCGACGTCCTCCTCTGGAAGCTCGTCGAGGGCCGCCTTGGGGGTGGGGGGCACGTCCCGAACCTGGACCTTCTTGGCCTCCTCGGCAAAGCCTTCGATGGCGGCCAGCCACAAGGTCAAGGCAACTTGCAGAAGTCCGCCCGAGGCCCGGTGGAGCTCCCGAAAGAACTCCTGCTGGACCGGTCCTTCGCCGCTCCCATCCGAAGGGACGAGCTCGGTCCGGCCCGTCTGCCGAAACTCCAGCTTCATGCCCGAGAGGTGGTGGCGAGCGAAGATGGCGCGCTCGATCTCTCCTCGGCCCAAGGCGCGCACCCCGACCCGCTCCAGGAAGACGTCTCGGATCGGCGTGGCCTGGGCGCCGAAACGCCACACCAGATCATCGACCTCGAGCAGCCAGGCGTTCTTGCCCGCGTCTTCGACGATGAGCTCGGTGAGCCGCTGCAGCGGGTCGAATCCTCCCGGCTCGCTCGCCATCAGGTACCCGAGCCCGGTGATCACCACGAGCTGGTCCCGGCTCAGGTCGGCGAGGTTTTCCTGCAGCTCTTTCTCGCGGGTGGGCTTGAGGAGGTTGAGCCGACGGATCGAGGCGAGGCCCGCCTGCTGAAGGATGGCGCTCACCACCGCGCCCCGCCCGGCGCCGTCGACGCCGATCACGGCCGCCGTGCGCAGGCCGGCCACGCTCTTCTTCAGCACTTCGGTAGCCCGTCGCATCTCTTCGGGACGGCTGGGCACGATGTCCCCCGCCCAGTGGGATTGGGGGGCGAAGAGCCGACGATAGTAGACGGGGATCTGGGCAAAGCGAGGGGGCGAGAGCAGAGCCTCCAGCTCCTTGCGGGAGCGTCGTCGCCCCTCCACCTGGGCCCGTCTCCGGAGGCGCTGAAAGCGGCGCTCCAGCCCCGAGCGGCGCCACAGATCCCGCAGGGGCTGAAGCGAAGGCCACGAGATGTCGAGGCCGCTCTCGCTCGCGCCCTGGCCCCGCCGCCGGCGGGCGGCCCGGATCCGATGGACCTCCCCTTCTCGCAGCCGCTCTGCGAAGGCGTCGAGGCGTTCGTTCACGACCTGTCGCAGGTCGCGCCCCATGTCTCGTGACCACGAGGCGCTGGCCTCTTTGAGGTTTTCGAGAGCATCGCGGTGGGTCTTGGCCGCCGTGAGCAGGGCCTCGCGAATGCCGAGGGGCCCCAGGGAGCCGGTGCCCTCCAACTCCAGCTCGCTCCCGTACTGATCGGGGTTGTAGCGGACCAGCCTCCCCACGTCGGACAAGGTCGCCTGCATCGGCTCCAGATCCTTGGATGCCCGGCTGGTGCGCTCGATGAGGTGGGGCGCGAGGTCGACCTGCACGTAGGTCGAAACCAGATTCGCGAAGGGGATCTCGACCGTGCCCGGGGCGGCCGGTAGTCGCCATTCGCTCCGCTCCATGGCCGTCTGAGGCACCCGATAGCGGTCGGTGAGCCCCGAGGCGACCCGGGTCAAGGTGTCGACGAGGGGCTGGGTCGCGCCCTCGGCCAGAAGCTGCTCTTCCAGCCGATTCGACTCCCGAAAGGCCTCTTGCACCACACGCTCCATCGGCTCCAGGGCCGAGGGCAGAACACCGTGGAGCAGCTCCTCGTCCCCTTCGTTCTTCTGCAGGGCGTCGATGACCGCGTCCAGTGCCTGTCCCACCCGATCCAGCTGGGTGAAGGAGCGCCCCCGAATGTCCTTCTCCAAACTCTCGATGAAGTCCTCCAACCCCTCTTCCAGGTCCTGGTGAAAGGCCGCGAACTCGATCCTCATCGCGCTCACCGCGTAGGCGCCGCTGAGCTCCTTCTGCACCGCCTTCATGCGCTGCTCCAGCCCCTCGATGTCGGGCGCCGGGTCATGGGGGGCCGGCAGCTCGAAGGTGCCCGCGATCTCCAGGTCGCGCTTCCAAGCCTGGACGGCGTTGCCGAGGGTGGACTGGATCCGCTTGAGCGCGTCGAGCCCGTGCTGCTGCTGCTCGGACTCGGCTAGGAGGAACTCTTCTTCTGCTTCGAGCTTCAGCTTCTCCAGGAACTCTTGGGCCTGCTCGACGCTCTCGGACTCGCCCACCGTGACGAGGGCGGACTCGATGTCGGCGAAGAGCTGCCGGCTCCGCAAGGCGAGCTGCAGCTCGGCCTGGACCAAGATGCTCGCCATCCCCTCCAGGCCGGCCGGGAGCGCCTCCAGCAGGCGGTGTCGGCCGAGGGCGCGAAGCGGGACCTGCCGGGTGAGCTCGGGCCGCCGGAAAAGCCGGCGCCAGCGGCGTCGCCACCTCAGGCCGAGGCGCCGCAGGCTGACCACGAGCCCATCGCCGTCCCGGCCCGCGAAGCTGCGGGGCTCCAACGGGGCCCCGACCGTCTCGGGAAGGTAACCGCTCACCCGAACCAGCGCTTCGTGCAGTGAGAATACCGGCCAGGCTTCGTGCACCACGCGAGAGGACCGGCCCAAGACCAGGTCCCGGTAGCGTCGAGCGAGCTCCACCGTCTCGACCGCCACCACCCGGTCGAAGGCCTCGACGCCTTCACTGCGGACGTGGACCGAGAGGCGCCGATGACTCCGCAGAAAGGCCCGGCGCATCTCGGAGACGAACTCCCGGCTTTGCACACGGAAGCTCTGCCAGTCGTTCTCGGCGAAGTGATGGAGAGCGTTGGAGACGTCGGTGACGAAGCCCTCCGCCTCTTCCCGGAGGGAGATGGACGCGAGCTCCACCGGCCCGCCGAAGGCCCGGTGGTCGAGAAAGAGGGTCGGCTCGATGGCGGAGGGCCAGCGCTGGACCCCTTCGGTGGTGAGCGTGCTCGGGTTGCCCATCAACGCCTCCAGAAGTCGGGCACCACCAGGGCCAGCAAGGCGAAGAACTCGAGCCGGCCGAGGAGCATGCCGACCGCGAACAAGAGCTTGGACAAGCTTCCGTAGGCGGCGAAGTTGTCGGCCTCCAGGTGGAAGGGTGCCGGCCCCATGTTCGACAGACAGGACAGGCTGGCGCCGAAGGCAGCCGGGAGCGGATGGCCCTCCAGCGTCGCCACCGTCCCGGTCAACAGAGCCAGGCCCCCCATGTAGACGACCAGGAACACCGCCACGTCGGTGAGCGCCGACTGAGGGACGACGTTGCGCCCCATCCGCACCACGTGAACGAGGGCGGGGCGGAAGCTCCGGCGCAGCTCGGCCCACACGAGCTTCGCCATCAAGACCACCCGCTCGACCTTGATGCCGCCCGCCGTCGAGCCCGCGCAGCCACCGAGGAACATCAGGGTGAGGATGAGCCACAAACCCATCTGTGGATAAGCCATGTAGTCTTCGGTCCCGTAGCCGGTGCTGCTGACGAAGCTGGCCACCGTGAACAAACCGTAGCGGAGCGAGCTCGACAGATCGCCTTCGTGCTGGCCGAGGATGATGAAGGACAGCAGCAGCGTCGCCAGGAGCACCACCACCACGTAGGCCCGGAATTCGATCGACCTCAGGAAGACGCGAAAGGTGCGGCCCCGAATCGAAGCGTGAAAGAGCCCGTAGTTGACGCTCGCGATCAGCATGAAGATCGCGATCGTCACCTCGATCCAGGGAGCGTCGAAGGCGCCGATGGAGGCGTCCCGGGTCGAGAAGCCCCCCGTCGACATCGTCGTCAGCGCGTGACAGAGCGCCTCGAAGGCCGACATTCCGAGAAGAAACAGGACCAGGAACTCGATGAGGGTGAAGGCGAGATAGAACTGCCAGAGGATGCGCGAGGTCTCGGCGATGCGGGGGCGCAGCCCTTCGGCGGTGGTGCCCGGCACCTCCTCGCCGAACATGAATTTCCCGCCTGCCCCGATGTTCGGAAACACCGCTACGAACAGGACCACGATCCCCATGCCGCCCAGCCACTGCAACAGACTCCGCCACAGCAGGAGGGGACGACTCATGGTTCCCTCGATGTCTCCGATCACGGTGGCGCCGGTGGTGGTGAGGCCCGACACTGACTCGAAGAGCGCATCGACCACGCCCATCCCCGCCCCGAACACGAAGGGGAGCGCACCGATCACGCTGGCCGCGGTCCAGATCAACGCCACCGCCAGCATCGCCTCTCGCCGGGTCGGCACATCCGAAGCATGACGGCGCCCGAAAAGGTAGAGACCAAAACCCACGCCGAGGGCGACGGCGGCCGAGATACCAAGCGCGAACTCGCCCCGCACCATGCTGGACTGCAGGGGCGGGAGCGCCACGTCGAATCCCCAGCCCGCCAGGCCGCACAGGCCGAGCGCGACACCGAGCCCCATGACGACGACGCCCACCGGCCGAGCGACGCCGCGGTAGTCGCGGTAGCGCTTCACAGGAGTCCCGGTCGGAAGAGCCGCTCCACCGCGCTTCGGGCGCTGGTGGTGGCGAGGACCACCACCGTATCGCCCTCGTTCACCTGATCGTCGCCTCTCGGGATGACGACGCCGTCGGGACGAACGATGGCGCCGATCAGCGCCCCACGCGGCAGCTGCAGCTGTCGGAGCGGTTTGCCTACCGCCCGGGCGCCGGCGCGAGCCGACAGCTCCAGCACCTCGGCCTGCCCGCCCTGCAACACCGTGAGGCTCT
>CAYZFR010000178.1:0-8359 GCA_964477875.1 uncultured Myxococcales bacterium
GGCGGCCCCGCGGCGACCGGTGTCGAAGTTCATGAGAACGACCTTCACTTCGTCTGTGGCGGGTTCGGGCTCGGAGGCGGGGGCTGGCGCCGCCTGCGGCGTCGGAGCGGGGGCCGCGGCGGCGGGGGCGCTCCCGCGGTGGCTCTCGGTCTCGCGGAGGGCGGCAGCGAGCTTCACCCAAGCCTGGCGCCGGGCCATGTCGGCGAGGCTGCGCAGCTCGGGCGAGTCGAAGGTCCACTCGGTCGCCACTTGCTGCAGGTGGGCGTCGACGAGTCGGATGGTGGCACGCCACTGCCGGCCTTCCCGGACCACTTCGCCGGTCACGACGGCGTCGACGCCGAGGCTCTGACCCACGCTGGCGGCAGCGGCGAGGTCCTTCGGGGCAGCGTTGGCAGCCCGGGCCGCAGCTTCGTATTTTAGATTGGAGACGACCTCCGCCTTGCCCTGCAGGGCGCGTTCGATTCCGTAGCCGATCTGGGCGCCGGTCGGTCCCGAGACCGAGCCGATGGCGACCTGGACCGCGTGGGCGGAGGTGGCGCTCAGCGGGAGCGCGCAAAGAGCGACGACGTATCGGAGCATGTGGGCCTCATTGATCGGCGAGCAGCTCGTCGACCCACCGCGCCATGCAGTCCACGTCCGTCTGATCGAAGGAGCCGACGAGCGGCATTCGGAGCACGCCGCAGGGGTTGGTGGGTTGGAGCGTAGTGAGGAAGAGCGACTCTTCGGGAGCGTCGGCGTCGAGGAGAATGCAGGGGCCGTCGGTGCCGGGCTCGCCGACGTAGCGCTCGGCGATGCCGGGGGTCTCGAGGTCGAGGCCCTGGCTCATGGTCACGCTGTCGTGGCAGCCAGCGGTGGCGCAGTTGGGCGCGACCAGCTCGGCGTAGATGTCCTGGTACTCGGTGCATTCAGGGACCACGGCCATGTCGATGGGGCCCAGGTCGGCGCCGCCGGCGTCGGGCGCACCAGCGTCGCCGCCGGCACCGGCGGCGGCGAGGAGCTCGGGCAGCCGGTCCGGGTCGACTTCGCCCGGACAACCCGTGGCCATCAAGGCCAGGGCCAAGGCGATGCGTTGGAGCATGTGCTGGAGGCTAGCCTCGAGCGAAGTCGCTGTCGATTCGTGGGTGCAGCTGGGCGCCCTCGCCTTTTTGACGACATCACGGAGCGGCCCCTAGCCTAGGCTCAAGCGACCGGGCCTAGGCTCAAGCGACCGCCTTCCAGCCGGAGGACCTTTTTGGGGGCGCGGTCCATGAGCGACTGGTCGTGGGTGGCCATGAGCACGGTCGTGCCCCTGGCGTTCGCGCGCTCCAGGAGGGCGAAGATCTCCGAGGACATGCCGTCGTCGAGGTTGCCGGTGGGTTCGTCGGCGAGGAGAAGGACGGGGTCGTTGATGAGCGCCCGGGCGATGGCGGCCCGCTGCTGCTCGCCGCCCGAGAGCTTGGAGGGGAAGGCGTGAGCGCGGTGGAACAGACCGACGGCCTTGAGCATGGCGGTGACGCGGCGCTGGACGAGACGCTCCGGCATCCCGAGGACCCACAGGGTCATGGCGATGTTCTCGGCCACCGTCCGGTGGGCGATGAGCTTGAAGTCTTGGAAGACGACGCCGAGCCTGCGGCGGAAATGGGGGATCTGGCCGGGCGAGAGCTGGGCGACGTTGGTCTCGTCGACGAGGAGTTGCCCCCGGGTGGGGCGCTCGGCGGCGAAGAGGAGCTTGAGGAGGGTCGACTTGCCGGCCCCGGAGGGGCCGGTGAGGTAGACGAACTCGCCCTTGTCGACCTGGAGGCTGACGTCATGCAGGGCGGGGGAGTCCCCGCCCTCGTAGACCTTCGTGACGTGGAAGGCGCGCAGCACCCCTCCAGCCTCTTGCACAGCCTGGCGTGGGACCGCAATTCGGGCGCTTTTTCATGGGCCAGCCTCCGGCGCTGGGTATCCTCCAGGATGTGAAGCCCGTGCGCATCTATCTGACCGGCTGGTGCCCCTTTTGCTCCCGGGCCCGGATGCTGCTGGACCGAAAGGGTCTCAGCTACGAGGAGATCGACGTCGACGGCGATCAGCCCACCCGAAAGTGGCTCGCCGAGACCACCGGCCAGCGAACCATTCCCCAGATCTTCATCGGCGACGAACCCGTAGGCGGCTACACCGAGCTCGCCAACCTCGAACGCACCGGCACCCTCGACCAAAAACTCGCCTCCTGACCCCCCACCCGCCTCCCGAACAGGTGCCACCCCCCATTTCCACCGCCTGGCACCCAAGAGCCCCTCCGGGTGCCACCCCCCGTTTTCAGTGCCTCCTCCGGAAGTGCCAGCCCGAGCCTCTCTCGGTGCCACCCCCCGTTTTGACTGCCCTGGGCCCCCTCCCCTCATGCCCCCGCTCGCCACCAAGTTCAGGCCCTTGCTGACTCATCGGTTGGGCTCGGGTAGCCTCCCCGCATGGACTTTCCTTTCTTCACCCCGGTCGACCAGCGGCTGTTCGAGAGCCGCATCGTTCAGGTCTCCGGGGCCGTCGGCTCCGAGATGGCCCACGAGGTCAACCGCCAGCTCCTCGCCCTCGAGCGGGAAGCCCCTGACCAGCCGATCTACATGTTCATCAACAGCCCTGGCGGCGAGATAAGCTCGGGCTTTTCGATCTACGACACCGCCCGCTTCATTCAGCCCGAGGTCATCACCCTAGTCGTAGGAATGGCGGCTAGCATGGGTTCCATCATCTCGCTCTGCGCTGAAAAGAAGAACCGGCTCGCTCTGCCCAACGCCAAGTTTCTCATTCACCAGCCTCTGATCGGCGGCACGATGATCGGCCCCGCGACCGACATCGACATTCATGCCAAAGACATTCTTCGCACCAAGCGAAAGATCAACGAGCTGTACGCCCGCGAGACCGGAAAGTCCCTGGAAGAGATCGAGAAGGCCACCGACCGAGACCATTGGATGGACACCAATGAGGCCCTCGACTTCGGACACATCAGCCGAGTCGTGAACAGTCGCCAAGAGATCTGAAACCTTGGTCGAAGCCGAAACCCGCGCCGTCTCACTGGAGGACGAGCGCGTGGCCGTCCACGAGATCGGCCACGCGCTGATGGCGGTCCTGCTCGGGCGCGGCGTTCGAAGGGTGCGCCTCCGACCTCGGCCCGAGACCGAGACCGAAAAGAAGGTCGCCCTTCCCCGCGGCCGCCCGAAGACCGGGGCGGACAAGGCCCTCATGGAGGGTGAGATCATGCTCCTCATTGCCGGCGTGTGCGCGGAACGGGTGCTTGGCCTAGAGGAGCGCTCCTCCTTGACGGGCGCCCTCGACGACCTCGCGCGGGCCACCGACCTCATCGTACGGGTCGCGGGCCGTGCCCGAGCCGAGAACGTCCTCACCCACCATCTCTCCAAGGTCGAGCGCATGCTCGCCCAGCGGAACGAGGTTCTTACCACCGCCGCCGCCGAACTCGCCCGCACCGGGCACCTCGACCAGTCCCGCGTAAAGCAACTGATCCCTCGCCGCTGAGCCCCCGAAAACAGGGGGTGGCACCGGTAGAGGCTAGAGGCCGTAGAGGCCCTAGTTCACGAAGAGAGCGCGCTGGAAGTCGGCGGGGTTGGTGGCGGCCGACTTGGCGATCTCGAGGCTGATCACGCCCTGCTGGTACAGCTCGATCAGGTGCTGGTCGAAGGACTGGGTGCCGTACATGTCCTTCGAACGCTCGATGTAGTCTTTGATCTCGTGGGTTCGGCTGGGGTCCTTGATCATCTCCTGCACGCTCAGGGTCGCCCGCATGACCTCCATCGCCACCACCCGGCCCTTGCCGTCGCTGCGGCGGAGGAGCCGCTGGGAGACCGTGGCGCGCAGGTTGTCGGCGAGGCGGATCCGAACCGCGTCCTGAGACTCGGGCGGAAAGACATCGATGAGGCGACCGATGGTCTTCGAGGCGTCGTTGGTGTGCACGGTCGAGAACACCAGGTGACCGGTCTCGGCGGCTTTGAGGCCGATGTCGATCGTCTCGGGGTCCCGCATTTCGCCCACCAGGATCACGTCCGGGTCCTGGCGGAGTGCCGCCCGCAGCGCGTCGGAAAAAGAGGCGGTGTCGGCCCCGACCTCCCGCTGGGTGATCCGAGAGAGCTTGTCGGTGTGGAGGAACTCGATCGGGTCCTCGATGGTCACGATGTGCTTTCGAGCCTCGCAATTGATCTCGTGGATGAGAGCCGAAAGCGTCGTTGACTTGCCGGAACCGGTGACGCCGGTGACGAGCACCAAACCCCGCTCCTCCTTCGCGATTTCCTTCAGGATCTTGGGCAGGCCGAGGCTGTCCAAAGTCGGGACCGCCTCCGGGATGACGCGAAGGACGGCTGCGAATTCGCCCTTCTGACGCAAGAGATTCACCCGAAAGCGCCCCACCCCTCGAACCACGTAGGACGTATCGTGATCCCGAAGCTCCGACACCGTGACCCCCAAGTTGTTTCGCTGAAGGATGTGTCCGACTAGGCGCTCCATCGCTTCCGGGCCGACGATGTCCAGCTTCACCTCCTTCATGACGCCATGCACCCGCAGCGTTGGCTGGGCGTTGGCCTTCATGTGAATGTCGGAGGCCCCGGCCTTGACCGCAGCGGCCAGGAACCGGTCGAACATCGTGGGGTCCATCCCGCTCTTTTCATTGCCCAAGCCGGACTCGGTCTCAACGCCTCCCGGCAAACATGGGGTTTATACCCTTACTCTCGAAAAAATTGAGCTAGCCTCGGAACCAGCCCTCCCGGCCGCTGTCTGATGCGGTCGGGAGCGCCCGCGCTCCGCGAAAAGGAGTCACAGAGCAGCCATGTTTGAAGAACTCGCACACCGGTACCAGGAAGGCGGTTGGGGCATGTACCCCATCACCGTCTGCTCGGTTTTCATCCTCGCGATCGCCGTCGAGCGGATCCAGTACCTGTATTTCAAGGCCTCCATCTCGAAGGACGCCTTCGTCCAGGCCATGCGCAAGTACATCCTGGCCGGCAACGTCGGTAAGGCCTTGGCTCTGTGCAGCCAGACCCCCACGCCTTTGAGCAACATCATCAAGGCGGGACTGGTGAAGGTGAACAAGTCCGATGCAGAGGTTCAGGCCGCGATGGACGAGGCCACCCTGCGCGAGACGCCCAGCCTCGAGAAGCGCACCGCCTACCTGGCGATGCTCGCGAACGTCGCGATGCTGGCCGGTCTCCTGGGGACCATTTCGGGTCTGATCACCTGCTTCGCCGCGGTGGCGAACGCCGACCCGTCCGAGAAGGCGACCCTCCTCGCGAAGGGCATCGCCGAGGCCATGAACTGCACTGCCTTCGGCCTGCTCACGGCCATCCCGGGCCTGCTGTTCTACTCGGTCTTGCAGGGCAAGACCCAGCAGCTCCTCGACGACATCAACGAGGCGTCGGTGTCGGTCCTGAACCTCGTCGTCACCAACCGCGACAAGCTCGACCTGTCGACCCTCGGCGCCGAACGGCAGGAGTAAGTCCGCGGCTCGTCCGCGGACGCATAAGGAGATAAACCCATGGCCGGTGGTGGTGGAGTACCCGAAGGAGGAGGAGGCGGAAAGAAATCCGTCGACTTCCAGCTGAACCTGGTTCCGTTCATCGATCTGTTGTCGGTGCTGATTTCGTTCCTCCTGATGACCGCAGTGTGGACGCAAATCGCGCGGATCGAGGTTCGGCAGACGCCGAACGCGCCGAGCGATGTACCCCCCGAAGACGAGGAGGAGGAGCAGCTGAATCTCCAGGTCCTCATCAAGGGGTCGGGCTACACGGTCACCAAGAAGAATGCGGTTGTGAAGGAGCTCGACAAGCTCGGCGAAGACTACGACATCGAGGCCCTTTCCGAGGTCCTCAAGGAGATCGTCGCCGAGCATCCTTCCAACAAGGAAGTCACGGTTCAGAGTGAGGACAACGTGCCTTACCAGGAGCTGATCAGCGTCATGGACCTGTGCCTCGACTACGAACTCGATGGCATCTCGGTCGCTGGCGTGGACACCTGAGGAGCAACAGACTCATGCCGATCAAGAAGCCACAGAAGCGCCCATTCGCCCCCTGGCTGCAAAATCATCCGGGTATGAAAGGCAGCAAGGGTGGAACGGCCAAGAATGCCGACCTCCTCCTGACGCCCCTCATCGACATGTTCGTGATTTTGGTCGTGTTCCTGATCATGAACTTCTCGGCAAACGGCGACCTGGTGAACATCTCGAAGGACATCACGCTTCCCAAGGCGAGCGTTCAGCGCCAAATCGAGCGGGCACCGATCATCCAGGTCTCGCCCATCACGGTGGCGGTTGAGGGGCAGCGGGTAGGAGACTCCGACGAGATCCTCAACGACCCCGACCTGCGGGTGCAGAACCTGACCGACAAGCTTCAGGAGATGCGGAAGATCGACGAGATGATGCACCCCGGGCAGAAGTTCAAAGGCAACATCATCATCAACGCCGACAAGGACGTGGACTTCAAGCTCGTCCGAAAGGTCATGTTCGCAGCGGCGGAGGCCGGCTATACGAACGTGAACTACGCCGTCCTACAGACGGGCGAAAAGGACGGAGAGGGCGCCGAGGCCGAGGGCTGAAGCCCCTCGCCTGCGACCCTGTCCCACGCCTCCACCTCCCTTTCCTGTTCACCCCCCTTTGTCCTTCCGTCGTGTGACGGCTATCGTCCAACCGATGGCCGAGCCGGAGGCCCTTCAGCGACTCGGCGACTACTGGGTCGTCGCGCCTTTGGGCCACGGCGGAATGGCCCGTGTCGACCTCGCCATGAAGGAGGGGGACGATGAGATCGTCGTCCTGAAGCAGCTACTCGCCGGCCTCGAGGCGGACGACGAGACCGCCCGCCGCTTTCTCCGGGAGGCGACCTTGGCCTCCGCCCTCGACCATCCCGGCATCGCCAAGGTCCACGAAGCCTTCGAGGAGTCCCAGCGCGTCTGCCTCGCCATGGAGTTTGTTCCGGGCGTCACGTTCGAGGAGCTGAACAAGCGCTGCTGGAAGCAAGGGGCCCCCTGTCCGCCGGCGGTGGCCGTCAGCCTGGTGAAGCAGCTCCTGGAGGCCCTGGAGTACGCTCACGACTTCAGCTTCGAGGGTCGGCCGGCCGGCATCGTTCACCGGGACCTCTCCACCAAGAACCTCCTCATCGCCTTCAACGGGCGGGTGAAGGTCATCGACTTCGGCGTGGCCAAAGGCGAGGTCGATGATCTTCGGACGGCGACCGGCATGCTGATGGGGACGCCCCTGTACATGTCGCCTGAGCAGGCCAAGGGTCAGCGCGTCGACCGGCGAAGCGACCTCTACACAGCCGGCGTGGTCCTCTGGGAGATGCTGGCTGGCCGTCGGCTGGTCCAGGCGAAGGGCCGGGCCGCCATGCTGCACGCGGTCGCCTCCCAGCCCGCGCCGCCCCTGTCGGAGGTCGCCGACGTGCCGAAGGCCTTCGACGCCGTGCTGGCTCGTGCCCTCGATAAGGATCCGGACCAGCGCTTCGCCAGCGCCAGCGAGTTCTTGACCGCCTTGGTCCCCGCCGCGGCCGGAGTCGGCCTGATGTCGCCGCCCGAGCTGGCCGAGTTCGTGGTGGCCCGACTGCCGGATCGGGAGGCGGAGATCGCCGAAACCATCTCTGCCGCCCGCAACGCGGCGCCAGGAGGCAAGCGCGCGGTGGCCCGGATCCAGCTAGCGAGCTCGGGCAAGCTGCCTCTCCCCACCGCCGAAGCCCGTCTGGTGGACGCGATGCCGGCCGCCGGAACCACCGACGCCACCGACGCCAGCTTCCGCAGCGCGCCCATCGAGACGCCCCCGCGGACCGGCGCCATGTGGGCCGTGCTGGGAGCCCTGCTCGTCCTGGGGGGGATTTTCGGCTTTCAGAGCCTGCGAGAAGCGTCCTCGGTCGAGCCCATGACCGCCCGGGGCCTCCCCTCGGTCACGCCCCGAACCGCCCCGGCCCCCCCCTCGCCCTCAGAGCGTCCGAGTCAGGCTTCGGACCTGGAGCAGGACGCCGAAGCCAAGGCGCAACCGAGGCCGAAAGCCCCCACGTCGGCGCCGCCGACCCGAGCGACGGCCACGCCTACCGCCGTAGCCACCGGCGAGCCCTCAGGCGAAGCCGAGCCGTCCGAGCCCGTCGGGACCCTCATCGAGGCCGATGAGACGAATCTTCGTCGCACCCCCTCTCTCAGCCGCGGCCCCATCGAAGCGCTGCTTCGGCGCTACGTGCAGTCCATGGATCCAAAGGTGGCCGCAAAGATGGTGGTCGAGCTTCGGCGAGAGGCCGCAAGCGGCTCCGAGCGCCGGCGCCGCTGCATGGACCCGGTCCTCGACGATCTCCTGCGGGCCGACTACCACGAGGTCGAGGACGTCCGTCCCCTCTTCCTCGAAGCCATCGAGTGCCTCTAGGGGGCTACTTGC
>CAYZFR010000179.1:0-8336 GCA_964477875.1 uncultured Myxococcales bacterium
GGCCGCCGTCTTCTTGGCGGGAGCCTTCTTGGCGGGGGCCTTTTTGCCGGGGGGCTTCTTGGCCGCCGTCTTCTTGGCCGCGGTCTTCTTGGCGGGGGCTTTCTTGGCCGCGGTCTTCTTGGCGGGGGCCTTCTTGGCCGCCGTCTTCTTGGCGGGGGCCTTCTTGGCCGCGGTCTTCTTGGCCGGGGGCTTCTTCGCCATGCTTTCGACGGGGCCGGTCGAGGCGCTGGCCTTCCCTTCGTCTTTTGCTACCTCGGCCTTCTTCGACGGCGACGGGCTGGGCTTGGCCTCGGCCGGCTCGGACGGGGGCAGCGCTGCGAAGTACACGCGCATCGGCATCACATAGTGATCGAGCCAATGCCGCTCGAACTCGGGACCGAGGGGGGCTGGCACCTTGCTGTGCCGAATCTCGATCAGCGTGTCGCCGTCTGAACGGGCGTCGAAGCTCACCGTGACCTTGCTGTCCTCAGATAGTTCGGGGAAATCCTCGGTCCGGAGCGTGAAGCTGATCTGGGCCCCGGGTCGAAGCTTAGTGATTTTCCCCATGTAGCGGCCATCGCCGGTCGCGAAGGCACCGCCCACTTTGCCCTCGATTTGGGCGGAGCGCCCGCCGGTGAAGCTCGCGTGGTCTCGCTCATCGAGCCAGGCGGCATATAGCCGGTCGGGTAGAGCGGGGATCAGCCCCGAGACGTGCAGGTCGACGACTTCCATGGTTACCCGTATGCTCGCTTCCCATCACCCTAGTGGGTCCAGGGAACCCCCGTCAACTTCCTGACTGAAGGTCGTTGACAGGACCCCCTACCATCCAGGCTTTTCAGAGAGGATGCGGGGCCAAAGCTGGGCAGCCGTGTGGGGCGTCCTTGGGGTCCTGGGTGTCCTGGGCACGGCGGTCGTTCGCCTGCTGCCCATCGGGCTCGCGCCCCTGGCGGATCCGCTGCCGACCCACGTCCTCGCCGCCTACGGTCTGAGCCTCGCTTTCTTCGGCTACACCGAAGGCTTCAAGGCGTTCCACAAGGGCTTCTGTCCGCGGGTGGCGGCGCGGGCGCATCATCTTCGCTTCGAACGCTCCTGGACCCGCAGGCTCATGGCGCCTCTCTTCTGCATGGGCTTCTTCGGCGCTCGGACTCGCCGGCTTACGAGCAGCTGGGCCCTCGCCCTAGGGCTGGTGGCCCTGATCGCGGTGGTCAAGGCGCTGCCCCAGCCGACCCGTGGGGTCATCGATCTCGGCGTCGTCGCGGCCCTCGGAGCCGGCATGGCCTCTCTCGTGTTTCACTTCGTTCAGGGCTTTCGGGGTCGGCTCGATACCGATCCAGAGCTTCCGGACGCGGAGCGGGCTTCTCCAACCCTCGGCTCCGCGCCGGCCGCCGTGACCCTTCGACCCCGGGACGAGACGGCCGCCTGAAGGGCACTGCTCACCTGGTCCCCTCGAGCGGCGCCTTCAGGAGACCGCTCAGCGCCGAGGCGGCATCTTCGCTCCCCTCCAGGATCCTTCGCAGCGCATCGCCGACCGGCGTAGACACGCCGTGTCCGCGCCCGAAACGCGTCGCTACCTCCAGTGTGGTGAGGACTTCGAGTCGTCCTTCGGGCCACGACCCCCCTTTGACGAGGGCCTCGCCCAGCTCGAGGTGGCGATTGGACCGACCTGGGGTTCGCGGGATGAGCTCACCCCAGCCCACGATCCCCTGGAAGGTCTGCGGGTCACCGCCCGCCGCGACCCCGAGCTTGCGGGCTTCGACCATGCCGTGGGCGACCAACAGGCCCACCGCGGTCGGCGTCCATCCCAGGCTCTTTCCCATGCCCGTCAACACCGAGGTGATGTGACCGTAGGCGCCGGCAACGCCGACGCCGACCAGGTCGGTGGTGTGCTCGATGCTCACGCGCTCGCGGGGAACGAGCCTATCGACGATCCGGACCGTTTCGCTAAAGCGCGAGGCGAGCACCACCGTGGCGTGGTGCTCGGCGGTGACTTCCTGGGCGTGCAGTGGGCCACCAAAGACCGCTATCTTTCGGGCGCAGGTGAAACGACGGATCGTGTCGTGGGGAAGCTCGAAGCCGGCGCGCAACCCTCGAGCAGCGGTCAGCACCACGTGGTCGCCCTTGGCGTAGGGGCCGTAGCGCTCCGACAGCGCGGCGAGCTGCTCGGCGCCGGCTGCGAGCACCACGACTTGGCTCTGCTCCAGCGCCTCGTTCCAGTCCTCGGCCCGGTGCACCGTCGGCCCTTGGGGCTCGTCCTCGGGGCTGCAGACCAGCTCTACGTCCACCAGCATCCGAGCCATGGCGTAGGCGATGTCGCCCGAACCCAGGAGGCTGACTCGAGCCTTCATCACTGTTCCTCCGACCGTAGGGAGCGATGGTCGGACGTCAACACCGGGCGATGCCGGCCGAGGGCGTAGCCTTCCAAACGGTTCTGGTAGAAGAGGAGCAGCGTCGGGTCGCCGCTGCCGATCCGGTCCCCGTGCCGCTCGGCGGCGGGGCGAGAGTGATAGGTCTCGAAGGTCGCAAGCCCACCGGCGACGATGTCGGCCGCGCTGCCCCGGCAGGAGCTGCCGAGCCGAATTCGACCCTCGCGCTCCAGCTCTCTCAGCTCACTCAGCAGGCCGTCGACCCGCTCATGAAGATCCATGGCCGGCACCTGATCTTGCAGGCCTCGGGTGCGGATGAGCTTGAAGACGCCCAACTGTGGATTCCGGGCCCGGAGGGCGTCGAAGAGGCTCCGGGCGAGGATGTGGGTGTTCTCGACGACGTTCTCCCGAGAGAAGGCCTCGCAGATCCGGGACGCGCACTCGGAGACGTACTCCGCGTCTCGGGCCGGATCTTCTTCCGGGCGACCGTCCACCCAGGTGTAGCGCTCGATGTCGATCGGCCGCCCGGCCGGGTCGAGGCTTTGGCCGTCGTCGTCCACGGGGTTGCCGAAGGGGTCGAGCCCGCGGGCGATGCGGAGCGTGATCTTGGCGTCGAGGCT
Organism: uncultured Myxococcales bacterium; assembly: GCA_964477875.1. GTDB lineage: Bacteria > Myxococcota > Kuafuiibacteriia > Kuafuiibacteriales > Kuafuiibacteriaceae > Kuafuiihalomonas. The sequence continues at coordinate 2,963 of CAYZFR010000179.1, forward strand.
GACCAGCTTGCTCATGAAGCCGAGCACGGTTCGGGGCTGGCTGAACTCGTCGTCCTCGATGATGTAGCGGCTCTTGCCGACCGCGGACAGGAAGTCGTCGATCAAGGTCTCGGCCTCCAGGACCAGCTGATAGTTCAGGGTCGCGGGCACGATGTAGATGTTGGGCTCGTCCGCTTTACGCGCGAGGTTTTTGATGTAGGCGGACAGTCCGGTGCCGAGCAGTCCGAGCTTGAGCTTGCGCTCCACCGCTCCCGCTCGAGAGCGGGTGCCGCCCGGAAAGAAGAGGTTGTCGTAGCCGAACTCGAGGGTGAGGGTCGCGTAGGCCTTCAGAACCTCCTTGTAGAGCGGATCCTGCTTCTTCCGGTCCACGGTGTAGGCCCCCAGGTTGTGCATGAAGAAGCCGATGAGCCGGTTTCGGAACAGGTTGAGGCCGGCGCCATACACGAAGGGCGGCAAGCCGAGCCGGTAGAGGCTGTAGCCCATCACGATCGAGTCGAGGTTGCTGGAGTGGGTGGGAACCAAGATGACGGTGCCCTTTTCGCGAAGCCGCCGGAGGTGCTCGGTCTCACCCTCAATGGTCACGCAGTCGTCCAGGCTCGGCACCTTGGGCAGGCGCCTGAAGAGTTTGCTCGGCGAGACGGCGTTCAGGACTACGCCCAACGTCGACGGAAGGGCCCGGGTGGCGAGGGCGTAGATGCGGGAGTCGAAGTGGCCCTCGATCTCCTGTCCAAAGTGCTCGACCGCCTCCCTGAGCAGAGCCGGGTGCTCGTGCTCGGGCGCCTTCCGCAGCCGCCGTGAGAGCTCTTCCCAGAAGGCCCGGTCGCTCTCCCGGGCTGGAGAGCCCCGGTCCTCGGCGATGCGCCGGCGTTCGAAGTAAATGGACTCCTCGAGGATCTCGGCTGCGTTGCCCCGCCCGAGCATGTGCTCGCTCACCCGAAAGGCCAGCTCTTCTCGGATTCCCTCCAGATCTTCCCGCCGCGTGACCAAGACGACACGGGGGTACAGCAGCGTGCCATCGAAGGCGAGTTTCCATTGAGGAGGCCGGGCCACCGGCCGACTCTGGGGGCGTGACGCCTCTTCTCATGGCGGCTCTCGCCGTCAGCCCCCAATTCGCCGACCACTGGTTCGACGGAAACGCCGAAGTGGCCGGCTACGCGCTGGAGCAGTCTCGCTACGGGCAGCGCCGGTCCGGGCAGGTCGTGCTGATCTTCGTGACCGAGCCGTTCTCGGAGTCGGCGCGGGTCAAGGCCGACCCCGGCATGCACCCCGACAGCGACACTTTCCAGGTGCTCAAGCTCAACGCGGTCAAGGATTTCCAGACCGGCATCTACGACTACAACTTGATGACCAGCGTCTTCGTCGGACTGGAGGCCCACGGAGGCCGACCGGCAGGGCGCCCGGCCAAGATCACCTTCTCGGCACAGGAATGGTGCGGCAACACCTTCGAAGAGCTGCTCTTCGGCCCCGACGACATCGACCGGCGGGCCTTCAGCTACTTCGACGGAGAGGGGGATCAGACCGAGACCCTACAATTCCCTGCCGGCGGGGTCACCGCCGCCCAGCTGCCGGTGCTGGTCCGCGGCATCCCCGAACCCATCGAGCCCGGGCGGGCGATCGAGGTACCGCTGCTCCGGGACTTCGAGATCGCCGTCCTCGAGCACGAGGGCCACGCGGTGGAGCAGGCCACCATCACCCGGGGCCGAGCGGTCCGAACGGTCGAGACTCCGGCCGGTCGCTTCGAGGTGCACGAGGTGAAGGTCCGCTCGTCGAGCGGGGACTGGACCTACGAAGTCCAGGACGCCTTCCCCCACCGCATCGTTCGCTGGCAGGGGCCCCGGGACACAGGCGTCCTGACCGGCGTCGCCCGCATGCCCTACTGGCAGCTGAATCGCGAAGGGGCGGAGGCAGCCCTGAAGCGGCTCGGGCTGCCGGTGCCGCGACGGGCGGGGGATGCGCGGCAGGACTGAGGGCGGCAGCGACGGGGCGTTCGGTCATGTGTTCCCGGAATTGCGCGGCGCTTCAGGTTCGGTACTCGTAGTATTCGACGCCGAGGTCCTGGAAGCCGGGGCTGTAGTTCTCGCCCACGCGGCTGATGACGAAGGCGTTCGTGGGCTCGGCGCCGAGCTCGATGCTCCGGTCCCCGTCGTGCAGGGCCACGTAGGCCTCTCGGGTCAGATCCCGGGGCTCGTTCTCGAGGGAAGCCCGAAAGCCGATGCGGCGCGCGGCCAGCTCCCAACCCGGAACCACGAAAAGGGGGAGGGCCTCGGCCGCGTCGCCGCTCCCGTAGCCGATCGCGACCAAGGGATCGTGGGGGGCGAGGCCGCCGCTCTCCAGCGCGTCCTCGAAGCCCGCCGCCAGCCAGGCGGGGAGGGCGGCCGAGTAGAGGTTGCCCAGGTCCATCATCATCTCGGAGCCGAGGCGCATCTTCTCGGACAGGAGGGTCCGGAAGCTCTCCTGCTTTCGCAGTACCGAAGCGGTGGCGGTGGTGGCGGGGAAGGGGTTTTCGGGCTCTTTACCTTCGTGAATGGGGGCGAAGAGATCCCGGCCGTCGTTCGCCTCTCGCAGGATGTCCTGCGGGTCAACGCCGGCGAGCTCGCAGAGCTCGTCGAGCTCGTCGGGGTGATTTCCGCCGTGGGCCAGGCCCCGCACGTAGAGGAAAGACATCGCCTGGATCGGCATCATCTTGTAGGGCCGGTGAAAGAACAGGCCCTTCACCCGGCGATAGAACTTCCCCGCCGACTCCTCCTGTTTGGCCAACATCGCCTCCACCGCCTGGGTCACTTCGTCGAGGTAGGCGTAGGTCGAATACTTGCCCGAGAAGACGGGGAAGTCGGACATCCGCTTGGTGTCCGGGGCGTAGGCGGGCAGGAAGTGCCGAGCGAACGGCTTGCGGAAGTCCGGTCCCCGATAGGAGGAGGCGCTGCCCGACGCGGCGAGGTCGACCTCGAACATCTTCGGCTCGGCCTCCACCAGCATCGCCATGGCGCCAGCGCCCTGGGTCTGCTCCCCCGAGGTGCCGCGCTCGTACTCGGCGACATCGGCCGCCACCATGATGGCCACCCGATCTTTGCCGTCGGTGGCCACGTAGCGGAGCGCGCTCTTGAGTCCGTATACGCCGCCGAGGCAGGCGTGCTTGAACTCCGGTACCTCCAGCGCTCGACTCAGGCGGGGCAGGCCGAGCTGCTCCAGCCCCCGGTCCACCATTCCGCGCACGATGACCGCCCCCGCCGCGTTGTCGGTCGACGACTCGGTTCCGAAGGCGAGCAGGCCGACCTGCTGCGGATCCACCTCGTAGCTCGTGATGAGGTCGAGGACCGCGTTGGCGGCCATCGTGTAGACGTTCTCCTGAGGGGTTGGGATCCGAAAGCTCCGGCCAACGACGTTCTGTACTTTGTTCCAGTCGTTGTCGGTCCAACCACACCAGTCGGACAGGGAGACACGGGGTCGGGGCACATAGAGGCGGGCCCCACTGACACCAGGCATGGCGGGAGCTGAGTACGATGAGAGGCGCGCGGTCAAAGCGGGGGTGGCGAAATCGCACCCCGACCGTCGCTCCATCGAGCGCGGAGCAGCGTCACCGAGGTCCTTCGGTTACAAAGAACCTACCTCCGGACGACGTGCGGCAACACGATCCCCCCTAGGGAGGTGCTCGTCCTTCATGGGTCAGAGGGGTCGAGGGGGTCTGTCTTCAGTCCGGATCGGTCAGCAGGAGGGCCGCCGCGAGCACGCCCGAGCTGAGCGCGAACCCGTAGCCGACGGCCGCCGCGCCCCACTCGCGGTCCCGGCGCGCCTCGAGCCGGGACCGTCCATCTCGTGGGGGATCCGAGACTCGGCTGCCGCTGTCCACCGCCAGGCCGGTGAAAACTCCGCCCACGACCAGGCTCGTCGCCGCCACCCCGACCGCCGTCCAGGCGGCCGCCCTTCGGCCCAGTCGTTCGACCTTGGGTGTGGGCCACACGAGGCGGATCTCTTGGATCTGCCCCGGGCGAACGTTCAGGTCGATCTGCTTGGTCTCGGCTGCTGCGGTCGCGGTCAGGGTGTAGGGCCCAGGCTCCAAGCGCAGGGTCACGGGGGTGAGGCCCGCGGGCCGGTCGCCGAGGCGGATCCGGGCTCGAAGCGGACTCGACCGAACCCGGACCTCTCCGGTGCAGGATGCCTCCAGCAGGGCCCTCTGGGCCCGACCCTCTTCGTAGAAGGCACAGTCGGGCGTGCTGCACACGGCGTCGAAGCGGTCCAGGGCCAGCAGGGTCTCGGCGCAGTGGTCTCCCCAGCGCCGGTAGGCGATGGCCACGTTCAGGAGAAGGCCCGGATTCGGGACGGCCGCATAGGCCTCCTGAAGCTTCGCGATCCCCTCGGCGTAGCGCTCCCGCGCCAGGTCGGCGTAGGCCTGATCCCGGAGGGTTCTGGCCAAGCGCCGCTCGGCCGCTTCGGGCTCGGGCGTCGACGTGCCTTCGTCCTCGCCCCAGGCCCTACCGCTCGGGACGACGAGGAGCGCGACCCACAGGAGGCGTCCCGCTGCAGTGATTCTCCGGGGGGCAAAGGGCTTCCCTAACGCGCGGGGATCGGTGACGGTCGTTGGGTGCTGGAGGCGCCCGCCCCCACTGATCCGATGCTCGGTCGCGTCGTCGACGGCCGCTATCGTTTGCTGCGCGCGCTCGAGCGCGGCGGCTCCGGCACCATCTACGTCGCCGAGCAGATGAGCGTCGGCCGTCAGGTCGCGGTGAAGGTGCTGCGTTCCAGCCTGGTCGACGAAGCGAAGGTCGCGCGTCGCTTCGAGCGAGAGGCCGAGATCATCTCTGGCCTTCAGCACGAGCACACCCTCCGGCTCTTCGACTTCGGCTGGCTCGACGACGGGCGCCCTTTCTTGGTCACCGAGCTGCTCGAGGGCGAGACCCTCGGCCAGCGCCTGGAGCGCGGCCGATTGGCGACCGGCGAGGCGGTGTCGATCTGCTGTGACATCCTCGCCGCGCTTCAGGAAGCCCACGACCTCGGTATCGTTCATCGAGATCTCAAGCCCTCCAACGTCTTCCTCCAGGACGGCGAGAACGGCGTACGCGTTCGCGTGCTCGACTTCGGCATCGCGCGGAAGGCGGCCTCCACCACCCTGACCGAGCCCGGGATGATCATGGGCACACCGGCTTATATGTCGCCCGAACAGTCGTTGAAAGATTCCATCGACGGGCGGAGCGACCTTTATGGCGTGGGCGCGATCCTCTTCGAGTGTCTGACTGGTCGTCCCCCCTTCCTCGCCGACTCGGCCCAGACCCTCATCCTCAAGCACGCCCTGATGCAGGCCCCCCGGCTGAATCAGGTCAGCCACGGCTTTCCGCTCGCCCTCGACGAGCTGGTGGCCTCGATGCTCAGCAAGACGCCC
>CAYZFR010000180.1:0-8306 GCA_964477875.1 uncultured Myxococcales bacterium
CGACCACCGAGATCTACACTCTTTCCCTACACGACGCTCTTCCGATCTACAGCGGCCCCTCTCCGGCCACGTAGGCTCGAGCGAGGGCCATGGCCCGGGCGAGGGGGTGGGACGAGACCCGCTCGTCCACGAGACCGATCGCTTCCGCCTCCTCGGCGTCGATGCTGCGCCCGCCGATGATCAGTCGCAGCGCGTCGGCCAGACCCTCCTCGCCCCGGCGATCGTGGAGGCGCCGGCAGAGGCGCTGGGTGCCGCCGTAGCCCGGGAGCAGATTCAAGTTGATCTCGGGCTGGCCAAAGCGCGCGTGCTCGTCGGCTACGACGTAGGCGCACGCCAGGACCAGCTCGTTGCCGCCGCCGAGGGCGGCGCCGTTGACGGCGGCGATGACCGGCTTGCCCAAGCCCTCGATGGTGGAGAAGGCTTCGTGGGCCGCATGGGGCAGAGTGGCGGCGCTCTCTCGGTCGCCGGCCTCGCCGATCTCGAGGAGCTCCTTCACGTCGGCCCCGGCCACGAAGGAGGTCCCGGCGCCGGTCACGATGACCGCCGCCGTCTCCTCCTTGTGGACGATGTGCTGGAGCACGGTATTGAGCTCGTCGAGGGAGCGCTCGTTGAGCGAGTTCACGGGGGGGTTGGCGACCATGACGATGGACACCACCTTGCCCGGCGCGACCTCGTGGTTTTCGACCCGGAGGTAGCGGTAGGTCTGGAGGATCTGCCGCATGTCCGAGATCCGACCCCACTCCTTCCAGTCGGTGACGATCTCTTGAATGGCGGGAACGGAGTCCGGGTTGCGGAGCGTGGACGTGTCGCCGAGGGGTTGATCGAGGAGGATCGCCCGCAGGGTTCGGCGCATGTACTTGCCGGACCTCGTCTCGGGGAACTGGGGGACGACGAGAAAGTCCGAAGGAACGGCGGTCACGCCCTTTTCGCTGCGAACCAGTCCCTTCAAACGAGCGACATCGTCGTCACTGATCTTGCGGCCAGGGGCCGGAATCACGAAGGCGACCGGCGTCTCGCCCTTCTCTTCGTGGGGGGCGCCGACCACCACCGCGTTGCCGACCGGCGAGTCGGCGCGAAGGACCTTGTCCCGAAGGATGGCGCCCTCGATCTCCTCGGTGCCGATACGGTGACCGGATACGTTGAGCACGTCGTCGGAGCGGCCGTGCAGCGTGAAGCCCTGGTCGTCGTGTTCCCGGGCGTAGTCGCCCTGGGTGTAGGCGAGGCCGCCTTCCCAGCGGTCGAAATAAACGCTGCGAAAGCGCTCCAGATCGCCGACCCAGTGGGCCGAGCCGAGGTGCTCGGCGTCCCCCCAGATCGTGCGGGCCAGGTAGGGGTAGGGCTGGGTGATGACGAGCTCGCCTTTTTCGCCGATGTCGGCTCGGCGCCATCGGGTCGCTCGGCCCGATTCGTCCTGGGCCTCGGACACCCGGACTTCGGCCTGGATCCAGGGCAGCGGCCAGGTCTTGGCGTCGGCCTGGAGCGGGTGGGCCTCGCCCCAAGGGCAGGAGAAGACCATGCCGCCGTGCTCGGTCGCCCAGTAGGAGTTGATGTAGCGACCGCAGACGTTCTCCATCGCGAACTGCTGGACCGCGGGCGAGACCGGCTCGGCGCAGAAGGTCGCGACCTTGAGCCCCGACATGTCGTAATCGGTCATGTCCCGGAAGCTGGAGGGGTCGGTCATGACCGCCTTCAGGAAGGTCGACCCGGCCTTGAAGATCGTGGCGCGGTGCCGGTCGATGATGGAGGAGAAGCGACCGGCGTGGGGGAACAGCGGCGAGCCCTCGTGTACGATGGAGGTGATACCGACCGAGAGCGGCGCCGCGATGAGATAAGACTGCCCCGTGATCCAGCCAGGGTCGGCGATGACATAGAGGCGGTCTTCGTCCTTGGCGTCGAAGACGGCGCGCATCGTGTGACTGATGCCGGCCAGCCAGCCCCCGTGGGTGTGGACCACGCCCTTCGGCTTACCGGTCGAGCCCGAGGTGTAGATGATGAAGAGCGGCCACTCGGCGTCGACCGGGAGCGCGGGATGGGCCGCCGAGAGCGCCCGCCAAAAGTCGACGTCATCGAGCGCTTCGAGGGCCGGACGGTCCTTCACGCCGGCGTCGGCGAAGACCGCCTTTTCGGCCTTCGCGACGAGCTCGTGGGACCATCGGTCCCGGGGCTGCTCGACCACGTCCTGGCCGGTGTACTTCACCACTATCACGGTCTCGACGCAGTGCTGGGCCTCGGTCAGGCTGCGGGCTACCGCGGTCCTGATCTCGGCCTTTCGCTCGGCCGGCAGCCGAGACGCAGCGTCCAGTCCTCGACCGAGCTCGCGCATGACGTCGCTGCGCTCCAGGGTGATCTCGCTCGCGAGGGCGCTCTTCACCTGCTCGGCCAAGCGCCGTCCGAGGACACCGAGATCGTAGCTGTCCAGCGTCTCTTCCATGGCGTCGAGAGCGACGACCCGAGGGATGAAGTTGTCGAGGGCGTTGTCGGTGAAGGCCTCCTTGTACGGAACGACCTCGGCGTTTCGATAGCCGCCGTCGGCGGTCACGACCACACGGGCGCCCGCGTCCCAGATTCGGTCGGAGAGGGTCTTGGCCGAAAAGCCGCCGAAAACCGGCGTGTAGATGATGCCCAGACGCTTGGCGGCCTCGGTGTAGAAGAGCTGCTCGGTGATGTTGGGAAGGTTGAAGGCGACCCGGTCACCCTTCTTCAGTCCGAGGTCGGTCAGCACCCGGGCCCGCAGCACCGTCTCCAGCAGCAGGCGCCGAAAGCTGATCTCGTCCTGGACCACCGGACCGCCCCGCCCGCCGTTCTTGGAGGGGTCCCAGCGGTCCCCCTCGAAGACGAAGGCGGCGCGATCGCCCCGCCCCGCCAAAACGTGGCGATCGACCTCATTGAAGCAGGCGTTGGTGCTCCCTCCCGCGAACCAGCGGTAAAAAGGCGCCGCCTGGTCGTCGAAGGCCGAGGTCCAGGGCCGCCAGTCGCTGTCCTCGGGGTCGTGGTGGCGGGCTTCCCCGGTGGTGGACCAACCCGTCCAGGCGCCCGACTCGGGATCGAGGTGGACCCACTGGTCGCCGGTGCACCAGTGAAGCTCTCGGGCGGCGATGTCGCCATGAAAGCGCCCTGGGTCCTCGACGGCGGCCTTCCTGAGCCGCAGCTCCTCTTCCAGAGTGGTGATGAGTCCCGATCCGTTGGGTCCGACGCCGATAGCAGTCTTCACGCCGTGCCTAGGGGTTCAAAGTCCCAGGGCAAAGGCAAGCCGGTCGGCAGCTGCGAATTATTCCAAGGGAGTGCTTTCCGTCGCGCGGGCCACGAGGAAATCGACGATGCGCTCGGCGACCTGCGTCCGATCCGGAAGATCCTGGGGCAGGCCCGGCATCGAAGTCCCGGCCCGCATGCTCTGTGGCGCGAGCACCCACTTCTTCAGCCAGCGGGCGTCCACCCAGCTCGCGATGGGCCGAGGCGCTTGGAGCTCCGGTCCGATTCGACCGCCCCACCCGTCCATGGCATGGCAGGAGCTGCACCAATTCTCGAAGGCCTTGGCCCCGGGGTGTCCGTCTTCCAGATAGGCGGGTCGGGGCGGCACCCACTCGACGCCCTCGATTTTGTAGGCGAAGGCCGAGGGGCTGACGCCGGCGTCTTCCCGCCACGCCAAATACCATGGGCCGAGAGCCTTGGCGCCTTTCGTCGTGAAGGCCTCCTCGCCGGCCACCCCAAAGGCGAGGAGGGGGCGTTCCGCGCGGAGGTCTTCGACCTTCACGATGGAGCGGTAGCCGTCGCTGCAGCTAAGGAGGATCGCGGCCCGATCGAGGGGCCCCAGCACCCGCCGAAAGGCCTCCAACGCGTCCACACCGACGAAGCGACGGGCCTTGCCGGCCACCACGTCGTGAAGCCGACGCGTCTGAACCTCGAGCCCCTTCAGGGAGACCTCGGCCTCGGGGCCGGCGAGGGGTGGGGGTTCGGCCGTCGTGCAGGACGCCAGCAGCGTCAGCCCAGCGAGACCGAAGGTTCGAGATGAACGTCGGCCTTCAGCGAGTTGGTGATCAGGCACATCTTCTCCGACTTTTCCATGACGCGAATGGCCCGAGCCTCGTCGGTGCCCGCGGCCGCCTGGAGGCGGGCCTTGACGAGCATCTTGGTGAAGCGACTCTCGCCCTCGACCTTGTCGAGGGTGCCTTCGACGTCGACTTCGAGCCGGGTCCACTCCAGCTTCGAGGCCCGAGCGATGGCGCGAAAGGTGAGGACGAAGCAGTCGGCCACGGCGGCGGTGAGGAAGGTCTCCGGGGACCACTGATCTCCGGGACCGCCGAACTCGGCCGGCGGCGCAGAGACCAGCTCGGGGAGGCCGGGACCCGTTATCGACACGGTGCCCTCGGGGGCGATGCGGGCGGAGGAGTGGTACACGTGGGGTAGATCGGCCATGGAGCGGAGTTCACTAGCTTCCCCACCCGAACTCAACCGTAACCGTCGGGCTCCTCGTCCACATCCACCCGGACCACCCCACAATTCTCGCAGCGGAAGAAGCGGTGCCGGATCGGTCCCGAAATGTCGGGAAGACCCGTGAACTCCATGCTCGCGCCGCAGGTTCCGCAGCGGCGGCGTTCAGGCTCGGGCTCCTCGGGCCCGTAGTCTCGGTTCTCATCCAGCATCGTCGTCGCTCCGGCCACAATGCAAGGCGACCGTCCCGCCCTGCTCTTCCGCCTGAATGGACAGCTGGCCCTCCCCCTCCTCGACCACATCCGTGAGCACCGGCCGGCCCATGGCCTCGCTCACCGCCCGGCTTCCGTCGTGGGCCATGCCGACGGCAAGGCTGACCACGCCGATGAAGAGGCCAAAGGCGAGCCCGAAGGCGGCTCCGGCGAGGAGGCCGTGCAGGCCGAAGCCGGCCATCATGGCGCAGCCGCCAAAGGAGACCGTGGAGCCGAAGACGGTATACTTCGCCACGTCGAAAGCGAAGCGCGTGGACGCGATGCGGCGCGTCCAAATCCGCCGCTGAAGGCTGCGAGCCGGGGCCGGGGCGGGGAGGTCGTCCAGCGGTAGGCGCATGGGCGCATCATCGAGTCTGGGCCCCGGGCTGCACAAGCCAGGGCTGCTTCCTCGGAAAGAGCCGCGGCAGGTCTGCGCACGTCCGTTCAAGGAGGGATGTGCGCAGGTCGTCACCCGCGGTCGGGTTCAGTCGTTCCGGGCGCCCACGCGTACGGTGGTGGTCTTGCTGTCCAGGCCCGCCCAGGCCTCGACATCGCTCAACATGTCTCCGGTGGAGGGTAGAATGGACGCGAACAGACTCTGCAGAAAGACGATGCGGTAGATGCCGGGTGAGTCCGGCGTCCAGGTCGCCTCCATTCCGAAGAGCTCACCGCGACAGCTGTCGCTTTTCGAGCAGGAGAAGACGAGCTCCGACTCGTCCGCGTAGACCCGCAGCGCTCGTTTCCCCCCTGGCCAAGCGTTGGTCGACACCACGACCTCGTCGCCCACCACGGCCCGGGCCGATCGAAGGACTTCGCTCGTATTCCGGACCTCGACCTCCAGCGGTCCCTGGCTCATCGCCCCGATGACCAGCACCAAGGCCGCCGCAGACGCCAGCACGGAAAGAGACGCCACCCAACCTCGCCGAGAGCGGATCGGAGCCACGTTGTCTCGCGCGGGAAGAGCTGCGACCGCCATCGGGCCCGCCGAGGCGCCGACGAGGTCGAGGGCCATGTAGTCCTCCATGGCCGACTGCAACTCCTCCGAGGCCAGCAGCTTCTGCAAGAAGGCTTTCCGTCGCTCATCCGGGAGCTCGCCGTCCACGAACTGGCTGAGCTCGTAAAGATCCGGGTTTTCGGCGATGAAGGCTTCTTCTTCCTCGGGGGTGGGGTCGGCCTGGAGGGCATCTAGATTGGGCATATTCATGGCTTCCTCTTCTCGAACTCGCGCTGCAGGAGCGTCCTCACGTTCGTTCGCGCTCGAAACAACAAGGCAGCGATGGAGCCCATCGCGAGCCCGTGTTCCTCGCTGATTTCTTTGTACGATTTTTCGTTGAAGTGAAATTCGACGAACACCAGACGCTGCTTAGGGCCCAGGCGGTCGACGGCTGCTCGGACCTGCTCGACGGTGATGGATGCGAGCAAAGGATCGGTGGACTCGGGAGCAGGCGCTGGCAGCTCCCGACCCGGTTCGATGCGCAGTCCCGCTTTTTCGACCTTGGCTTCCACGCTCCTCACCTCGTCGAGGAACTGATTCTTCATGATCCGACTCAGCCATGCTTCGAGTCGGCTGCCGGAATGAAAGCGCTGGCGATGGCGGAGTGCCTTTTCGCAGGTGGTCTGAACCAAGTCTTGGGCCCGGGCCTGGTCGCCCATGCACAGCTTTAGAGCGCGGGTCAGAAGACGCGGGCGCAGAGCCACCAGCTCGGCCGCGAATCGATCCTCAGCAGTCACGGGTTGGCGCCTGGGAGACAGGACCCGGTAACGCGGCCCAGGTCGTAACGGTGCGGGATGAAAGCCACCGGGGGCGATGGTGCCTTGCAGCTCTTTCACCATGGGCGGCGCCTACATGGGAGAAACGAGGCGGCCCCGATTTCTTCCCCTTTTTGGCCGCCCGCTCCCGAGTGATAGGTGCCCCCGGCATCGGACTATCACCAGTGTCACGAGAAATGGAGAGCCGTTGCGATGATTTGAGGGCCGGGTGAGGACGCGGGTCAGAGCCGCTGGAGGGCGGCGATCCGCTTCTCGATGGGCGGGTGAGAAGAGAAGAAGCGCATCATGCTCCTGCCGCCAGTTCGTATGCCGAACGCCTGGACGGGCTCGGGGAGCGAAGAGTCCTGCTGGTCCCCGCCGAGGCGCTGGAGGGCTTCGATCATGGGCGGAGCGCCGACGAGCTTCGCCGCGCCAGCGTCGGCCCGGAACTCTCGACGCCGGCTGAAGGCCATGACGATCATGGTAGCCCCGATGCCCAAGAAGATCTGGGTCGCGATCGAGACGGCGAAGTAGACGAAGAAAGACGGACCCTCGTCCTCGTCCCCGCCGAGCGCGTTGCCCACCACCCAGCCGGCCGCCCGAGAGAGGGCGATCACGAAGGTGTTGAGCACGCCCTGGAGCAAGGTCATCGTCACCATGTCTCCGTTCGCGACATGGGAGATCTCGTGGGCGAGGACCGCCTCGACCTCGGACTTGCTCATCCCTCGGAGCAGCCCTTCGCTGACGGCGACGAGGGCGCTGTTTCGCCGAGCACCGGTGGCAAAGGCGTTCATCTCGGGGCCGGCGTAGATGGCCACGTCGGGCAACCCGATGCCCGCCTGCCGGGCCTGCTGCTCGACAGTGCTCTTGAGCCAGGCCTCGGCGTCGTTGCGCGGCTGGTCGATGATGCGAGCGCCGGTCGTCCACAGCGCCAACTTCTTCGAGAGGGCGAGGCTGATGAAGGCGCCGCCGAAGCCGAACACGGCGGCGAATCCGAGGAGCGCGCCCATGTTCAGACCGCGGGCCTCGATGAACCGATCGACGCCCAGCAGCGAGGCCACGACGGCAAGGACCAAAAGGACGGCGAGGTTCGTGCCGACGAAGAGGAGGATTCGCTTCATGCTCCGCGTTTGGTAGGCACCGGGCAGGACGGGTCAAGCTGAGGCAAATCCCGCGTCGTCGCCCTCCGCTCCTTCCGGCTTCCCCCAGGACGGGTACAAAATGGCGGCCCTTCCTTTCCGCCGACCCCTCCTTTGCTTCACACTCTAGAAATGCGACTGCGCTCCTTCATCCCGTCGTCTCTGGCACTCGGCATCCTCGGCGTCTTGTTCTCGCTGGGAGCCGTCATCTACACCTTCGCCAGCCGACCGGGCTGCCACGCCCGGCGAGCCATGCCGGCTCGAACCGCGCCCGCGAGCATGGACGATGCCGATAGCGCCCACCCCTGCCCGATGATGCGCTACGAGGCTGCGCCCGACGGGACCCACGGCATCTGACGGACCCGTCGGTCCAGGACCTGCCGAACATCGGGCCGGCGGTGGCGGCTCGGCTGGCCCTCATCGGCATCCACCGCCGTAGCGAGCTCGAAGCCGTGGGCGCCCTCGAAGCCTACCGGCGCATGCGCCGGCACCCCGAGCTTCGACCATCCCTTCGCTTCGATCTCTTTGGGCTGGAGGCGGCCCTCCTCGGGCTTCGAGTCGCCGATCTGTCCCGCCGGCGCCGGGACGCCCTAGCCCGGGCCGCCCTCGACCTCCCCGAGCCCCGCGTCGCCTTCGACGCCCGCCCCCGCAACTTCATCCGAGCCCGATCCCGCCGCTAGGAAACTTGAAGAAGTTGTAGATGACGCCCACGCCACCCACGGCGCTCCGGCCAATCGGC
>CAYZFR010000181.1:0-8253 GCA_964477875.1 uncultured Myxococcales bacterium
GGCCGTGGCCCCCAAGGCGATGAGAAGGAGGGCTCTGTCCATGCCCCGGCCTCCCCCAGCCGGGGCCGTTCGGCAAGCGATGTCTGGACTCGACCGCGCGGCCAAGCAGGTGCGGGTTCGCCTCGTTCGGCGTCGAAAGGCGCTCAGGCCTTTTCACCCCCCACCCCTAAATGGGTGCTGCGAGCGCTGCTTCGGACGCGGCCTCGTCGACCTCGCTGGAGCGCTCCTTGGCGATCAGCATGTAGATGCTCGGCACGATGAAGAGGGTGAACAGGGTCCCGATGGCCATGCCCGACACCAGCACGAGGCCGATGCTGTTTCGGGCCAGGGCACCGGGTCCGCTCACCAACACGAGCGGGAAGTGGCCCACCACCGTGGCCACGCTGGTCATGAGGACGGGGCGAAGCCGGACTTCGGAGGCCTCTTGCACCGCCTGGAGCTTGCTGCGCCCGCGGCGCTGAAGCTCGTTGGCGAACTCCACGATCAGGATGCCGTTCTTTGCCACCAGCCCCACCAGGGTCACGAGGCCGACCTGGGAGTAGACGTTGAGCGTCGTCGTCCACCCGTCGGTCCAGAAAGGCAGATTCGGGTTCGGCATCTTCAAGAAGGTAAAGATGAGGGCGCCGAACATCGCCAAAGGCACGGAGCCGGCCAGGATGACGAGAGGGTCGCGGAAGCTGTTGAACTGGGCGGCGAGCACCAAGAAGATCAAGACCAGCGCCAGGCCCAGCGCGGGGAGGAAGCGGTTGCCTTCGGTCCGGAGCTGCCGGGACTGGCCGGTGTAGTCGAGGCTGTAGCCCGAGGGGAGGATCTCGGCCGCCTGGTCCTCCAGAAAGCCCAGGGCCTGATCGAGGGGGCGGGTCGCCACCCCGCTGATCTTCACGGCGTTGAGCTGCTGGAAGCGATTGAGCGAGCGGGGCTGCACGCCCTCGCGTATCTCGGCCACGGTGCCCAGGCTGAGCACACGCCCCTGTGGCCCCGAGACGTAGATGTCCCGGAGCTGTTCGGGGTTGAGGCGCTCGCTCCGCTTCACCTGCGGAATCACCTTGTAGCTTCGTCCGTCGATGTTGAAGCGGTTGACGAAGTTGCCGCCCAGGGCGGCCGAGACGTCGGCCCCGACTTGCTGCAAAGACAGTCCGAGCTCCGCGACCCGGTTCTTGTCGATGACCAGCTCCGACTCGGGCTGATCGATCTTCACGTCAATCAGAGGCGGAAAGGCGAACATGCCGCTCTGGGTGGCGCGCTGCTGGAGCTCGGTCGCGAACTCCAGGATCTGCTCCGACTCGGCGGTAGAGGCGATGATGAACTCCACCGGGAAGTCACCGCCGCCGGGGAGCGCCGCGGGAAGGACGGGAAAGATTCGGATCCCCGGTACCTCGGCCAAGGCCTGTTGCACCTCGGGCATGATCTCGAAGACCTTCCGGTCTCGCTCGTCCCAGGGCACGAGCCCCATCCCGCTGAAGCCGCCCGTGGGCTGCGTGATCTGGAAGGTGTAGCCGGTCTCCGGGACCTTCATGAAGGCCTCGTTGACGGCCTCGATGTTGGGCCGGAGCTGCTCGAGGGTCGAGTTGGAGGGGGTGTCGACGATTCCGAAGATCACGCCCTGATCCTCGGTGGGGGCGAGCTCCTTCGGCGACTGATCCAAGAGGACATAGGTCAGACCCGAAAGGACGATCCAGACCAGGTAGACCGCAGGCCGGGCTCGAAGGGTGCCGGCAAGCATGCGGCCGTACAGGGTCCGCACCCGAGCGAAGCCACGCCCGACCGTCCCGGCGAAGCCGGTATCGGCGCCGTCCTTGGGCAAGAGGCGGGCCGACATCACCGGTGACAAGGTCAGCGCGACGATGCCCGACACCAGGACGGCGCCAGCGAGGGTGAAGGCGAACTCGCGGAAGAGCGCGCCGGTCAGCCCGCCCTGAAGTCCGATGGGCGCATAGACCGCGGCCAGGGTGACGGTCATGGCGATGACCGGACCCGCCAGCTCTCGGGCGCCGGTGATCGCAGCCTGATTCGGCGTCATGCCCTCTCTCAAGTGCCGCTCGACGTTCTCGACCATCACGATCGCGTCGTCGACCACCAGCCCCACCGACAGCACGATGGCGAGGATGGTGAGCAGATTCACCGTGAATCCGAAGACCTGCATCAGGAAGACGGCGCCGATGATCGAGACCGGGATGGCGACCACCGGGACCAGCACCGAACGCAGGGAGCCCAGGAACAAAAAGATGACCAGGACGACGATGAGGAGGGTCTCGATCAGGGTGCTCATGACCTCCTCCAGCGCGCTCTCGATGTACTCGGTGGCGTCGTAGGCCATAACGGCCTCGATCTGGGCCGGCATGTCCGTCTTGGCCGCTTCCAGCTCGGCCCGGACCCGGGCGATGACGTCGAGGGCGTTCGCGTTGGGGAGGGGATAGATCGCCATGAACACCGCCGTCTTGCCAGAGAACTTCACTTCGACGTCGTAGTCCTCGGCTCCGAGCTCCACGTCGGCCACGTCGGCGAGCCGAACCAGGACGTCGCCAGACTCCTTGACGACGAGGTCCTCGAACTCCTGCACCGTTCGCAGATCGGTGTTGGCGGTGAGGTTGACCTGGATGAGGGCGCCCTTGGTCTTGCCGACGGCGGCCAGGTAGTTGTTCTGGGCGAGGGCGGCCCGGACCTGGACGGGGCTGAGATCGTAGGCGGCGAGCCGCTCCGGCTTCAGCCACACCCGCATGGCGAAGGTCCGCGCGCCGAGGATCTGGGCCCGCTGTACGCCCTCCACCGCGGACAGCCGCGGCTGAACCTCCCGGACCAGATAGTCCGTGATCTCGTTCTGCTTTAGGAAGTCCGAAGCGAAGCTGAGGTAGGCCGACGCGAACTCGCTGTCCGCCGACTCGATGTTGATGATGGGGACCTCGGCCTCGGGAGGCAGATCGCCCCGGACCTGATCGACCTTGGAGCTTATCTGAGACAGCGCCTTGGTGGAGTCGTAGTTGAGCTGGAGCCGAGCCCTGATCTGGCTGACGCCCTGGGAGGACTGAGACTCGACGTAGTCCACGCCATCGGCGGAGGCGATGACCCGCTCCAAGGGCGTGCTGATGAATCCGCGCACCAGCTCGGCGTTGGCGCCGACGTAGACGGTGGTGACGGTGATGGAGGCGTTCTGGGACTCGGGATATTGGCGTACGTTGAGGCTTCGGACGGCCTGGAGCCCGGCGATGATGATCACCAGATTCACCACGATCGCGATGACCGGGCGCTTGATGAACAGGTCGGTGAACTTCATGGAGGGCTCGGCTCAGCTGTCCTCGGGCTTGGGGTCGGTTTGAACGTCGGGGGCGAGATCGTTGTTCACGATCACCGGCGCGCCGTTGCTGAGCTTGAAAGCGCCCGTCGTGACGACGGTCTGCCCCGCGTCGAGGCCGGAGTCGACGGCGATCAGGTCTCCTCGGCGCTGACCGAGCCGAACGAAGAGCTGCTTGGCCACCAGCTGGCCTTCGTTCACCTCGCCCTCCGCCGCTTCGACCAGATACACGCTGTTGCCGTAGGGCGCGTACATCACCGAGGTGGCCGGAATGGTGACGACCTCCAGCCGCTCGGACAGGATCAGCTCGACTTCCACGAACAGGCCGGGCCGGAGCCGCTGATCCTCGTTGTCGACCAGCGCCCGAAGCCGAACGCTGCGGGTCGCGGGTTCGACCTGGGGATCGATGGAGTCGAGGGTCCCGGTCCAGGTCGCGCCGGGGAAGGCGTCGGTCCGAATCTCGAGTGCCTGGCCTTCGTCGATGCGGGACAGCTGGCGCTGGGGGAGCGAGAAGTCGACGTAGAGCGGATCGAGCGCCTGGAGCATCACGATCGGGGTGCCCGCGTTGAGGAACTGGCCCAGGTCGACCTGGCGGATGCCCAGTCGGCCCGCGAAGGGCGCCCGGATGCTCTTCTTGCCGATTACGGCCCGGATGTTGGCGACGGCGGCCTCGGCTTGGGCGTGCCGAGCCTCGGCGGCGTCGAGCTCGGCGGCCGAGTTGACGCTCTTGGCCCGCAGCCCTTGGGCTCGCTCCAGCTCCAGCTTGGCGAGTCGCGCCTCCGCCTGGGCCGAGGCCAGCTGGGCCAGCTCGACCGAGCTGTCGAGACGAACCAGGATCTGGCCCTTCTTCACCTCGTCGCCAGACTCGAAAGCCAGGGTCGCGATGGTGCCCGGAACCTCGGCCGTCAGGGTGACGCCCTGGACGGGCTTCGTGGTGCCCACGGCTTCGAGGCTGGTCTGCCAGGACTGGGCTTCGGCGGTGGCCGTGGTGACGGCCGACGGTGGCGGCCCGCCGTTCTCGGCAGCCTGGATGAGCTGGACGATCTGGAGGGCCTTGATGCCGCCCAGGACGCCCACGACGGCGACGAGGCCAAGGACGGCGACGGCGAATTTCTTGATCATGCGTTCCCCGAGGAGCCCCGCCCGTAGGCGAACCGTCCGAAAGCGTCAAAGCGTTCCGGCCGCTCGACGCATACGGCCCACGAGCTCTCGCCCCGGGGGTCACTCCCCTCGCGAACGGATTTTCGAAAGGCGGAAGAGCGCTGGTACATCGCGCTCAGCACCCGCATTCCCTGCGCCATCGGTTAACTGAAGACTTGCTGACCAAAGTGCAGCGGTGGGCGATATCTACCTCACCATGCTGCGGCCCTCACTTTCTGTTCCGCTGTGCGCCTTCGGCCTGCTGGCCGGGTGCTCCGAGACCGAAATCAACCCGCCCCAGGATGAGTTCCGTATCCTCGCCTCGGGCTTTCCGGGCGCCGCCCTGGCCGTAGACGGCACCGCCGCCGACGACGTCTGGATCGTAGGGGCCGCGAATGAGAAGGCCGGCGTCGGCCCGCTGCTGACTCACTTCGACGGCAGCGAGTGGACGGCCCTGGACTTCGATCCCGGGGTCAACCTGTGGTGGGTCGACGCCGTCTCGCCGGACCTGGTCTATGCCGCCGGCACCCGCGGCACCATCTTGCGGATCCGCGACGGCGACCAGGTCGAGCGCATGGACACCCCCGGCCGGGCCAACCACGTCGTCTTCGGCCTGTGGGCCCGCTCCGCCGACGAGGCCTATGCGGTCGGGGAAGGGAAGCAAAACCGGGAGGGCTTCGTCTGGAAGTGGGACGGCCAAAGCTGGCGCAACCTGGAGCTGCCTGCGTCTTTGGCCTCACCGGCCCGGGGCCATGCGCCGCCGCTGCTCAAGGTGTGGGGCAACGACGAAGCGGTGTGGGTGGTCGGCTCTCTCGGAACCGTCTTGCGGAGCACGGACGGGGAGAGCTTCGAGGCCGTCAGCATCGCCGATCCCGACGAACCGGAACGGCCCCTCCGTGACACCCTCTTCACCGTGCACGGCAGAGGCAGCGAGGTCGCCATCGTCGGCGGGGGCGGCGACGGCTTCGTCTTTTCCGAGGACGGCGAAGGCAACTTCGTCCGATCGCTGCCTGCGCCGGACCTTCTGCAAGGGGTGTACTTTGGCCCCGACGACGAGGTCTTCGCGGTGGGCGAGCCCGGTCGCATCTACGAGCGCCGCGGCGCCGAGTGGGTGGAGCGGGATGCCAACCTGACCTCGAGAATCGAGTCCCTCCACGCGGTCTGGATCGACCCCGAAGGCGACGTATGGGCGGTAGGCGGCAACGTCCTTGGCCCGGCCCTGGACGAGGGCGTGGTGCTGTTCGCCGGCGCCGGCGCCGAGTCGCTCCCGGCCCCCGAGATCCCCCAACCCCCGCCGCCGGTCTGCCCCGAGGCCCAGGTCGATCCCGAGCCGGACATGACCATCGCCCGGCAGTGGATCGAGCACGCCCTGAACGCCATCCGCAGGGACATCCCCGAGCCGACGGTGCACGCCCGCAACCTCTACCACCTGTCGGCGGCCATGTACGACGTGTGGGCCGCCTTCGACCCCGAGGCCGAGCAGCACCTGAGCGCTGATGTGCCGCCGGTGCCGAACGACCTGGACGACTACCTCGACACCGCGATCAGCTTCGCCGCCTACCGGCTCCTCACCCATCGCTACACGCCGGCGGAAGGGAGCGAGGTCTCGACCGACTGCTTCGACCGCTACATGGACCTCCGGGGCCTCGACATCGAAGACACCTCGACCACCGGCGATGGCCCGGTCGCCTTTGGAAACCGGATCGCTCAGGTCTACATCGAAGAGGGCCAGAACGACGGCTCGAACGAGGCCGACGACTACAAGGCTCCCGAAGGGGAGTACGAGGCGACCAACCCGATCCTGGTGGTCGCTCAGCCCGGTGCGGTCAACCCCGGCAACGCCGGCGACCTCGACCCCTCGCGCTGGCAGCCCCTCAGGCTCCCGGAGCAGCGGACCCAGAACGACATCGTCGTGGAGTCCGACGTCCAGGAGTACATCGGCCCCCACTGGCGGGACGTGAACCCCTTCGCCCTGGAGCGCCCGGCGCCGGGGGCGACCTACTTCGACGGAGGCGAGGGTCCCCGCTTTGGCCCCGAGCTCCTCGACACCATCACCGAGCTCATCGACAAGGAGGCCCGCCTCGACGTCGACGCGGGCGTGATGATCGACGTGTCGCCGGGCAGCTACGGCAACAACAGCCTCGGCGCCAACGACGGCGCCGGCTACGCCACCAACCCGGTCACCGGCGAGGCCTACGCCCCGGTGATGGTCAACGAGGCCGACTTTGGCCGGCTGATGGCCGAGTACTGGGCCGACGGCCCCAAGTCAGAGACGCCGCCCGGGCACTGGAACAGCATCGCGCACTTCGTGACCGACCGGCCCGACTTCGAGCCCCTGTTCGAGGGCGCGGAGATGCTCACGCCCCTGGAGTACGATCTGAAGCTGCACCTGGCCCTGAACGGCGCCCTGCACGACGCCGCCATCGCAGCCTGGGAGTTGAAGCGAGAGTACGAGACGTCGCGCCCCATCACCTTGATTCGCCATATGGCCGCCCTCGGCCAGTCGACGGAGACCGACGCGGAGGACTACCACGAGGCCGGCCTGCCCCTGATCGACGGACTCATCGAGCGGATCACCCCCGCCTCCACCGCCGGCGGCGAGCGGCACGAGCACCTTCGGCCCTACATCGGCGAGATCGCGGTCCAGGCCTGGCTCGGCGAGCCGACCGATCCCGAGACCGAGTACAGCGGCGTGGGCTGGATCCGGGCCCTGGACTGGGTCCCCTATCAGGCCCGAACCTTCGTCTCGCCGGCCTTCCCGGGCTACACCTCGGGCCACAGCGCCTTCAGCCGGGCGGCGGCCGAGGTCTTGACGCTGTTCACCGGCAGCCCCTGGTTCCCGGGCGGACTGCAGGAGTTCTTCATCGGACGGAACGAGTTCTTGAAGTTCGAGGAGGGACCGTCGACCGACGTCCGCCTCCAGTTCGCCAGCTACTACGACGCCGCGGACCAGGCCGGCCAGAGCCGGATCTGGGGCGGCATCCACATCGAAGCCGACGACTTCTTGGGCCGGACGACCGCGAGTGAAGCCGGAATCGGGGCCTTCGAGAAGGCGAAGGCCCTGTTCCAAGGCGAGCGCTGAGGGGCAGCTAGGGTCAGAGGTCTTCGGCTTTGTCGGGCCAGTGCTCGGCCAAGAAGGCGTCCCGACCCGAGCCTCGCCGGTAGCGCTCGTAGTGGGCGCTGCTCTTCTTGTGGAAGTCCTGATGGTAGGTCTCGGCGACCCAAAAGCCGCCGGCCTCGAGGATGGGCACCACGATCTCTTCGCCGCCGAAGCGCTCGCTGGCGGCGAGGGCCTTCTTGGACTTCTCGGCCACCGCCCGCTGCTCGGGGTCGTGCACGAAGATGGCGGGGGCGTACTGAGCGCCCCGGTCGACGAACTGGCCGCCGCCGTCGGTGGGGTCGATGTTCCGCCAGAAGATCCGAAGCAGCTCTTCGTAGCCTATCTCTTGCGGATCGTAGGTCACCCGTACCGACTCCCGGTGGCCGGTGCGCCCGTAGGCGACCCGCTTGTAGGCCGGCGAGACCTCCTCGCCCCCCGTGTAGCCGGAGACGGCCGAGACCACGCCCTCGGCTTTTTCAAAGGGCGGCTCCATGCACCAAAAGCAGCCGCCCGCGAAGGTGGCGACGGCGAGACCTTCGGCGGGAGGCTCGGCCTTTTCGGTCCCTCCAGTCCCCTCG
This sequence comes from uncultured Myxococcales bacterium, assembly GCA_964477875.1. Taxonomy (GTDB): domain Bacteria; phylum Myxococcota; class Kuafuiibacteriia; order Kuafuiibacteriales; family Kuafuiibacteriaceae; genus Kuafuiihalomonas. Next base: position 8,108 of record CAYZFR010000181.1, read on the forward strand.
TCGGCGAAGGCGGAGCAGGCGAAAAGGCCCGGGAGCAGGATCCACGGCAGGCGTCGGCTCATGACCCCACTACCTCCGACGGATCTCCAGGTTACAAGTCGATTGCCTCCCTCGACTCGGCGGGACGGCTCGGCACGGGGGGAGAA
>CAYZFR010000182.1:0-1613 GCA_964477875.1 uncultured Myxococcales bacterium
CTCTCGGGTCAGACGACGCTCACCGCTGGCTTTCACGACGTCGAGGCTCAGTTCTTCGAGCGTGGGGGCGGCGAGGTGATGGAGGTCCGCTGGGCCGGCCCGAGCTTCAGCAAGCAGCTGGTTCCAGCGGGCCGACTCTACCAGCAGGTCCCGTCCTTCGTGGCCAACGGCGCTCCGCTCCTCACTCCCCTCACGGCTCGTACGGTACTGATCGGCGACAGCCAGAGCTTTGCTCTGCAGGCAGCCGACCCCGATCAAGACTCCCTCTACTACTCGGCGCGGGGTCTTCCGAACGGCCTGACCATCGATGGGCCCACCGGGGTCGTGAGCGGCACCGTTCGAGGACCAGAGGGCGCCTACTTCGTGGAAGCGGGCGCGTCGGACGGACCCGACGTCGACTCCGGTAGCTTCACCATGATGGTGCTCGAGCCGAGCGGCGATCTGGATGGGGACGGCCTGCCCAACGCCTGGGAGCTCGACAATTCGCTCAATCCCATGGACCCCGCCGATGCGGCGTCCGACGCCGATGGCGACGGCTTGAGCGCCTCGGACGAGCTCGGACTCGGGACGGTCCCGAACGAAGCCGACACCGACGGTGACGGCTACGACGATGGACGGGAGGTCGACGCGGGCACGGATCCCCTCGACCCGGCGAGCCTTCCATCGGCGACGAGCCTCGCTTTCGAGGTCGGGCGCACCCAGGCGACCCTTCAGTGGGCATCGGTGGCCTTGGCTGGCACCTACGTCTCTCCCGTCGTCATCGCCACGCCCGCCCCGGGGCCAGGCCAACCGAACGTGGTGGCCCGAGTTAGGAACGCCGCTGGGAGCACCTTCGAGCTCGCCGTCGCCCGCCGCGACGGAGGTACGGCGCCGGTATCGTCGAGCGGGCCGTGGTGGGCTTGACCGCGATGGACGGCGTCGACGGCGGCTGGGCGGTCATCGATCCAACGATCGGGAGCTCGAGCTTCGACGTCGCCATCGACGAAGACACACTCGGAGACTCCGAACGAAAGCACACCACGGAGCAGGTGGCCTTCCTGGCCTTCGGGCCCCCGGTGACCGGCCCGCCGACCATCGATGCTTTTGACGCCAGCGCCACCCAGCTCGTTCTCAACGGACGGACGACCCTGAGCTGGGACGTGTCCAATGCCTGGAGCGTCGAGATCAACCCCGGCGTGGCCCAAGGCTTGGCTCCGTCCGGAGCTCTCGAGGTGCAGCCATCGGCCAGCACCGTGTACACGCTCCGGGCGACCGGGCCGCTGGGCACCGCCGAGGAGACGGTGAGCGTCACCGTGACCGGAGCACCCTCGGTGCCTCTCGAGCACGGCCAGCTGCTGGCCACTGATCTGTGGTCACCGGTCAGCCTCGGCGCTGGTTTCACTCAGCCGGTGGTCGTCGGCACGCCGGTCAATGACGACCAGCAGTCGCCCTGCGTGGTTCGGGTTCGCAATGTCACCAGTACCGGCTTCGAGGTTCGCGTCGAGCGGCTCGACGGGCTGATGGGACCCTTCTCGGCTGACGTCGAGTGGATGGCGATCGAAGAGGGCGACTACGACGCCGCCACCTACGGTGTGGCCTTCGAAGCCGTCCGCTACACGTCCAGCACCGTGGAC